>NZ_JAGYGI010000002.1:0-331974 GCF_019947365.1 Pseudomonas sp. GL-R-26 | reverse complement strand
GCATGATCTGGCTATCAAAGCGCTGATACCCATACCGATAGGCAATGTCCCCCAACCCACCCGCGCCAATCGCCCCGGCCATGGCCGATGAGTTGATCATGGTGACCAAGGTGATGGTGAACCCGCCGACAATCCCTGGCAGCGCTTCCGGCAACAACACATGCCAAACGATGTGCCAACGCCGGCAACCCATGGCTTGCGCTGCTTCTATCAGTCCATGATCGACCTCGCGCAAGCTGACCTCGGCAATGCGTGCAAAGAACGGCGTGGCCGCGATGGTCAGCGGCACTACGGCCGCCCACACGCCGTAGGTGGTGCCGACGATCAATCGGGTGAACGGAATCAGCGCCACCATCAAAATCAGGAACGGAATCGAGCGAAACAGGTTCACGAACGCGCCCAGTGCGCGGTTCAACGCCGGGGCTTCGTAGATGCCGCCCTTGGAGCTGGTGACCAGGATCACCGCCAGCGGAATGCCCGCCAACAGCGCGATCAACGACGACACGCCGACCATCAAGAATGTGTCGATAAAACCCTGCAGCAAGCGATCAAACCACATAGCCCAGTACCTCCACCTGTTGCGCCCAATGGGAGGCGCGTTGACGCAACTCTTCGGCACCGAGAGTCGAGCCGGTCACCGCCAGTAGCAGTTGCCCGAGGGCATGGCCCTGAATCCGTTCCACGCCGCCTTGCAGCAATCGCACACGGCCTCCGAGGGCACTGAACAATGCCGCCAGGTCCGGTTCGTCGCGTTGGCTGCCGGTGAACTGCAAGCGCAGGACCACGGCGGCGTCCGATGACTTTGGCTGCGGCTGCAAACGGCTTTGCAGCTCTTTCGGCAGTGCGTATTGCAACGGTGCCAGCAATGTCTTGCTGACCTCATGCTGCGGATTGCCGAACACTTCCCACACCGGCCCTTGCTCGACGATGCGCCCGTGTTCCAGGACAACCACGCGATCACAGATCTCACGGATCACCGCCATCTCGTGGGTGATTAGCACAATGGTCAGGCCCAGGCGCTGATTGATCTCGCGCAGCAGGCCGAGGATCGACTGCGTGGTCTCCGGGTCCAGCGCTGAAGTGGCTTCGTCGCACAGCAGAATTTCCGGGTCATGCACCAACGCCCTGGCAATGCCCACGCGCTGTTTCTGCCCGCCGGACAACTGCGCCGGGTAAGCCTTGTGCTTGGCCTGCAAACCCACCAGTTCCAGCAGTTCACGGACCTTCTGCTCGCGTTGTTCCTTCGGCACGCCAGCGACTTTCAACGGCAACTCGACGTTCTGCCAAACGGTCTTGGCCGACATCAGGTTGAAGTGCTGGAATATCATGCCGATGCGCCGACGTAGCGCCACAAGGCGGTCTTCGTCGAACTCGCCGATGTCCACTTGATCGATCAGCACCCGACCGCTGCTCGGCTGTTCCAGTCGATTGATGGTGCGGATCAACGACGACTTGCCAGCGCCGCTACGACCGATGATGCCGAACACTTCGCCGCGCTGGATCGCCAGGTCGATGCCGTGCAACGCGGCCACCGGGCCTTGCTGGCCGTTGTAGGTTTTGCCCAGGCCGATGAAGCGAACATGGGCATGGTTCAGTTCGGGATGCAGTTCAGTGTGCTCGGCGCTTTGCGGCTCTGGAATCTCCAGTCGCCGTTGGATGGCGGCGGTCATGTTCAGCTTTCCCAACCGGCTTGATAGAGCTTGCCGTGAGCTTTATCCAGTGCGGCGCGCACAGCGGGTGAGTGCTGGTAGATGTCGACGAACTTGATCAGGCGCGGATCGGTTTTGCTCTTGGGCTGGATCACGAACTGAATCACGTACTCCTTGTGATCGAGGCCGTCGAACAGCAATGCGGCGCCGGCATCGAAGGTTTTCGACAAGCGAATGTAGGCCGGGTAGCCCTGCACCAGATCGGCATCGTCATAGGCGCGTACCAGTTGCACGGCTTCGACCTGGAGGATCTTGATCTTCTTCGGGTTGGCGATGATGTCTTCTTCGGTGGCCTTGTAGCCGACGCCGGGCTTGAGGGTGATCAGGCCGGCCTTGGCCAGCAGCTGCAAGCCACGACCACTGTTGATCGGATCGTTGGCGATGGCCACGCTGGCGCCTTGCGGCAGTTCGTCGAAGCTTTTGTATTTCTTCGAGTAGAGGCCGACGTTGTTGATGATGCCCGGTGCGAACGGCACCAGGTCGAAACCCGACGCAGCCTTGGCGTTTTCCAGGAACGGGATGTGCTGGAAGTAGTTCACGTCGATGTCGCCTGAAGCCAGGCTTACGTTCGGCGCGATCCAGTCGCTGAACTCCACCAGTTCGACTTTCAGGCCTTGTTTGCCAGCTTCTTCAACCGCCGCTTCCAAAGGAATGGCGAAGGCGGCGGTGGTGCCGATTTTCAGCGGTGCGTCGGCGGCGAAGGTCACCGAGCTGAAGAGGCCGAGGGCCAGGGCCAGTGCTTTGACTGGGTGGGAGAAGTAGTTCTTTTTCATGATGAGTTATCCAGTCAATTATCAGTATTGGGTTCACATTTGTGGCGAGGGAGCTTGCTCCCGCTGGGCTGCGAAGCAGCCCTGAAGCATCCGATAAGGTGCGACAGATAAATCGGATCAGCAGATTTTCGACTGCTGCGCAGTCGAGCGGGAGCAAGCTCCCTCGCCACAGGGTTTAGTGTCGGTAGTGCGAGCCGGTGTGCTGTTCAGGCAAAAACGCCTCCTCGCGGAACAGCTTTTCTCGCAAGGTGCCGCTGTCATACGCCGTCTTGTACGAGCCCCGCCGTTGCAACTCGGGAATCACCAGCTCGATGAAATCCTCATAGCTTTCCGGCGTGACAATCCGCGTCAGGTTGAAACCATCGAGACCGGTTTCGGCAATCCAGGATTCCAGTTCATCCGCCACCTGCTGCGGTGAGCCGACCACGGTGATGTAACGCCCGCCGAGGGCGTGTTGGTCCAGCAGTTTGCGTCGTGTCCAATCATTGTTCTGAAGGTGTTTGGTGGCAGACTGGATCGCGTTGCTCTTCACGTACTGGATCGGCTCGTCGATTTCATATTGGGAAAAATCGATCCCGGTGGACGCCGAGAAGTGCGCAACGCCGGCTTCGGCACTGGCGTAGCTCAGGTATTCGGCGTGCTTGGCCCAGGCCAGCTCTTCGGTGGCGCCAACGATCACGTTCAGCCCCATGAACACCTTGATGTCCTCGGGATTGCGCCCGGCTTCGACGGCGCTGGCGCGCACCTTGTCCACCTGCGCCTTGGTCGATGCCTTGGTCTGGCCACTGATGAATACGCACTCGGCATGTCGCCCGGCGAACAGCAAGCCGCGATCCGAACTGCCGGCCTGGAACAGCACCGGCGTGCGCTGCGGCGAGGGTTCACACAGGTGATAACCCTCGACCTGATAGAACTCGCCCTTGTGCTCGACCTTGTGCACTTTGTCCGGCTGCGCGTAGATCCGCTGCTGCGGATCGTTCAGCACCGCGCCGTTTTCCCAACTGCCCTCCAGGAGTTTGTAGAGCACTTCCAGGTACTCGTCGGCCTGGTCATAGCGGCGGTCATGCTCGACCTGTTCACTCAGGCCCATGGCCTTGGCGGCGCTGTCGAGATAGCCGGTGACGATGTTCCAGCCAACCCGCCCACGGCTCAGGTGATCCAGCGTCGACAGGCGTCGGGCGAACAGATACGGCGCTTCGTAAGTGAGGTTGGCGGTCAGGCCGAAGCCAAGGTTTTTGGTCACCGCCGCCATCGCGGAGACCAGCAACAACGGATCGTTGACCGGCAACTGGATCGACTCTTTCAACGGCACGTCCACCGAGTTCTGGTAGACGTCGTAGACCCCGACGATGTCGGCGATGAACAGGCCGTCGAACAGCCCGCGCTCCAGCAGCTGCGCCAGTTCGGTCCAGTATTCGATCGTGTTGTAGCGGGTGGACGTGTCGCGCGGGTGTGTCCACAAGCCATGGTTGATGTGCCCGATGCAGTTCATGTTGAACGCGTTGAGCAGGATCTTTTTCTTGGCCATTCAGATGGTCCCCCGCAGTGGCGGGTTTTCATCGTTGAGGTAGTAATTGCCCACTGCGTGATACTTCCAGCGCACCGGGTCGTGCAGGGTGTGCACCCGGGCGTTGCGCCAGTGGCGGTCGAGGCCGTGTTCGATCAAGGTTGCCTGGCTGCCGGCCAGTTCGAACAGCGTGCTGCCGGCGGCCAGGGAGATTTCGGTGCTGAGGGCGCGGGCTTCGGCGACGGCAATCGACGCGGCGGCGACCGTCTCGGCCTGGGTGTCGTCCTGGGCCTTGTCGAGGTATTCACCGGCACGCTCCAACAGTGCTTCGGCGGCGTGCAGGCGAATGCTCAGGTGGCCGAAGCTCTTGAGGGTCAGTGGATCGTCCGTGGCTTTTTCGTGGGTGGCGTCGATCCACGGCCGGGTTTTGGTGCGCACGAAATGCAGCGCATCTTCATAGGCAGCGCGGGCGATGCCGGTGTCGATGGCGGCATGGAGAATCTGCGCCAGCGGGCCGACCGGGGTCGGGCGTTCGAAAGCGCTCTGAAAGGGGATGACATCTTCGGCAGCGACGTAGACATCTTCGAACACCACCGAACCGCTGCCGGTGGTGCGCTGGCCGAAGCCGCTCCAGTCGTCGATCACACTCAGGCCCTTGCTGTCGCGTGGGACGAACGCCAGTTGCTGCACGCCGTTTTCATCCACCACCGAGGTGGGAATGCGCTGGGCGTAGATCGCGCCCGTGGCGTAGAACTTGCGACCATTGATGCGATAGCCGCTGCCGTCACGAGTCAGGCTGGTGACGCGATCGTGTGCGGTTTTGGTGCCGAGTTCGGCCAACGCATTGCCGAAGCGCTGGCCGGCCAAGACTTCGGCGTACAGGCGTTGCTTCTGCTCGTGGCTGCCGTTCACCCGCAGTACTTCGAGGGCATAGAAATGGTTCTGCGGAATCTGCCCCAGGGAGCCGTCGGCCCGGGCGATCAAGGCGATGACCTTGGCCAGGGTGACGTTGGAAACACCGGCGCCGCCGTATTCCTTTGGCACGCTGATGCCCCACAGGCCCGAGCGGGAAAACACTTCCAGTTCCGGGTGTGGCAAACGGCGCTCGCGGTCGCGTGTGGCGCTGTCGCGTTTGAAGTCTTCGGCAAGGTCGCTGGCGACGATCAGGGCTTGCTCATCGCTGGTGATGACAGCGACGTGGTGAGAACTTGTCATGTGTTTCTCCAGAGCTCTGGCAAAAAGTGTTCTGGTCGTCAGATCCAGGAATGGCGATTAGGCAGCGTGCCGTTGAGGCGATAGGCGCCGACCGCGTGATACTTCCAGCGCACCGGGTCGTGCAGGGTGTGTACCCGGGCGTTGCGCCAGTGGCGGTCGAGGTTGAATTCGGCGAGGGTCGCGCGGCTGCCGGCCAGTTCGAACAGTTTTTCGCTGGCCAGCAACGAAATCTCGGTGGTCAGCACTTTGGCTTCGGCCACCGCAATCGAGGCGCGGGCGGCAGACTCGGCGGTGAGTGGTGCGGCGCTGACTTCATCGAGCACTTGTCCGGCCTTGCGCAGCAGCGCTTCGGCGGCGTGCAATTCGATTTTCAACTTGCCGATATCGGCGATCACGTACAGGTCATCGCTGGCCCGTTCGGCCTTGGCGTCGATCCACGGCCGGGCGCGGGTTTTCACGAAGTCGATGGCGTCGTCGATGGCGCCTCGGGCGATACCGGCGTCGATGGCCGCTTGAATCAGCTGCGAGACAGCACCCTGGATGTTCGGCGTGTCGTTGATCCGCCAGTTATCCACCACCAGTTCGGGATCGGCCTGCACGTTGTTGAGCAAAATCGTGCCGCTGGCGGTGGTGCGCTGACCAAACCCGGACCAGTCATCGACGATGCGCAATCCCGGTGTGCCGCGCCGGATGAACGCCAACACTTGCTTGCCATCATCGTTCAACGCTTTGACCGCGACCCAATGGGCGAACAGTGCGCCAGTGGAATAAAACTTCTGGCCATTGAGGACGCCGTCAGCGGTGATGCGTGCCTTCAGTTCCAGGGTGTTTTTGCTGCCGCGTTCCGGCCCGGCATTGCCGATGCGCCAGCCATCCAGGACGCTTTTGAACAGCTGTTTTTTTTGCGCTTCGGTGGCGCTGCCGAGCACCAGGTTAAGAATGCCGAACTGGTTTTGCGGGATCTGCCCAAGCGCCGGGTCTGCCGCGGAAATGATCGCGAAGACCTCGGCCAGGGTAACGAACGAAACCTGCGGGCCACCGTACTCGCGGGGGATGGAAATGCTGCCCAGGCCGCTGCGGGTGAACTGTTCTATTTCCGCCCACGGCAGCTTGCGCTGACGGTCCCGTTTGGCCGCTTGCAGGCTGGCGACTTGCGCCAGTTCGTGGGCCGCCTTGATGGCTTGAGCGTCATTGCGCAAGACTTTTGCGGGCAACAACAGGGGGGCGATGTCCAGGTCACTCTGGACGTTTGCATCTGCCAGACTGGACATCAGTGCCGCTCCTTGGCTGCACGCAATGCCCTGGCGATCTGCACTGGGGTGATTGTGTTCCGGACCATACCTACCTCACATCTTATGGAAGCGCCGCTTGTGGCCGCGCATGAAAACAAGGATGTCCGGTGGTCCGGTGTATATACCCTAAACGTGTATAAATATTTTATGAACTAACTTTTAGGAATATACATAGAAGGATGATCCCCCACAGAGGCTTCTTCATCGTCTACGGGGTTCAGCAGCCTTGAGGGGCTGTTTCTTCGGGACTTTCAGATAGGTATTTGCACACCCGATCTTCAGCGTACGGGCTGGCGCCCAGCGGGAGTTATTACCCACCCGGTCGAGAATGCAGTACGTCACTTCCAGCCGCAGGTCTTCGCCGGCTTCGAGGATGATGGCCGGCGGTATCCAGACCTGAACCGGCTGACCCACATCGGCGGACTTGAGCCGTGGCAGATCCATGCGCACATCGCCCCAGCGCAAGGTGATTTCGTCGTCGACGGCCATGTTCAGGTACGGTTCGATGGTCAAGGGAACACCGCGTTTGACCTGGCTCGGATTGACCCCCTGACGGCGAATCGCCTCGGGAATGCCCACCGGTGCCAGGCACTGGTTTTCATCGCCGCACAACGCGGAGGGTTGGCCGCCGGGGCAGTCGAGTTTGATCTGCACGTTTCGGCCGGCCGAAACCACCGGGTCTCGACCAACCTGCATGACCCGGTAGTGAATGTGCGAGGTACCGTTGGCGACAAAACTTTCAGGCACCCGCAGTTGCACCGGTTGGCCGGCATCGCTGGCCGTCAGCACGCGGGAGGCTACGTAGCAGTTGTCCCAGAACAGTTCGATCAGGTCGCCTTCGTCCATGGCGGGGTAGGGCGCCACATCGATGAGCAGGTGCGCCGCGCAAGTGACGTTGATGCCGGTCTTGTTGGATTGCGCCAGGGTCGGGGCCACAAGCCCGGATTTGTTCGAGGTGCTTTTCATGAAGTCTCCTTGAAGTCTTGCAACGAAGTCCGTTTCTGGGAATTCAAAAACTAAATATCGAGCAGCAAAACCATTCATTATTTTTAATTGAAATAATGGACTGGGCGTGATGAGTGATGTAGGTCGGAGACTAGATAAGAGTCAGGGTGGGCAAGTGTCAATGAGATTTGTTAGTTATGGCTGAAGTGTGATGTTATTCAGAAAGTTCCTACGGTGCTAAGTAAGTAAACCATGCCGGTGTGTCGAATTTGTCCGCTGAAAGTGGCTGTAAATTGGCAGTTTGGCGCGCGTGGTCGGCTAGGATCTGCGAAAGGAACCGGGTGGTGAGATGGAGTTTAATTGTTGCGACGCATATATATGTACCGCGTTCGCGTACAAAATATGTATATCGAATAGAGGGGGTTAGTTTGGTATTGGTAAAATATTTTTTCGGGGGGCGTCACTTCCGTCCATGGAAGGTGACTATTGTTGAGCGGGCTTGTTAGTTGTGGCTGTTGTTCAGGAATTTGCTGAGAAATTGTTTTGTCCGCTCTTCTTTCGGGTTGGCAAACAACGCCTTCGCTTCGCCTTGCTCGACGATCACACCCTTGTCGAAAAACACCACACGGTTGGCCACGTCCCGGGCAAAGCCCATTTCGTGGGTGACGATCACCATGGTGCGCTTCTCTTCGGCCAGGCCGCGGATGGTTGCCAATACCTCGCCCACCAACTCCGGGTCGAGGGCCGAGGTCGGCTCATCGAACAGGATCACTTCCGGTTCCATCGCCAGCGCCCGGGCAATCGCCACGCGCTGTTGCTGACCACCGGAGAGGCGACGCGGGTAGGCGTCTTCCTTACCCGCCAGGCCAACCTTGGCCAAGAGCTTTTTACCCAGGGCAACGGCATCGGCGTGCGCGATCTTCTTCACGATGATCGGGCCTTCGATAACGTTTTCCAGAGCGGTGCGATGGGGGAACAGGTTGAAGTTCTGGAACACGAAACCTACGTGCTGGCGCAAACGTCGCACCAGGCTCTGCTGCTGGTTCAGTGGGCGGCTGGTATCGATCTCGATATCGCCGACCTTGATCCGGCCGCTGGTGGGTTCTTCCAGAAAATTCAGGCAGCGCAGGAAGGTGGTCTTGCCCGAACCGCTAGGGCCGATGATCGCGACCACCTCACCTTCCTTGACCTCAAGATCGATGCCATTGAGCACGACTTGACCCTTGAACTGCTTTGTCAGTTTTTCCACGACAATCATTGGGTCAGGACTCCTGGTCGTGCCGATTGACCCGCGCTTCCAACTGGTTCTGCAGGTGCGAAAGCACCGTGGCCAGGACCCAGTAGATCAGTGCGGCGGCAAGATACATGGTGAAGATTTCGAAGGTGCGGGCGGTGATCAGCTGCGCCTGCCGGAACAGTTCTGGCACCTGGATGGTAGCGGCCAGCGCGGTGTCTTTGACCAGCGAAATGAAGCTGTTGCCCAGCGGCGGCAATGCGGTGCGCATCGCCTGCGGCAGGATGGCCCGGCGCAGGGTCTGCGCGCGGGTCATGCCGATACTGGCAGCGGCTTCCCACTGGCCGCGCTCGATGGAGCTGATCGCGGCACGCAGGATTTCACAGGCGTAGGCGGCCATGTTCAGCGAGAAGCCGATCAGGGCCGCCGGCAGCGGATCCAGTTCCAGACCCAATTGCGGCAAGCCGTAATAGATCACGAACAGTTGCACCAGCAACGGCGTGCCGCGAAAGAACGACACGTAGATGCGGGCGATCCAGCTCACCAGTTTGAAGCGCGACAGGCGCATCAGCGCAAGACCGAACCCCATCACGAGGCCGAAGAACATCCCGCCCAGGCTGAGGATGACCGTGTAATACGCGCCCTTGAGCAGAAAGGGCGCGGAGTCCAGTGCGAGTTGGAAAGCTTCTCCCATTATTGAGTGACGTCAGCGTTGAAGTATTTTTCCGAGAGCTTTTTCAGGGTGCCATCGGCTCGCAGTTTATCGATTGCCTTGTTCACCGCGGCCAGCAGTTCAGGCTCGCCTTTACGCAGGGCGATGCCGGCTTCCTGACGGGAGAACGCATCACCGGCGGCGGTGGTGTCCTTGGCCTTCTTGGCGTATTCGAGTGCGGCCAGACGGTCGATCAGAATGGCGTCGATACGGCCGACACGCAGGTCCTGGAACTTGGTCGGATCATCTTCGTAGGTGCGGATGTCAGCGGTCGGCACATTGGCTTTCACCCACTCTTCGTAGTTGGTGCCCAGGCCTACGCCGACTTTCTTGCCGGACAGGTCAGCGGCGGACTTGATGTTCAGCTCGGCGGCCTTCTTCGTCAGCACCAGCGCCTGAATCCCGGAAACGGTGTACGGCTCGGAGAAGTCATACTTTTTCTTGCGCTCTTCGGAGATGGTCACCTGGTTGATCACTGCGTCCAGACGCTTGGATTCCAGGGCCGCGAGGATGCCGTCCCATTTGGTCGGTTGCAGTTTGACCTTCACGCCCAGCTCTTTGGCCAGGGCTTCGGAGAACTCGACTTCGAAGCCGGCCAGTTTGCCGTCGGCGTCGACGAAACTGAACGGAGGGTAAGTGCCTTCCAGACCGACGTTGATCACGCCAGCGTCTTTGATTTTTTGCAGTTGCTCACCGGCAACGGCTTGGCCAATCAGGCCGGCGCTCAGAGCCAGGCCCAGCGAGCCCACCAGCAGATTGCGACGTAATGCGGAAAAATTCATGACAAGCCCCTGTGTTTTCTTATGGAAGACGCTTAAGGAAAGTTGGCAAATTCGGGATTCGGACGACTGCGATATCCTGCCCTAATGCAGCTTATGCGTCTCGCTGCAAATTCGCCTGCGGCGTGACTATAAGATGATGCCGTTAGATAGGAAAATAATAAATATTCTATTTGTTATTCGTTAATTGAATATGTCTTTCGTAGGAAAAGATCGCTTACAGAAAATCCTTATAGGCAAACAACGCCGGCGCCCCGCCGGTGTGCAGGAAGATAATCGGCCCCTCGTCGAAGCGCTGACGGCCGATCCCGTCCAGCAAGCCCGCCATGGCCTTGCCAGTGTAGACCGGGTCCAGCAGCAAGCCTTCCTGACTCGCCAGCAGCTTCACCGCCGCGAGTGTGCCGGCATTCGGCTCGCCATAACGCGGGGCGAAATACTCGTCCCACAACTCGACCTTGAAAGCCTCCGGCAGATTCACGCCCAGCAACTCGGCGGTGCGTTCGGCCAGGCCTTGAACCTTTGGCCGCTGGTCTTCATCGCTGCGCGAAACCGTCACGCCGATTACTGGCAGATCCGGCAGTGCTTCACTCAGGGCCAGTGCCAGGCCGCTGTGGGTACCGGCGCTGCCCGAGGCCAGGACCACGGCGGCGAAAGTCAGGCCGGTGTCCTTGATCTGCTCGGCCAGTTCCAGCCCGGCGCGCACGTAGCCCAGGGCGCCCAGCGCATTGGAGCCACCGATCGGCACCAGGTACGGCTTCTTGCCGTTGCTGCGCAGTCGGTTGGCCAAGGCTTGCAGTTGCTCGTCGGCGTTGTCGAGGTTTTCCACCAGTTCGACCTTGGCATCGAACAGGTCGAGCAGCAGCCGGTTGCCGTTGCCGGTGTAATTGCTGTCGTCAGTGCCGAGAGGGTTTTCCAGAAGGGCTACGCAGCCCAGACCCAACTTGGCGGCAATGGCGGCTGTCTGGCGCACGTGGTTCGATTGCAGCGCGCCCGCCGTGATCAAGGTGTCAGCACCCTGGGCCAAGGCATCGGCGGCCAGGTATTCGAGTTTGCGCAGCTTGTTTCCGCCCATTGCCAGCGGTGTCAGGTCATCGCGCTTGACGTACAGGTCTCGGCCCAGCCAGGTCGACAGGCGTTCGAGTTTTTCGAGGGCGGTGGGCTGACCGAGCAGGTCGAGGCGGTTAAAGCGGGCGAGCTGTTGTTTGATCATGAGTCCGTACTGGCGGTTGAAGATCTCAGGACTATAGGCACGCCAAAAAGTTGGGGCAACCGCCAATCGCTTATAGCCAATCGAACTGAGCACAGCACTATTGGTTCTTAATTTGCCTCGTGACCCTTGCCGTAAAGTAATCGCCGTCAGTGCGGCCAGACAGTCCGGCCGCCCGTGAGGAGTTTTTTACCGTGAGTGAGCGTTCCAGCCATTGGCAATTGCAGACCATCGTCAGCCAGCTGCGCACGGCACGTGAACAGTGGCGTGCACAAAACGGCCGGGCCAGCGGCGAGCAGGGCGGTCGAGAATTACCGTCCCGCGCAGCCATGGCGGACATTCTCGAAGCCCTGTGTGGTGCGTTGTTCCCGATGCGCCTGGGGCCGGTTGACCTGCGCGAGGAGAGCGAAGACTTCTACGTCGGCCACACCCTGGATGTGGCGTTGAATGCGCTGTTGGCCCAGGCGCGACTCGAATTGCGCTACGCCGCGCGCCACAGTGACCAGGCCGAAACTGAAGTCGAAGCCCGGACCATCCAGATCATTCAGGACTTTGCCCTCGCTTTGCCTGGGTTGCGCAGCCTGTTGGACACCGACGTGCTCGCGGCCTATCACGGTGACCCGGCGGCGCGCAGTGTCGATGAAGTATTGTTGTGCTACCCAGGGATTCTGGCGGTGATTCACCATCGTCTGGCCCATCATTTGTATCGCGCCGGGCTGCCGTTGCTGGCGCGGATCAGCGCGGAAATCGCTCACTCCGCTACCGGCATCGACATTCACCCCGGAGCGCAGATCGGCCGCAGTTTTTTCATCGACCACGGGACGGGTGTGGTGATTGGCGAGACGGCGATCATCGGCGAGCGCGTGCGGATCTATCAGGCGGTGACCTTGGGCGCCAAGCGCTTTCCGGCGGACGAAGACGGTCAGTTGCAGAAAGGCCAGCCTCGGCATCCGATTGTCGAGAACGACGTGGTGATTTATGCCGGGGCGACGATTCTTGGGCGGATCACCATCGGCCAAGGCTCGACCATTGGCGGCAACGTCTGGTTGACCCGCAGCGTGCCGGCGGGCAGCAACCTGACCCAGGCGAATCTGCAGCATGATGATGGGGCGCAGAAGTAGGCCTTTGGATCTCCGTTGACTGGTCTGGCCTCATCGTCGGAACGCCGCCCGGAGCAAGCTCGCTCCCACAGGGTTTCCTGGCGTTCACAGCTTTTGTGTTCAACCCGGATCCACTGTGGGAGCGAGCTTGCTCGCGATTGGATTTCAAGCCGAATCGAGTTGTTGGTCTTCAGCAAATTTCCTCCCTTGAGCTAGCGTAAGAACACCACCGCCGAGCCCTGCGATTAGTCCTTAGCCCCCTATTCATGTTTAACTTGAACGTTCATTCAAGTTAAACCGGCGGTTCGCTGCCCGCTCACAACAGGAGGCTTGCCTTTGCTGAGTCCGATTTCTACAGCCACGTTTTACCCCTTCGAGGTGCACCGAACATGAGTGCATCGTCCATCCCTCCAAGCGGTCTGATCCGCATGAATCCGCCGGTGTTCTGGTTCTCGGCGAGTTTCATCCTGTTGTTTGGTGTCGTTGTCATCGCCATGCCCGAGCAGGCCGGTGCCTGGTTGCTGGCGGCGCAAAACTGGGCGGCCAACACGGTCGGCTGGTATTACCTGCTGGCGATGACCCTGTATCTGGTCTTCGTGGTGGTCACCGCCTTGTCCGGCTACGGCAAGATCAAGCTCGGTGCCGACCACGACGAACCCGAATTCAGTTATTTGTCCTGGGCCGGCATGCTGTTCGCCGCCGGGATCAGCATCACCCTGTTTTTCTTCTGCGTGTCCGAGCCGCTGACCCACATGCTGCAACCGCCCCAAGGCGAGGCCGGTACGGCGGATGCGGCGCGCCAGGCGATGCAGATTCTGTTTCTGCACTGGGGCCTGCATGGCTGGGGCGTGTTCGCCTTTGTCGGCATGGCGCTGGCCTACTTCGCCTACCGGCATAACCTGCCACTGGCCCTGCGCTCGGCGTTGTACCCGCTGATCGGCAAGCGCATCAATGGCCCCATCGGCTACGCGGTGGATGGCTTCGGCATCATCGCCACGGTGTTCGGCCTCGGTGCCGACATGGGCTTCGGCGTGTTGCACCTCAACTCGGGCCTGGACTACCTGTTCGGCATCGCCCACACCCAATGGATTCAGGTCGGCCTGATCACCTTGATGATGGGCGCGGCGATCATCGTTGCCGTATCCGGCGTCGACAAGGGCGTGCGGGTGATGTCCGACATCAACATGCTGCTGGCCTGTGCGCTGCTGCTGTTCGTGTTGTTCGCCGGCCCCACGCAGCACTTGCTCAACACCCTGATCCAGAACCTCGGCGATTACCTCGGCGCCTTGCCGATGAAGAGTTTCGACCTCTATGCCTACGATAAACCCAGCGACTGGTTGGGCGGTTGGACGGTGTTCTACTGGGCCTGGTGGATTGCATGGTCGCCGTTCGTGGGCCTGTTCATCGCACGGATTTCCCGTGGTCGGACCATCCGCGAATTCGTTTTCGGCGTGCTGTTGATCCCGCTCGGCTTCACCCTGGCGTGGATGTCGATCTTCGGCAACAGCGCCATCGATCAAGTGCTCAACCACGGCATGAGCGCGCTCGGCATGTCGGCTATCGATAATCCGTCGATGACGCTCTACCTGCTGCTGGAAACCTACCCGTGGAGCAAAACCGTGATCGCGGTCACGGTGTTCATCAGCTTCGTGTTCTTCGTCACCTCCGCCGACTCCGGCACCGTGGTGCTGTCGACGCTGTCCGCCAAGGGCGGCAACCCCGATGAAGACGGGCCGAAATGGCTGCGGGTGTTCTGGGGCGCGATGACCGCATTGGTGACCAGCGCTTTGCTGTTTTCCGGCAGCATCGATGCGTTGAAGTCGGCGGTGGTCCTGACTTCGCTGCCGTTCTCGTTGATCTTGCTGTTGATGATGTGGGGGCTGCACAAGGCGTTTTATCTGGAATCGCAGAAGCAGATTGCGCAGATGCATTCACTGGCACCGGTCTCGGCATCCCGGCGTGGCAAGGGTGGATGGCGCCAGCGCCTGAGTCAGGCGGTGCATTTCCCGTCGCGGGATGAGGTTTATCGTTTCCTCGATACGACGGTGCGCCCGGCGATTGAAGAAGTGTCTGCCGTGTTCATCGAAAAGGGTTTGCACGTAGCGACACACCCGGACCCGGCCAATGACAGCGTCAGCCTGGAAATCGGCCACGGCGACCAGCATCCGTTCGTGTATCAGGTGCAGATGCGTGGCTACTTCACGCCGTCGTTTGCCCGTGGCGGTATGGGTTCCAAACAACTCAACAATCGCCGCTACTACCGGGCCGAAGTGCATTTGAGCGAGGGCAGTCAGGACTACGATCTGGTGGGCTACACCAAGGAGCAGATCATCAACGACATCCTCGATCAGTACGAACGGCACATGCAGTTCCTGCATCTGGTGCGTTGATCAAGGCCCTCACGTCTCGGTGGTCAACACCATGAACAACACCAGCGCCGCCACCGGGACACCGAACACGGCGCTACCGACCACCAGTTCGGTGCTCAATGGCTGGCCGGCATGCACTATGCCGACTGCGCCATTGATCAGCGTCAGCGCCAACCACAGCAAGATAAAACTGTAGGCCAGGGTTTGGCGGGTGAAGCCGATGTTCTCGCCGATGTAGAGCATCAGCGCCAGGAGGATCAGGCCGAAGGTGGTGATGATGGTGGTGTGCATGGTGAGTGCTTCCGCTGGATTTTTTGCCTGACAAACCGCTATCGCGGTGTCTGTTTGAGCATAGTTAAACCAACCCACCATTGACCCGCAAAATCTGCCCATTGACCCACGCTGAATCCGGCCCGGCGAGGAAGGACACGACACGGGCAATGTCTTCTGGCTGACCGAGACGCTCCAGCGGCGCCATCTTCGCGAAATTCTGAATCTGCTCCTCACTCTTGCCGTGCAAAAACAGCTCAGTCGCCACCGGTCCGGGAGCCACCGCATTGACGGTAATGTTGCGCCCGCGCATCTCTTTGGCGAACACCTGGGTCAGGGATTCCACTGCCGCTTTGCTGGCGATGTACACCGCGTAGCCCGGCAGGTTCATGCCGACGGTACTGCTGGAGAAGTTGATGATCCGGCCACCGCTGTTCAGGCGGGCCGCCGCTTCACGCAGGGTATTGAAGGTGCCGCGAGCGTGGATGTTGAAGTTCTGCTCGAACAGTTCATCGCTGTGTTGCGCCAGCGGCAGGACCTTGAGGATGCCGGCGTTGTTCACCAAAACATCGACCTTGCCGAACTGGGTTTCAACCTCGTCGAACATCCGGCGCACGTCGTCGGCATTGGCCACATCGGCCTTGATCGCTATGGCCTGGTGGCCGGCCTGACGTAGCTCCACCACCCGCTTCGAGGCTTCGGTGGCGCTGCTGGCGTAGTTGATGGCAACGGCGAAACCTTCGCTGGCCAGTTGTTTGGCGATGACCGCGCCGATGCCGCGGGAGGCGCCGGTCACGATGGCAACTTTCGGAGTTTGATGAGTCATGTTGGTGTTCCTGTCGATGGGGTGTGAAGTCAATTTCACATGTTTACTCAGGGCGATAAATGCACGAGAGTTGCCTTGACTGTTCAATAATCGCCAACAATCGAGTGCCTGGAGTGAGCTGTGGACCAAGTCAAAGCGATGAAGGTTTTTGTGCGGATCTACGAGCGCAGCAGCTTCACGCAGGCTGCCGATGACCTGAACCTGCCACGCGCGACGCTGACCCACACCCTGAATCAGTTCGAGGCCTGGCTGGGTACGCGTTTGTTGGAGCGCAGCACGCGTAAGGTGCGTCCGACGCTGGATGGCGAGGCGTACTACCTGCGTTGCGTGCAACTGCTGGCAGAGCTGGAAGAAGCGGAATTGGCGTTTCGCGGTGTGGCACCGAAGGGGCGGCTGCGGGTGGACTTGCACGGGACATTGGCCAAGCATTTCGTGATCCCGGCATTGCCGCAATTCATGGCGCGTTATCCCGACATCGAGCTGTCCATCAGCGAGGCTGACCGTCAGGTCGACCTGATCACCGAAGGTATCGATTGTGTGTTGCGCGCAGGAACATTGGGCGACTCCACGCTGATCGGCAAACGTGTCGCCAACCTGCGTCAGATCACCTGCGCCAGCCCCGCCTATTTGCGCAAATACGGCGAACCGAAAAGCCTTGCCGACCTGAGCCAGCACCGTGCGGTGAACTACGTTTCGCGCACGACGGCCAAATTGTTTCCCTTTGAATTCATGGTGGACGGTGAACTCAAGGAAGTGGCCATCGACGGTGCGGTCTCGGTGTTCGGCGCAGAAATCTACGCCGCCTCGGCGATTGCCGGACTGGGCCTGATCCAGTGCCCGCACTACCGGATGGAAACGCAAATTGCCCAAGGGTTGATCAAGGAAATCCTCACCGACACCCCACCGCCATCAATGCCGGTTTCAGTGCTGTACCCGCACAACCGACACATGTCGCCCAGGGTCCGGGTGTTTGTGGATTGGTTGGGTGAGGTGTTTGCGGGGGCGCGGTAGCTTGTCAGCGGGAAATATGTGAAACGTTTCAGCAATTAGTCGAATCAGGGGTTTTCTGGCGTTTGTCCGGGCGTATGCTGGGCGACTGGCGAAGCAGTCGATACCAGATTCAAGACAGACAAGAGAGGATTCGATGACTTACACCGCTGCCGAAAACCGCTACGACTCCATCCCCTACCGCCGCGTGGGCCGCAGCGGGCTGGTGCTGCCGGCGCTGTCGTTGGGCCTGTGGCACAACTTCGGCGACAGCACGCCGATCGATACCCAGCGCGCGTTGTTGCGCACGGCGTTCGACCTGGGCATCAACCACTTCGACCTGGCCAACAACTACGGCCCGCCGTATGGCAGCGCCGAGATCAACTTCGGCCGTTTACTGCGTGAAGACTTCAAGCAGTACCGCGACGAACTGATCATCTCCAGCAAGGCCGGTTGGGACATGTGGCCCGGCCCTTACGGTCAGGGTGGCGGCTCGCGCAAGTACGTGCTGGCCAGCCTTGACCAGAGCCTGCAACGCCTAGGCGTGGACTACGTCGACATCTTCTATTCTCACCGTTTCGATCCGGACACTCCGCTGGAAGAAACCGCCAGCGCGCTCGCCACAGCGGTGCAGCAGGGCAAGGCGCTGTACATCGGCATCTCGTCCTATTCCGGGGTGAAAACCCGCGAAATGGCGGCGTTGCTCAAAGAGTGGAAAGTGCCGCTGCTGATTCACCAGCCGGCCTACAACCTGCTCAATCGCTGGGTGGAAAAAGACCTGCTGGATACCACCGACGAACTCGGCACCGGCGTGATTGCCTTTACCCCGCTGGCCCAGGGTTTGCTGACCGACAAATACCTCAACGGCGTGCCGTCGGATGCGCGGGTCAACCGTCCGGGCGGTGGTTCGTTGCAGGCGTCGCATTTGTCCGAGGCCAACATTGCCCAGGTGCGGGCACTCAACGAAATCGCCAAGCGTCGCGGCCAGAGCCTGGCGCAACTGGCGCTGGCCTGGACCCTGCGCGATCCTCGGGTCACTTCGGCCTTGATTGGCGCGAGCCGG
Source organism: Pseudomonas sp. GL-R-26 (assembly GCF_019947365.1). NCBI lineage: Bacteria > Pseudomonadati > Pseudomonadota > Gammaproteobacteria > Pseudomonadales > Pseudomonadaceae > Pseudomonas > Pseudomonas sp. GL-R-26. The sequence goes on along the minus strand of NZ_JAGYGI010000002.1, from coordinate 313,986 downwards.
CCGGAGCAGATCATCGAGAACGTCGGGGCGTTGAAGAACCTGAGCTTCAGTGCGCAGGAACTGGCGGAGATTGACCGGTTTGCCCAGGAGGGCGGGATCAATCTTTGGGAGAAGCCATCTACTGCGGAATAGGTGATCGGCACTGGATTTCTGGTGCCTGTTCCGGCCTCATCGCGGGCAAGCCCGCTCCCACAGGTTCAGCTGTGTTCACAGATTATGTGTACGACTCGGACCCTGTGGGAGCGGGCTTGCCCGCGATGGGGTCAGATTGGTCAATAAAGAAATCAGGGTTCAGCGAAAGAAAGGCACATCCCCCAATACCGTCGCCCGCTGCATCACCCGCCGCGCCGGGCGGTAATCGTCCACCGCGTAATGCTGGGTCACGCGGTTGTCCCAGAACGCGATGTCGTCCTGCTGCCAGCGCCAGCGAATGGTGAACTCCGGTCGCGTTGAATGGGCGAACAGGAACTTCAGAATCGCCTCGCTCTCGGTTTCCGACAGCTCGTTGATCTTCGAAGTGAAGCCTTCGTTGACGAACAGCGAGCGGCGCCCGCTGACCGGGTGCGTGCGGATCACTGGGTGCGACAGCGGCGGATTCTTGCGCCGTGCTTCCTCCCACTGGGCCAGTGCCTCGGGCGTATTGCCATAGCGTTCCAGCGGAAACGAACGAGTGAATTCATGGGTAGCGGTCAGACCTTCGAGCAAGGTTTTCAGCGGCGCCGACAGAGCTTCATACGCTGCAATCCCGCTGGCCCACAACGTGTCGCCGCCAAACTCCGGCAGCAGTTTGGCACTGAGCACCGCGCCCATGGCCGGGGTCGGCAGGAAGGTCACGTCGGTGTGCCAGATCGCGTTGTCGCGCACGTCGGTGACGGCGGTGTCGAGGATCAGCACTTCGGGTTGCTCCGGCACATTCGGGTAGATCGGGTGAATGTGCAGGTCGCCGAAATTCGCGGCGAATCGCGCCTGTTGCTGTGGCGTGATCGGCTGGTCGCGAAAGAACAGGACCTGATGCTTGAGCAGGGCCTGTTCGATGGTATCGCGCTGCTCCAGGTTCAGCGGCTGGCTGATGTCGACGCCGCTGATCTGTGCGCCGAGGGCGGAGCTTAGGGGGACGATGGTCAAGTCACTCATGGTGGTTCTCTTCAATCTGGAGGTGCCAACTGTGGGTGCGAGTAATCAGTGAGTTTGGCCATGCCACGGCACCAATTTGCGTTGCAGGGCACGCAGGCCCAACTCCATCGCGAAGGCGATCAGTGCAATCACCAGAATCCCCAGTACCACCACATCGGTGACCAGAAACTGCGCGGCCGATTGCACCATGAAGCCCAAGCCGCTGGTGGCGGCGATCAGTTCGGCGGCGACCAGCGTCGACCAACCCACGCCGAGGCCAATGCGCACACCGGTCAGAATGTCCGGCAAGGCACTCGGCAAAATGACGTGGCGAATCAACTGCACGCGTGTTGCGCCCAGCGACTGCGCGGCACGCAATTTGGCCGGGTCGACCGTGCGCACACCGGTGGCGGTGGCGATGGCAATCGGGGCGAAGATCGCCAGGTAGATCAGCAGCACTTTCGACAATTCACCGATGCCGCACCAGATCACGATCAGCGGCAGATAAGCCAGCGGCGGAATCGGCCGGTAGAACTCGATCAGCGGGTCGAGCACACCACGGGCGATACGGTTGGCGCCGATGGCGATTCCCACCGGCACGGCGGTGAGAATCGCAAAGCCGAGGCCCAGGCCGATACGACTCAGACTCGCGTCGAGGTGCTGCCACAGGGTTGAATCCATATAACCCGAGGTCGCCAGCAGCCAGCCTTTTTGCAGCACGGCGGAGGGCGGCGGCAGGAACAGCGGCTCGATCAAACCGGTCGCCGTCACGGCCCACCAAATAGCAACGAGAACGACCAGCGTCAGCACACTGATCCAGCGAGTGCTCAAGCGGCGACTTACCGGAATCACGGCTGAGCCAGGCGTTATCGCGGCGACGGGAATTTCGTAGCTGCTCATGCGCGCTCCTGCCGCTGGGCGGCGCTGCGTTGGGAGAACACTTTGGCGAGTACGTGTTCGCGGGTTTCGATAAAACGCGGGTCGGACTTGATCGAGCGAGCCGACTCACCGGCGGCATAACGCTGACCGAAATCGAGGCTCAGGCGCTCGACGATTTGCCCCGGGTTGGGCGCCAACAGAATCAGGTCGGTGGCGAGGAACACGGCTTCTTCGATGTCGTGGGTAATCAGGAACACCGGCTTGGCGGTGCGTTGCCAGACTTGCAGCAACAGCTCCTGCATCTGCTCGCGGGTGAAGGCGTCGAGGGCACCGAAAGGTTCGTCCATCAGCAACACACGCGGATCGGCGGCGAGGGCGCGGGCCAGGCCGACACGTTGCTTCTGGCCGCCCGAAAGCTGCCAGATGCGGCGTTGTTCAAAACCGGAAAGATCGACCAGGGCGAGCATTTCCTGGGCGCGAGCTTCGCGTTTGTCCCGGACGATACCGGCCAGCTCCAGGCCGAACCCGACGTTGGCCAGAACGTCTTGCCACGGCAGCAGCGCGTCGTCCTGAAACACCACGCCGCGCTCGGCGCTCGGGCCTTTGACGGGCACGCCGTCGAGGGTGATACGCCCGGCGCTGGGTTCGACGAAACCGGCAATCAGGTTCAACAGCGAAGTCTTGCCACTGCCGGACGGGCCAAGGGCGACCAGCAATTGCCGGGGCCCCAGGCTCAGTGAGACATCCGCCAACACCGGTTCCGGATTGCCGGGGTACTGTGCGCTGATGCGCTCCAGCTGTAGCAAGGCCATCGCATTGACTCCCGATCAGTTGGTGATGAACTTGGCGCTGACGTACGGCGCGTAGTCCGGCAGTACCGCCTCGACCTTGCCTTGCTCCTTGAGGAACGCCGCGGTGTCGGTGATGGCTTTGGTGGTCGGCGCGCCGAGGGTGAGCACCTGGTCAGCCGCCAGTGGGTAGACGTTGCCTTGCAACAGCAATGGAATGTCGCTGGCCTTGGCGCCAGACAGTTTTACAAGCTTGTCGACGTTGCCCTGGTTGGCCAGCCAGGCTTGCGGGTCTTTGCGGTAATCGGCGTAGGCGTCCAGGGTCACTTTGGCGAACGCGGTGACGATCTCCGGGTGCTTCTCGGCGAAATCCTTGCGCACGATCCAGGCGTCGAAGGTCGGTGCGCCGAACTTGGCCAGCTCGCCGGAGGTGATCAGTACCTTGCCGTTTTCCTTGGCGACACCGAGGGCCGGATCCCACACGTACGTGGCGTCGATGTCACCGCGTTTCCAGGCGGCAATGATCGCGGGTGGAGCCAGGTTGAGAACGGTGACTTTCGACGGGTCGATGTTCCAGTGCTTCAGCGCGGCGAGCAGGCTGTAGTGGCCGGTGGAAACGAACGGCACGGCGATCTTCTTGCCGATCAAGTCTTGCGGGGTCTTGATCCCGGAGCCGTCGCGGGCGACCAGGGCTTCGGCGGCGCCGATCTGGGTGGCGATGAGGAAGGTTTCGACCGGGACTTTACGGGTGATGGCGGCGGTCAAAGGGCTGGAACCCAGATAGCCGATCTGCACGTCACCGGAGGCGATGGCGGCGATGATGTCGGCACCGTTGTCGAATTTGCGCCAGCTGATATCGGCCTTGGTGGCCTTTTCGTAAGCGCCGTCAGCCTGGGCGACTTTCGCCGGGTCAACGGTGGTCTGGTAGGCGACGGTGAAGTCGGCCGCCTGGGCAAAAAAACTCGCGGTAGCCAAGGAAGCGGCCGCCAGCAAGCGTAGAGGGAAAGTCAGTTTCATCAGAAAGCTCCTTGTCAGGCGACCGATTGTCGGCGTGAGAAAGAGACTAAATGATCTAAGAATTCGAAAATAAATAACTTTTTCGAATTAGCTTATGAGGGGAATATTGAGGAGCGACAGCTGAATTGTGGCGAGGGGGCTTGTCGGAGCGCCGAACCGCCCCGTTCGGCTGCGAAGCAGTCGTAATGCAGGCAACTCGGTTTACCCTAAATACTGCGGTGTCGGTCTGATCTGGGACTGCTGCGCAGTCCAGCGGGGGCAAGCCCCCTCGCCACAGGGGACCTGTGTTTGACGGTTAGTTACTGATCGCCAGAATGCTCGCCTGGTACGCCCCGACGAACACATCGAAATCACCGACTTCGTTCTGTTCCAGCTCAGCCTGCTGAGCCAGCGACGAACGCGCCCGCTCTTCAAACTTCGCCTGCTCCTCAGCCGGCAAAGGCTCGCTGCGGAAGAACTCGGCATGGGCCTGGCTCTGGCGCAGGGAGAACTGGGCGAAGCTTTCCTTGTGCTCGGCCATCGACGCCAATACCTGGGCCGACGGCGTCAGGGACGGGTCCTGGACCTTGGTCATCTGGGTGTCCAGCGCCTTGCTGTGGGCATCGCCGCCATGGCACTGGTCGAGCATCGCCGCCAGAGGGGCGATTTTTTCCAGCAGCTCGCCGGCCCATTCCTTCAGGTCAACCGGCTGGCCATCCCGTTGCAGTTGCAGGCCCGGACGACGACCTTCCTTGACCACGCTGAGGAAGTTCGAGGTCGCGTTGCCGCAACTGGTGTTGGTCAGCAGCGGGCTGTCATTGAGCGCGCAGTACAGCAGGAACGCATCGAGGAAGCGCGACTCGGTAAGGTCGATGCCCATCGGCAGGAACGGGTTGATGTCCAGGCAGCGTACTTCGACGTACTGGATGCCACGGGCCATCAGCGCCTGGATAGGACGTTCGCCGGTATAGGTCACGCGTTTCGGGCGGATGTTGGAGTAGTACTCGTTTTCGATCTGCAGGATGTTGGTGTTGAGCTGTACCCACTCGCCATCCTGGTGGGTGCCGACTTCGACATACGGCGCATACGGCGTGGCCACCGCTTTGCGCAGGCTGTCGGTGTAGCTGTTCAGATCGTTGTAGCACGGCGTCAGGCCAGCCTGGGCGTTGCTCTGGTAACCCAGGTCGCTCATGCGCAGGCTGGTGGCGTACGGCAGGTACAGGGTATGCGGGTCCAGTTGTTCCAACTGGTGCGAACGACCGCGCAGGAAGCCGGCGTCCAGTGCGGGTGAAGCACCGAACAGGTACATCAACAGCCAGCTATAGCGGCGGAAGTTGCGGATCAGCGCGATGTAGGACGACGACTGGAAATCGCGGTCGGTGCCGACAAAGCCTTCGGCCTGCTTGAGCAACGGCCAGAGTTTTTCCGGCAGGGAAAAATTGTAGTGGATGCCGGCAATGCATTGCATGGTCTTGCCGTAACGCAGGGCCAGACCCTTGCGGTAGACGTACTTGAGCTGCCCGATATTGGACGTGCCGTAATAGGCGATCGGGATATCTTCCTCGGCCGGCAACGGGCACGGCATCGATGGGCTCCACAGGTACTCGTTACCGAGCTTGCTGTAGGCAAAGCGGTGAATGCTGTCCAGGCTCGCCAGCGTATCGGCAGGATCGGGCAGGGCCGGGGTGATGAACTCCAGCAGCGACTCGGAGTAGTCGGTGGTGATCTGTTCATTGGTCAGCGCGGAACCCAATTCTTCCGGGTGCGGCGTTTGCGCCAGGCGACCTTCATCGGTCACGCGCAGGCATTCACGTTCGATGCCGTGAAGGCACTGTTCGAGCAGAGAGAGGTTAGCGCGCTCGCCGAGCAGAGCCAGGCGGCGGTTGAGAAGTTCGCTCAAGTTGGATTCCTTCACGCGTCAGTCGCCCCAATATGGGGGTGGGCAAGACGGTCTACAAGGGTGAAGTTAAAACTGGCGTTTTCGCCTGGTTTTGGAGCCGCACTGAACCGGTAAATAACTGATTGCAGTAATCCCTGTGGGAGCAAGTCTGTGGCGAGGGGGCTTGCCCCCGTTGGGCTGCGAAGCAGCCCCAAAGTCTCTCATATACCAGGATTTTGTGAGTGCTACGCACTCAAACGGGGGCAAGCCCCCTCGCCACAAGCCCGCTCCCACAGGTTGCGTACTGCCGAAATTAACTCAAATTGATGACGACTAGCTACAGGACAGCGAACGTGCCTTGTGCTTTTGCGACCAGTTTGTCGCCCTGCATCACATCGGCCTCGACCACCAGTGTGCGGCGGCCCGGGTGGATCACCCGCGCCGTGCACATCACCTCGCCATCTGAGACGGCTCGGATGTAGTTGATCTTGCACTCGATGGTCGCACTCTGCTGGTCAAAGCCGTGGGTGCTGGAACAGGCCAGCCCCATGGCAATGTCCACCAGGCTGAACAAGGCCCCGCCGTGCAGCTTGCCGCCGCGATTGCGCAGCTCCGGTTCCAGCGCCAGGGCGACTTGCGCCACCCCGGTTTCCAGACTGTGCAAGCGGCAGCCCAGCAGCTTGAAAAACGCGCTTTCGGTCAGCCCGGCGGGAATGTCCATCAGCGTTTCTTCAACTGCTTGGCATTGGCGAACAGCGAAGCCATGGCATTGTTGCTCGGTGCTGCCGCCGTGGTTTCCTTGCGCGGTGCGGTGTTCTGGGACTGGCGTGGCGCCGACCCCGGACGCGCGCCGCGAGCGCCGTCGATCTTCTCGCCCGGGGTGTCGCTCATGCGCATCGACAGGCCAACGCGTTTGCGCGGGATGTCGATTTCCATGACCTTCACTTTCACCACGTCACCGGCCTTCACCGCTTCCCGTGGATCCTTGATGAACTTCTCCGAAAGTGCAGAGATGTGCACCAAACCGTCCTGATGCACGCCGATATCGACGAAGGCACCGAAGTTGGTCACGTTGGTCACCACGCCTTCGAGGATCATGCCCAGTTGAAGGTCCTTGAGGTCTTCGACGCCTTCCTGGAACTCGGCGGTCTTGAACTCGGGACGCGGGTCGCGGCCGGGTTTTTCCAGTTCCTGGAGGATGTCGGTCACGGTCGGCAGACCGAAGGTTTCATCGGTGTACTTCTTCGGATCGAGGCGCTTGAGGAACGCGGCATCGCCAATCAGCGAGCGGATGTCACGGTCGGTTTCGGCGGCGATGCGCTGAACCAGCGGATAGGCTTCCGGGTGAACCGCCGACGAGTCCAGCGGGTTTTCGCCATTCATGACGCGCAGGAATCCAGCGGCCTGTTCGAAGGTTTTCTCGCCCAGGCGCGCGACTTTCTTCAGCGCAGCGCGGGTCTTGAACGCACCGTGCTCGTCGCGGTGGCTGACGATGTTCTGCGCCAGGGTCGCGTTGAGGCCGGAGATCCGTGCCAGCAGCGCCACGGACGCAGTGTTCACATCCACGCCGACGGCGTTCACGCAGTCCTCGACCACCGCATCCAGGCCACGGGCCAGTTTCAGTTGCGACACGTCGTGCTGGTACTGGCCGACGCCGATGGATTTCGGATCGATTTTCACCAGCTCAGCCAACGGGTCTTGCAGGCGACGGGCAATCGACACGGCGCCACGGATCGACACGTCGAGGTCCGGGAATTCCTTGGAGGCCAGCTCCGATGCCGAGTAAACCGATGCGCCGGCCTCGGAAACCATGACCTTGGTCATCTTCATGGCTGGGTATTTTTTGATCAGCTCAGCGGCCAGCTTGTCGGTCTCGCGACTGGCGGTACCGTTGCCGATGGCGATCAGGTCCACCGAGTGCTTGGCGCACAGGGCGGCGAGCACGGCGAGGGTCTGGTCCCATTTGTTGTGCGGCACGTGCGGGTAAACCGTGGCGTGATCCAGCAGCTTGCCGGTGGAGTCGACCACGGCGACCTTGCAACCGGTGCGCAGGCCCGGGTCGAGGCCCAGGGTGGCGCGTGGGCCGGCCGGGGCCGACAGCAGCAGGTCGTGCAGGTTATGGGCGAACACGTTGATCGCTTCGGTTTCCGCGCCATCGCGCAGTTCGCCCAGCAGATCCGTCTCCAGGTGGGTGTAGAGCTTGACCTTCCAGGTCCAGCGCACCACTTCGCCCAGCCATTTGTCGGCGGCACGGTTCTGGTTCTGGATGCCGAATTGCTGGCCGATCATGCCTTCGCACGGGTGCATGGTGCCCGGCAGTTCGTCGCCGACTTTTAGCGCTGAGCTGAGGATGCCTTCGTTGCGACCACGGAAAATCGCCAGCGCGCGGTGCGACGGCATGCTTTTGAGCGGTTCGTCGTGTTCAAAGTAATCGCGGAACTTGGCGCCTTCCTCTTCCTTGCCGGCAATCACGCGGGCACTGAGGGTGGCTTCCTGCTTCAGGTAGTTGCGCAGCTTGTCCAAGAGGCCTGCGTCTTCGGCGAAGCGTTCCATCAGGATGTACTTGGCGCCTTCGAGGGCAGCCTTCACATCGGCCACGCCTTTTTCCGCGTCGATGAAGCGTGCGGCTTCGGTTTCCGGGTTCAGGGACGGGTCGTTGAACAGACCGTCGGCCAGCTCGCCCAGGCCGGCTTCCAGGGCGATCTGGCCCTTGGTGCGGCGCTTCTGCTTGTACGGCAGGTACAAGTCTTCGAGACGGGTCTTGGTGTCGGCGAGCTTGATGTCGCGTTCAAGTTGCGGGGTCAGCTTGCCCTGCTCCTGGATGCTGGCGAGGATGCTGATACGCCGTTCGTCGAGTTCTCGCAGGTAGCGCAGGCGCTCTTCCAGATGACGCAATTGCGTATCGTCGAGGCTGCCGGTCACTTCTTTCCGGTAACGGGCGATGAAGGGAACGGTAGAGCCTTCATCGAGTAGCGCGACGGCCGCTTCGACCTGTTGTGGGCGTACACCGAGTTCCTCGGCGATGCGGCTGTTGATGCTGTCCATAAAACCACCTGACAAATTGTGAAAGCAGGCTCGCAGGCGCAGAGATAGGACCTGGGCGAGTCTGGTTGAGCGGCCTGGCCTGCGCCGCTACCTGGATCAAAAGGTATCCCGTTGACCCGTGAAATCGAACAATTACTGCCGACGCCATGAAAAAAAACGCGTCCGTCTGTAGTACCTGTCTGACGTTGCCTGACACAAAAGGCCGCGCATTATAACCAGCGTTCCGGCATTCGGGGACATCGCGGATTGCAGGTGCAATGGCCGGTTTTCTGGCGCTGGAGGAAAAATCTGCTAACAATGCACACGGTGCGTATAACGGCAGCTACGCCATAATGCGCGCCGAGATCAAAGGAGCATCCAATGAGCAGCACTGCACAAACTGCTGAAGGCGAAAAAATTCTTATCGTTGACGACGATCCGGGGCTCAGCAGCCTGCTGGAACGTTTTTTCGTCAGCAAGGGCTACCGCGCCCGCGCCGTACCGAACACCGAGCAAATGGATCGCCTGCTGGCGCGCGAAGTGTTCAACCTGGTCGTCCTCGACCTGATGTTGCCCGGCGAAGACGGCCTGACCGCCTGCCGCCGCCTGCGCAGCGCGAACAACCAGATTCCGATCATCATGCTCACCGCCAAGGGCGACGAGCTGAGTCGTATCAAGGGCCTGGAGCTGGGCGCCGACGATTACCTGGCCAAGCCGTTCAACCCCGATGAGCTGATGGCTCGCGTCAAAGCGGTATTGCGTCGCCAGTCGGCTCCGGTGCCTGGCGCCCCGGGCAGCGAAGACGAAAGCGTGACCTTCGGTGACTACGAGTTGTCCCTGGCCACCCGCGAGCTCAAGCGCGGCGAAGAAGTGCACATGCTCACCACCGGTGAGTTCGCTGTACTCAAGGCTCTGGTGATGAACGCACGTCAGCCGCTGACCCGCGACAAACTGATGAACCTGGCTCGTGGCCGCGAGTGGGATGCTCTGGAGCGTTCCATCGATGTGCAGATTTCTCGTCTGCGCCGGATGATCGAGCCCGATCCGTCCAAACCGCGTTACATCCAGACTGTCTGGGGCGTGGGTTACGTGTTTGTACCGGATGGTACCGCCACCAAGTGATTGGCGATTTGTAGGAGCGGGTCATGCGGACAGCGGATCAATCGATCCTGTCCGCAGACTCGCGATCCGCAATATGCGAGCATCGCTCGCTCCTGCAAGTGTTTAACGGTTATCCATGAAAACCCCCGTTTGGTTCCCCCAGAGCTTCTTCTCCCGCACCCTTTGGCTGGTGCTCATCGTCGTACTCTTCTCCAAGGCACTGACCCTGGTTTATCTGCTGATGAACGAAGACGTATTGGTGGACCGCCAGTACAGCCACGGTGTCGCCCTGACGCTGCGCGCCTATTGGGCGGCCGATGAAGAAAGTCGCGGCAAGATCGCCGAGGCCGCGACCCTGATACGGGTGGTGGGTGCCGGCGTGCCGGAAGGCGAACAGCACTGGCCTTACAGCGAGATCTACCAGCGGCAGATGCAGGCGGAGTTGGGTGCCGACACTGAAGTCCGGCTGCGCATGCATTCGCCACCGGCGCTGTGGGTCCGGGCGCCAAGCCTGGGCGATGGCTGGCTGAAAGTACCGCTTTATCCCCATCCGCTGCGCGGCCAGAAAATCTGGAACGTACTGGGCTGGTTCCTCGCCATTGGCCTGCTGTCCACCGCTTCGGCCTGGATCTTCGTCAGCCAGCTCAATCAACCTTTGAAGCGTCTGGTGTATGCCGCGCGGCAACTCGGTCAGGGTCGCAGCGTACGCCTGCCGATCAGCGATACGCCGAGTGAGATGACCGAAGTTTACCGCGCCTTCAACCAGATGGCCGAAGACGTCGAGCAGGCCGGTCGCGAGCGTGAACTGATGCTGGCCGGGGTGTCCCACGACTTGCGCACGCCATTGACCCGCTTGCGCCTGTCCCTGGAGCTGATGGGCGATCACACTGACCTGACCAATGACATGGTTCGTGACATCGAGGACATGGATGCGATTCTCGATCAGTTCCTGGCGTTCATTCGTGACGGGCGCGATGAGTCGGTGGAAGAGGTTGACCTGAGCGACCTGGTCCGTGAAGTTGCCGCACCGTATAACCAGACCGAAGAAAAAGTGCGGTTACGCCTGGAGCCTATCCAGCCGTTCCCACTGCGTCGTGTGTCGATGAAGCGGCTGCTGAACAACCTGATCGGCAACGCGCTGCATCATGCTGGCAGCGGTGTGGAGGTGGCGGCGTATGTATCCGGGGATACCAGCGCACCGTATGTGGTGCTGAGTGTCATGGACCGTGGTGCCGGTATTGATCCATCGGAACTGGAAGCGATTTTCAACCCGTTCACTCGCGGTGATCGTGCCCGGGGTGGCAAAGGTACCGGATTAGGTCTGGCGATCGTGAAGCGGATTGCTTCGATGCATGGCGGGAATGTTGAGCTGCGTAACCGCTCGGGCGGTGGGCTGGAAGCTCGGGTGCGGTTGCCGTTGGGGTTGATGTTGCCGCGGGATGCTGTTTAGCAAACACAGAGGCCTTTGTGGCGAGGGAGCTTGCTCCCGTTCGGCTGCGCAGCAGCCGCAAAACCAGACAACCGTGTCCGAAGTGCAAGAACACGATTGTGGGATTTGGGAGTCCTTCGGCCTGGAGCGCCAGCCCGGTCCAACGGGAGCAAGCTCCCTCGCCACAGTAGATGAGCCTCAGCCCTTCCCTTTGGTCCGCGTCATATTCGGCCCACCATTCTTCTCCAGATGCTCGATGATGATCCCCGCCACATTCTTCCCGGTGGTGGTCTCGATCCCCTCAAGACCCGGCGACGAGTTCACCTCCATCACCAACGGCCCGTGATTGGAGCGCAGGATGTCGACGCCTGCCACCGCCAGCCCCATGACCTTCGCCGCACGCAACGCCGTCATGCGTTCTTCCGGGGTGATCTTGATCAGGCTCGCGCTGCCACCGCGATGCAGGTTGGAGCGAAACTCGCCGGGTTTGGCCTGGCGCTTCATCGCTGCAATTACCTTGTCGCCGACGACGAAGCAGCGAATGTCCGCACCACCGGCTTCCTTGATGTACTCCTGAACCATGATGTTCTGCTTGAGGCCCATGAACGCCTCGATCACCGACTCCGCGGCCGTGGCGGTTTCGCACAGCACCACGCCGATGCCCTGGGTACCTTCCAGGACCTTGATCACCAACGGCGCGCCGTTGACCATTTCGATCAGGTCGGGAATGTCATCGGGGGAGTGGGCAAACCCGGTCACCGGCAAACCGATCCCGCGACGGGACAGCAATTGCAGCGAACGCAGCTTGTCCCGGGAACGGGCAATGGCCACCGATTCGTTGAGCGGAAATACCCCCATCATTTCGAACTGGCGCAGCACTGCGCAGCCATAAAAGGTCACGGAAGCGCCGATCCGTGGAATCACCGCATCGAAACCCTCCAGCGGTTTGCCGCGGTAGTGGATTTGTGGCTTGTGGCTGGCGATGTTCATGTAGGCGCGCAAGGTGTCGACCACCACCATTTCATGGCCACGCTCGGTACCGGCTTCGACCAGACGACGGGTGGAATACAGACGCGGATTCCGCGACAGCACAGCGATCTTCATGCAACACCTGTGGAGGAGGTAGATACCGGGAACACCGGCTTGTCTTGTACATACTTGATGCCCGGATTGACCACCAACTGGCCGTGGATCAGGGCTTTGGAGCCGAGCAGCAGGCGATAACGCATGGACTTGCGGCAGGCGAGCGTGAACTCGACCCGCCAGACCCGATCACCAAGGGCCAGGGTGGTGCTGATCACGTATCGCACCTGCGCGTGACCGTTTGAGCTTTTAATGGTTTTCATCGTCACCAACGGAGCTTCGCAGCGTCGGTGGCGCAGTTGTACGACGGAACCCAGGTGGGCGGTAAAACGCACCCACTGCTCACCATCGCGCTCGAACGGCTCGATTTCGGTGGCGTGGAGGCTTGAGGTGCTGGCACCGGTGTCGATTTTTGCCCGAAGGCCGGCGACTCCCAAATCCGGGAGCGCCACCCACTCGCGCAGACCGACAACGGTCAAATGGTCAAATGTCTTCAATAGTGCTCAACCGGTAAAACCGCTCGGGCCGCATACGGCCGGATTCGCGGTATTCACGCAGAATAATGATTAAAAGGCGACAGATATCTACGGCCCGGATTTCCAGCCTCCCAAGGAGGTTATGGAATGTCAGCATTGTAATCCGAGCCGGTGAAATTCTTGGTACGTCAGAAACGGTAGTACAGTTCACCAATATTTCAGAATGAGGAAATTCCATGGCACAAAAAAACGAAGAGGACGACAAAGTCCGCCTCGATAAATGGTTGTGGGCTGCACGATTCTACAAAACCCGCGCCCTGGCCAAGGCGGCGATTGAAAGCGGCAAGGTGCATTGCCGGGGCGAACGCTGCAAGCCGGGCAAGGAGCCGCGTATTGGCGACGAATTTGTGATTCGCACAGGTTTCGAAGAGCGCACGGTGGTAGTCCTGGCACTGTCGATCGTTCGTCGCGGCGCACCGCAGGCGCAAACCTTGTATGCCGAAACCCTGGCCAGCATCGCCAAGCGCGAAGAGGCCGCGGCGCAAAGAAAAGCCGGAGCCCTGGGCGTGAGCACCGACGGTAAGCCGAGCAAGAAGCAGCGGCGGGATTTGTTCAAGTTTCGTGGCAGCAGTAACGACGACTAATACAGATATTTCTTGGGCGAGTGCCAGACCGCTATCGCGGGCAAGCCCGTTCCCACAAGGGTTTGTGCCGTTCCTGTGGGAGCGTGGCTTGCCCGCGATCGAGTGCGCAGCACTCGCCAGGTTTCACCGCGCCTTCAGGCCAAGACTTGCAATTGACCCGGTGCGCATCCATATCTGTGCCTGGCCAGCAGTGCATCGCAAGGACGATATCGCCGCTCGTCGAAAATCACACACAGTCTCTGACCTGTAGGCCATAACCACATTGCCAGCAGTGCAGGACGGGAAACGACCCGGAACCCATCAGCGCTTGTTCCACCTTGCTTGGATCAGGCCCGGATTGTTCATAAAATGCCTTTCATGGCTGAACGTTGCGCACCCGAGGGGTGGCGCAAGGGCAATTTCTTGTTTCCTGTAACCTTTTTCACTACTTCAGATACCCAGACCTATGACCGATCACGCGGATAACGACTTCACACAACGCTTCATCTTCGATGACAGCGACACCCGTGGCGAGCTGGTCTCGTTGGAGCTCAGCTACGCCGAAGTCCTGGCCAAACACGCCTACCCGCAGCCGGTCGCGCAACTGCTCGGCGAGCTGATGGCGGCCGCATCGTTGCTGGTCGGCACGTTGAAGTTCGATGGCTTGCTGATTCTGCAGGCACGCTCCGAAGGCCCGATCCCGCTGCTGATGATCGAGTGCTCCAGCGAGCGTGACATCCGGGGTCTGGCCCGTTACGAGGCCGACCGCATTGCCCTTGACGCTACCCTGGCTGACCTGATGCCGGACGGCTCGCTGACATTGACCGTCGACCCGAAACGGGGCCAACGCTACCAGGGCGTCGTCGATCTGGATGGCGAAACGTTGTCCGACTGCTTCACCAACTACTTCGTCATGTCCCAGCAGATTGGCACCCGCATCAAGCTCTGTGCCGATGGTCGTCGCGCCCGTGGCCTGTTGCTGCAGCAACTGCCGGCCGACCGTTTGAAAGACGATGACGAACGCGCCGCCAGCTGGCAGCACATCACCACCCTGGGTGGTACGCTGACCGCCGATGAGCTGTTGAGCCTGGACAACGAAACCGTGTTGCATCGCCTGTACCACGACGAGCAGGTGCGTCTGTTCGATGTGCAGAAGCTGCGCTTCCGTTGCAGCTGCTCGCGCGAACGTTCGGCCAATGCGCTGGTCAGTCTGGGTATGGAAGACGCGCAGCAATTGGTGGTCGAACACGGTGGCAACATCGAAATCGATTGCCAGTTCTGCAACCAGCGCTACCTGTTTGACGCGGCCGATGTCACTCAATTGTTCGCCGGCGCGGGTATCGAGACGCCGTCAGATACCCGTCACTAAAACGGTTCAGCGCAGGTAAATTCACTGCCTTGCGCCGGATTAACGCCGTTACGACAGGAGGGGTCTACTTTTTTTGGGCTTTTCTGGCATAATCCGGCCCACTTTTTCCACGGTAGTAGTGCACGACTTTCTACTACAAAAACGTTTGGAGCACTCGGCCACTGGCCGACGGGGAACCTCATGACGCAAGCCAACAATGCCGTGTACACCGATCTGAGTGTTGATGATCTGGTTAAAGAAGCCCTCAACCGTGGTGAAGGCGAGCTTGCCGATACCGGCGCACTGGTTGTTCGTACCGGTCACCGTACCGGCCGTTCGCCAGTCGATCGTTTCATCGTTGAAGAGCCTAGCACCCAGGCCGCCATCGCCTGGGGACCGATCAACCGCAAGTTCCCGGCCGACAAGTTCGACGCCCTGTGGGCTCGCGTTGAGGCATTCAACAACGCGCAAGAGCATTTCGTTTCCTACGTACATGTAGGTGCGGCTTCCGAGCACTACCTGGCTGTGAAGATGACCACCCAGACTGCCTGGCAGAACCTGTTCGGCCGTTGCCTGTTCATCAACCCGGCTCAGTACAACCCGGCGGGTCGTGACGAGTGGCAAGTCCTCAACGTTGCCAACTTCGAGTGCGTACCAGAGCGTGACGGCACCAACTCCGACGGCTGCGTGATCCTCAACTTCGCACAGAAGAAAGTGCTGATCGCCGGCATGCTTTACGCCGGTGAAATGAAGAAAGCCATGTTCTCGGTGCAGAACTTCCTGCTGCCGGCTGCCGACGTACTGCCAATGCACTGCGCCGCCAACATCGGCGAAGAGGGCGACGTGACCCTGTTCTTCGGTCTGTCCGGTACCGGCAAGACCACCCTGTCGGCCGACGAAAGCCGTTACCTGATCGGTGACGACGAGCACGGCTGGGGCGAAGGCGTTGTGTTCAACATCGAAGGCGGTTGCTATGCCAAGTGCATCGACCTGTCCGAGAAAAACGAGCCGGTTATCTGGAAAGCCATCAAGCACGGCGCGGTATTGGAAAACGTCGTTATCGACGATGCCAAGCACGCCGACTACGCCGATGTCAGCCTGACCCAGAACAGCCGCGCCGCCTACCCGCTGGAGCACGTTGCCAAGCGCTCCGAGAAGAACCTCGGTGGCGAGCCGAACGCTGTGATCTTCCTGACCTGCGACCTGACCGGCGTACTGCCGCCAGTGTCGATCCTCAACGAAGAACAAGCGGCTTATCACTTCCTGTCCGGTTACACCGCTCTGGTCGGTTCGACCGAAATGGGTTCGGGCAGCGGCATCAAGTCGACCTTCTCCACCTGCTTCGGCGCACCGTTCTTCCCGCGTCCGGCCGGTGAATACGCTGAGCTGCTGATCAAGCGCATCCGCGGCTTCGGCTCCAAGGTCTACCTGGTCAACACCGGCTGGACCGGCGGTGGCTACGGCGTCGGCAAACGCTTCAACATCCCGACCACTCGTGCCGTGATCGCAGCGATCCAGAGCGGCGCGCTGATCGGTACCGAGACCGAGCACCTGGACACCATCAACCTCGACGTGCCAGTGGCCGTACCGGGCGTTGAGACTGGCCTGCTGAACCCACGCAACACCTGGGCCGACAAGCCATCCTACGACGAAGCCGCCAAAGCACTGGCCGGCCTGTTCATCGAGAACTTCAAGAAGTTCGAAGTGAGCGACGCGATCAAGGCAGCGGGTCCAAAGCTGTAAGCGCTGGATTGAGCTAACGAAGAAGCCGCCCCTCGGGGCGGCTTTTTTGTGCGCAAAATTCAGTTTTTCGTGGGCAAGTCAGAATGCGTAGGACCGTTACAGGCCCTCGAGCTCATCCGTGTCCCAGCGTTGGGCCTTGATGGCCCGGTAGAGCATGCCGATGGTCAAAGGCACCTTCTCGCCGCGACCCTTGGCTTTTCGCTTTAGATTCACGTCAAAGCCGTCGGGCTGGAAATAGCGATAGCTGTCGAAATCCACGAAATCGATGGCGAAGTGGTCTTCCAGGGTTTCGATCAAATGCCGGGCGTCTGCACCGTTGCAGCCCAGGTCGAAGTTGATCGAGGTGCCGAGGCTGATGGTTTTGCGTTCGGGGAAGCCGAGTTCTTCATGCAGCAGTTGCATGAGTTGCTGCATCAAGTGGTCGTCGGGGAGGTTGGGGGCGAGGTTCATTGAGGGAGATCCGTTTGGGCCTGAACGGATCTTATTGGTCGTCGGACTTGAGAGGAAGGGCCGGCTGAGTTGATTGCTTCTGGCTCAGCGTTTTCAGTTTGCACGGAGGACCGACGTTCACCCCGCAGGATCTCGCTCATTTGTTGCACGCTTTCCATTAGCTCATCAAAAAAACTGCTCATGGTTTCCTTCTGTATCCGATGAGGGAATTGAGTGGTTTGTTTCCATCGGAGCAATTCTTGTTTCTTGATCGCTCCTGCGCAGTGCGTGGGAGCGATCTCCATTAAAGATCAGACCGGGGCTTTCCAGTTGAGCATGCGTTGCTGGGCGACTTTGAGCAGGTCGCAGCCGTCCTGGGTCAGCAGGTAGAGGGCGTGGGTGATGTGCGGGATGTCTTTGATGTCGCCGTGTTTGAAGCATTGGCAGTGCAGGGTTTGCAGCAGGTCACTGGAGGCCCGGATGCGCTGGAGGGCGGCTTCGAGGATGTCTTGCGGGTTGGCCTCTGTGTCGATGATCAGGGGCGGGGTGTCGGTTAAGTTCGTTTTGAGTGGACGATATCGATTTGGAAATGGATTTGGTGTGGCCACTGAAGAAAACCTCTAGTAAGTGGAAATGTGCGTTCTCTCTTATTCGAGTGACCAAGCCCGAGTCGCTGATTTGGCAGCGACAGTCCGGACTATATGTTCGAGCCACTGGCTGGCGATAGCCGACAAGTTGTCTTGTTTTGTAGGACCTTGCCGAAGCTTTGATAGGGCGTTGCTGACAGACTTATCCACAAGTGCACCGCGTTATCGTTCTTCGCTAGCGGGCTCGCTCCCACAGGTGGTGGTGCTTCAGCCGGTGAATTTCGGCAAGCGCTGGCGGGCGATGTCGAGCAGGTCGTTGCCGTCCTGGGTCAGCAGGTACAGGGCGCCGACGATCTTGGGGATGTCGCTCGCTTCGGCCTGTTTGAAACACGTGCAATAAAGGGTTTCGAGCAGGTCGCTGGCGGCGCGGATGCGTTGTCGGGCGGCGTCGAGGATCTCGAAGGGGTCAGCCTCGGTATCAATGACCAGCACAGGGGTTTCGCTGTAGCGGGTCTTGAGCGGGTGATAGCGGGCTGTCAGCGTGTCGGTTTTTTTCATCGAGTGGGTCCTGTGCGAAATCGGCAAGTGTTCCCGGGCAGGCCGAGACACTGTTTTCAGCCGCGCCGGAAACTATAGAAGGGCGTGGTGTTGCGGGACAAGACGGCTGAAATGGACAGGCTTTGTAGGGTATTTATCGTGCTCCGAGGATAAGGCTTACACATTGTCGGAGATTTGTGCGACGAAGCCGCTGCCGGTAAAAATGCCTACTGGGTTATCAGTCGCTATTGAGCAAGTATTGGCAGAGGGGGGCTTTGGAAACTGTCGGGTATTCCGAGTTTTGCGGTGGGTGTGCTCGCGAAAGCGATCTGTCAGTCGCCCGATTCCCCAAGCCCTTCCCGCCATCCGCTGTATCATCCGGTATCGTTTTTGCCCCCGACCTTTTCTCGACTCGCTGCGATCGCCGGCTAGGCTTTTGACTCCGCAGCAGTCAACGGAGTGACAGCTTATGCACAACACCCTGGAACAGGTTTTCGGTTATCCACAATTTCGACCCGGTCAGGAGGCGGCCGTCAGTGCCGTGCTGGCGGGGCGCTCGGCGGCGGCGATTTTCCCCACCGGTTCCGGCAAATCCCTTTGCTACCAATTGCCTGCGCTGTTGCTGCCGCACCTGACGCTGGTGGTCTCACCGCTGCTGGCGTTGATGCAGGATCAGTTGGCGTTCCTGCAACGCCACGGCATCTCGGCGGGCAGTATCGATTCGGCCCAGAGCCGCGATGACGCCAGCGACGTCATGGCCCGGGCAAAATCCGGCGAGCTGAAGATTTTGATGATCTCCGTGGAACGCCTGAAGAACGAGCGCTTCCGGCATTTTTTGCAGCAAGTGCCGATCTCGCTGCTGGTGGTGGACGAGGCGCACTGCATCTCCGAATGGGGGCATAACTTTCGCCCGGACTACCTCAAGCTTCCCGACTATCAACGCCAGTTCAACATCCCGCAGGTATTGCTGTTGACCGCAACGGCGACGCCCAAGGTCATTGCCGACATGCAGGCGAAATTCGCCATCGCCGCCGACGATGTGGTGACCACCGGTTTCTACCGCCCGAACCTCAATTTGCTGGTGGAGCCGGTTCGCGGAGCGGACAAGCGCAGGCGTCTTGTCGAGTGGATGAGCCAGCGTCCGGACCAGCCGAGCATCGTCTATGTCACCTTGCAGAAAACCGCCGAGCACATCGCTGAACACCTGAACCGCAACGGCATTCAGGCCGAGGCTTATCACGCCGGGTTGCCCCACGAGCAACGGGAAGCGATCCAGCGCCGATTCATGGGCGGGCAGTCCAATTGCATCGTCGCCACCATCGCTTTCGGCATGGGCATCGACAAGAGTGACATCCGTAACGTGGTGCATTTCGACCTGCCCAAATCCATCGAAAACTACAGCCAGGAAATCGGCCGCGCCGGGCGTGACGGGCAGCCGTCGGACTGCCTGGTATTGGCCAACCGCGACAGCCTCAATGTGCTGGAGAACTTCGTCTACGGCGACACGCCCGAACTGGATGGCATCCGTTGCGTGCTTGACGAGATGCATGCCGCTGCAACCGAAGGCCAGTGGGAGTTTCTGCTGGGGCCGTTAGCAGACCAGAGCAATATTCGCCAGTTGCCGCTCAAGACCTTGCTGGTGCAACTCGAATTGCGCGGGCTGATCGCCCCGCGCTACGCGTACTACGCCGAGTACCGTTTCAAGTATGTGCAGGAGCCCGAGGTGCTATTGGCGCGTTTCGAAGGCGAGCGCAGGGATTTTGTCGCTGCGATCATCCAGACCTCCAGCCGCGCCCGGACCTGGGCCACGGTGAATTTCGAGGCGTTGTACGAGCAGCATCAGGCCGAGCGCAGTCGGGTGGTCAAGGCACTGGATTACTTCCAGGAAAAGGGCTGGGTGGAGCTCGAAAGCAAGCAGATGACCGAGGTCTACAGCGTGCTGCAAAGCGGGTTCGACAGCGCCGCGTTGAGCGAGGAACTGCACGGCTATTTCACTCGGCATGAGCGTACCGAGGTCGCGCGGATTCACGCGATGCTGGACCTGTTCGCCACCGACCGTTGCCTGGGTTATCGCTTGGCCGAGTATTTCGGTGATCACAATGCCCCGCAGCAATGCGGGCATTGTTCGGTGTGTCATGGGCAAGTGGCGCGGCTACCGGCTCCACCGGAGTTGCCGGCGCTTGTGGATAAGAATTTCGAGGCGCTGTGTGGCGGTTTTATCCACAGGCACGAGCAGCACACGGGCAACCTGCCATCGGCTGAACGCGTGACACGGTTTCTGTGCGGGATCAGCGTGCCGTTGTTCACAAAGCTCAAGGCGCGGTCGATTCCCGGGTTTGCGGCGCTGGAAGATTATCCGTATGCCGGGGTGCGCAGTTGGGCCGAGCGGCATCTTGCCGGCTGAACCAAAACCCTTTGGGATCTCAGGGCCTGGCAGTGCTACATCCATCCGCTGAATGTTGCTCATCACAGGAATAAATTTCAAAAAAACCCGGTGGCTGACTATGGTGGTGGCTGTCTTCGGATCGCCAACAAGAGAACAAAACATGAGCCAGACACCGTCGAATATTCAGCGCGCCGCCGTCATCGGCGCGGGCACCATGGGCCGTGGCATTGTCATGTGCCTGGCCAACGCCGGAGTGGCCGTGCAGTGGGTCGACAACAATCCGCAAATGCTGGAGCAAGCGCTGGCCACCGTGGCGGACACCTACGCTCACAACGTACGTCAGGGCCGCATTGATCAGGGCGAGGCCGATGCCCGTGTCGCGCGCGTGACTGCGGCAGATGGGTATGTGGCCATCCGCGATGTCGACCTGGTCATCGAAGCGGTGTACGAAAACCTTGAGCTCAAGCAGAAAATCTTCCGTGAGCTCGATGGCTTGCTCAAGCCTGAAGCGATTCTGGCGAGCAATACTTCGGCACTGGACATCGATGCCATCGCCGCAGCCACACGCCGGCCGCAGCAAGTGCTGGGCCTGCACTTCTTCAGCCCGGCGCACATCATGAAACTGCTGGAAATCGTCCGTGGCGCGCAGACTGCACCGGCGGTGCTCGACGCGGCGCTGGCGCTCGGCCAGCGCATGGGCAAGATCAGTGTGGTGTCGGGCAATTGCGACGGTTTCATAGGCAACCGCATGCTCAATACCTATGTGCTCGAAGCGCGGAAAATGCTGCTGGAAGGCGCTTATCCGTATCAGGTGGACGCAGCGCTGCAGGGCTTCGGTTTCGCCATGGGGCCGTTCCGCATGTTCGACGTGGTGGGCGTCGACCTGCAATGGCGCTCGCGCCAGTTGTCCGGTATCGGGCAGGATGCACCGGAGGTCCAGGTGGATAACCGTTTGTGTGAGCAGGGACGTTTCGGCCAGAAGAGTGGCAACGGCTTTTATCACTATGAACCGGGCAGTCGTCAGGCCGAACACGATCCGCAGGTCGACGCACTGGTGCTTCAAGTCAGTGAGGAACTGGGGTTCCAGCGCCGCGAGATCGGCCCGGAAGAGATTCTCGAGCGCTGCTTGCTGGCACTGGTCAACGAAGGCGCGAAGATCTTGCAGGAAGGCATTGCCGGGTCGGCTCACGATATCGATCTGGTCTACCTCAACGGTTACGGTTTCCCGGCGGACAAGGGCGGGCCGATGGCCTGGGCGGATCAGCAAGGGTTGGCGGACATTCATCGGCGCTTGATGGACCTTGAAACGCGTCAGGGCGATCACTGGAAACCGGCGCGGGTGATTGGCGAGTTGGCGGCGGCTGGCAAAGGCTTTGCTGACAAGTGATTGTTGTGGCGCCTGTGAGGGCGCCTTCGTCGGATCGCCGCCCGGAGCAAGCCCGCTCCCACATTTGATCTTCGGTGAACACAGATTTTGTGTACGACCGATATCCAATGTGGGAGCGGGCTTGCTCGCGAAGAACGATAACGCGGTTTTCGCCTTAGACTTGGCGACCCAACTCCAGGAATCAACACTGATGCCCCAACGCACCGACTACCCCCACTTCCAGCCCGTCACCACCCGCTGGCACGACAACGACGCCTACGGTCACGTCAACAACGTGACCTACTACAGCTTCTTCGATACGGCGGTGAACACTTACCTGATCGAAGTCGGTGGCCTGGATATCCATGACGGTGAGGTGGTGGGGTTCGTGGTGAGCTCTTCCTGTGATTACTTTGCTTCCATTGCCTTCCCTGACCGCATCGAGATCGGTCTGCGGGTGGGCAAGTTGGGCAACAGTTCGGTGCAATACGAACTGGCCGTGTTCAAGCAAGGGGAAGATGAAGCCTGCGCGGCGGGGCGCTTCGTGCATGTGTTTGTCGATCGTGCGTCGAATCAACCCGTGGCGATTCCTGCCGGGTTGCGCGGTGCGCTGGAGCGTCTGGTGGTTCAGTAAGGCAAAAAAAATCGCAGCCCTTGGGCTGCGATTTTTGATGTACCAGTTATAGCCAGGCGATGGATGCCTTAGTCGTCGTCGTGCCAGCGATGCTTGCGGTGGCCATAGGCATGGCCGCGGCCCGGATGGCCGTCACGGTAGTAACGACGATCACCATGGCCGCGATAGTAACGACGATCGCCGTCATCATCATTATCGTACTCTTTGCCCATGTGGTTACCCAGCGCGCCACCGGCGCCGCCGCCTGCTGCGGCGCCGATCAGGCTGCCGGTGGTGCCGCCCAAGCTGCGGCCGACCACGTTACCACCTGCAGCACCCAACGCGCCGCCAATGGCTGCTTCGCCACGGCTGTGTTTGTTTGCGCCGACGGCGCTACCACCCGCGCCACCCAGGGCCGCGCCGATGGTGGAACCTGTACTGCCGCCTAACGACTGACCGACGACCGAGCCTAAAACCCCGCCCAATGCGCCGCCTACGCCGGCTTCGGTAGTGCCGCCAGCAGACGCAATACCGCTGACCAGGCCAAGGGACAACAAGAGAATCGAGGAGAACTTCATGGAGGAACCTCAAGGGGATGACGGCGCGATCCTGAGGCTCTGGAATGGGCGTGACAATCGAAATCCGACGAATAACACGACCTGTATACAATATTGCAAGTTACTGTTTTTTGGGCGGAACTTAACGTTTTTTTGCCGGTCTTTTACTTATTCGCAAAGGCCGTTTTCATTAGGAAACGGCCTTTTTTGTGGGCGATTGGAAAGTGCAGGGTCCGGAGTCTTTGGTGATTGGTCTGGCCTCATCGCGAGCAAGCTCGCTCCCAACAGGGGACCATCGTCGAGCACAAATTTTGTGTCCGCTTAAGATCTGAATGTGGGAGCGAGCTTGCTCGCGATGGGGCCAGTTCAGACAACCTGTTACGCCGACCTGGCCATGATCAACCCGGTCTCACTCGCCGCTTCCAGCCGGATCGCCACAAACTTCGACGTCGGCGTATGGCTGCCATCGCCGGTGCTTTCCAGCGGCACCAACGGATTCACTTCCGGATAGTAGGCCGCCGCTTGCCCGGCCGGGATATCAAACGCCAGCAGCGTGAAGCCTTTTACCCGACGTTCCACGCCATCGTCCCAGAGCGAAACGATGTCGGCCTTTTGCCCCGGCTTGAAGCCCAGGCGAATAATGTCGGCTTCGTTGACGAACAACACGTCCCGCTGGCCTTTCACACCGCGATAACGGTCGTTGAGGCCATAAATGGTGGTGTTGTACTGATCGTGAGAACGCATCGATTGCATGATCAGGTCCGGCAGCACACCAGTGGCGCGGGTGCGTTCGTGCACCAGGTCTTTGGGCAGCGCGTTCGAGCGGAAATTGGCCCGGCCCGAGGCGGTGTCCCACTTGCGTGCACCGGCACTGTTGCCCAGGTAGAAACCGCCCGGGTTCTTGACCTTCTCGTTGAAGTCCTTGAAGCCGGGAATGGTCTCGGCGATCAGGTCGCGGATGCGGCTGTAGTCGGCCACCAGCCAGTTCCAGTTCACCGGGTGGCTGCCCAGGGTCGCGGCAGCGATGCCGGCCAGGATCGCCGGTTCCGAGCGCATCTGGTTCGACAGCGGCTGCAGCTGGCCATTGGAGGCGTGGACCATGCTGAACGAGTCTTCGACGGTTATCGCCTGTGGGCCTTCGGTCTGGATATCGATGTCGGTGCGGCCCAGGCACGGCAGGATCAGCGCGTCCTTGCCGTGGGTCAAATGGCTGCGGTTGAGCTTGGTGCTGATCTGCACTGTCAGGTCGCAGTTTCGCAGGGCCTGGAACGTGCGCGGGCTGTCCGGCGTGGCCTGGGCGAAGTTGCCGCCCAGGCCGATGAAGACTTTCGCCCGGCCTTCAGCCATCGCATGAATCGCCTCGACCACGTTGTGGCCGTTGTCGCGTGGCACCTTGAACTGGAAGCGCCGCTCCAGGGCATCGAGGAACGCGGCAGGAGGGCGTTCGTTGATGCCCATGGTCCGGTCGCCCTGCACGTTGCTGTGGCCACGCACCGGGCACAGGCCGGCGCCCGGCCGGCCGATGTTGCCGCGCAGCATCATCAGGTTGGCGATTTCCTGGATGGTCGCCACCGAATGACGATGCTGGGTGATGCCCATGGCCCAGCACATGATGACGTTCTTGCCTTTGGCGTACATGCGCGCCGCTTGCTCGATTTCCACCAGGCTCAGGCCGGACTGCTCGACGATCTGCTCCCACGGGGTGTCGTCGATGACGGCCAGGTAATCCAGCACGTTGACGCTGTGCTCGTTGAGGAAGTCGTGGTCGAACACCGCCGGCTCACCGGTTTTCTGCGCGTCGCGCTCCCACAGCAGGAGGAATTTCGCCATGCCGCGCATGATCGCCATGTCGCCACCCAGGGCCGGGCGGAAGAATGCGGTGTTGGTCGGCTTGTCGCCGTTGGTGAGCATTTCGATCGCGTGCTGCGGGTGCTGGAAGCGCTCCAGACCACGCTCCTTGAGTGGGTTGATGCACACCACTTGGGCGCCGCGCTTCACCGCTTCGCGCAGCGGTTCGAGCATCCGTGGGTGGTTGGTGCCGGGGTTCTGGCCCCAGACGAAAATCGCATCGGCGTGTTCGAAGTCGTCGAAGGTCACGGTGCCTTTGCCGACCCCGACGCTTTGCGACAGCGCGACACCGCTGGCCTCGTGGCACATGTTCGAGCAGTCAGGGAAGTTGTTGGTACCGTAGGCGCGCACGAACAGTTGATAGAGGTAGGCCGCTTCATTGCTGGCCCGGCCCGAGGTGTAGAACTCGGCCTGATCCGGGCTCGACAGGCCGTTCAGGTGTTTGGCGATCAGGGCGAATGCGGCGTCCCAGCTGATCGGCTTGTAGCGATCGGTCTCGGCGTCGTAGCTCATCGGCTCGGTCAGGCGGCCCTGGTATTCGAGCCAATAGTCGCTTTGTTCCTGCAGCGAAGTGACGCTGTGTTTGGCGAAGAATTTGGCATCGACACGGCGTTTGGTCGCTTCCCAGTTCACCGCCTTGGCGCCGTTCTCGCAGAACATCACCATGCCCTTTTCCGGAGAATCGCCCCAGGCGCAACCCGGGCAATCGAAGCCGCCGTTCTGGTTGGTCTTGAGCATGATGCGCAGGTTTTTCAGCGCGTTGTCGCTGGTCAACCAGGCCTGGGCCACGCTGATCAGTGCGCCCCAGCCACCGGCCGCGCCTTTGTAGGGCTTGTAGCGAGGGACGGGTTTCTGATCGGCTTGACGGTGTTGACTCACGCTTGATTCTCCAACGTTGGGCTGTAGACCCGCGGTGCATTCTTCTGTGGCAGATGGATGAGATTGAGGTTGTGGCGACGGGCCCATTGCACGGCAAGGCCCGTGGGCGACGACAGGCTGACCAGGGTCTGGATGCCGGCGCGCAAGACTTTCTGGATCAATTCGAGGCTGCAGCGGCTGGTGACAATTGCCAGGCCGCCAGCGGTCGGGATCTTCTGGCGGATCAATCCGCCGATCAGCTTGTCGAGGGCGTTGTGGCGGCCGATGTCTTCGCGACCGAGCAGCAACTCGCCTTTGTCGTTCATGAACACTGCCGCATGCACCGCACCGCAATGCTGGCCCAAGGGCTGGAAGGCGCCGATGCGCTCGCGCAGGCCATCAAGCCATTCGACCGGCGGCAACGGGGCGCCGGGCAGTACCTGAAGGTCCGGCAATGCCTGCTCGAGCGCTTCCACGCCGCACAACCCGCAGCCGCTGGTGCCGGCCAGTTGCCGACGCTGTTGCTTGAGGTTCCAGAACGCGCGATTGGCGATGGTCACTTGCGCGTATTGCGCCGACCCCGAGCCGCTGAGTTGCAGGTCGTAGATGTCCGTGGCGTCCTGGATGATGCCGCTGCCCAGGCTGAAGCCGACGATGAAATCTTCCAGGTCCGTGGGCGTTACCAGCATGACCGCCTGGCTGATGCCGTTGAAGGCAATCGCCAGCGCAACTTCTTCGGCCAGCGCGGTGCTGGCCGATTCGGAGTATTCGAGATTGCTATAGCTGTACGTCTGGCTGGCGGCGGGCGCGGGCGTTTCGAGGGCAGGCGCCGCGCATGCAGGGCGCTTGGTGTTCATGGCATCACCGACGGTTTGATCAGCTTTAAGACTAGGCGCGGCAAGTTGTCACGTCTAATCGCTAATACTGATCTACCGATAGATACCGTCGATCAAGCACCGATCAGCGATTGTTGATAGAGGGTAAAACAGGCTTCTGCCAGCGCTGAGCGCGGTGCGCTGCGACGCATGATCAGCCCCAGGCGGCCGAGGGTCTGGGCGTTCTCGATCGGTTGCAGGCGCAAGTGTTCGGTCAGCCCTTCGAGGCCGCCGTCCAATGGCATCACGGCGCAACACAGACCGCCGTGCACGGCTTGTAACAGTTGATGCACGGCATCGGTCTGCAACAACGGCTGCGGGGTCAGACCACGGCTGTGGAAGTTGTGGTCGATGGACTGGCGAAAGTGCATGCCGCTGGTGAGCATGCCCAGCGGCAGCTCAATCAAGGATTCCCAGCTCAGCGGCGCCTCGCCAAAGGTGAAGAAGCGTTGATCGTACAGCAGGCCCATGCGGGTTTCGCTGAAGGCCAGGGAGTCGAAGTGTTCGGTGTTGAGGCGCTCCAGATAGGAAACACCGAGATCCAGGCGATTGTTCGCCAATTGCTCGAGGATCTGCTCCGAACTCAGGGCCGAGAGTTCGAAGCGCAGGTTCGGGTGTTCGGCGTGCAAGTGTTGCATCAGTGGCAGCGGATCGAAGCTCGACAACGGCACTACGCCCAGGCGCAAGGTGCCGACCAGATTGCCGCGACAGGCAGCCGCCTCGGCGTACAAGCCGTCGTAGGCCGCCAACACCGTGCGCGCCCAGGCCAGCACCCGCTCGCCTGGCGCGGTGAAGCCTTCGAAGCGCTGGCCGCGATTGACCAGCGGTAGGTCGAGTTCTTCTTCAAGGCTGCGCAGGCGCATGGACAGGGTCGGCTGAGTGATGTGGCAGCGCGCGGCGGCCTGTCCGAAATGGCGGGTTTCGTCGAGCGCGATGAGGAATTTCAGCTGCTTGATGTCCATCTGCGCTCCAGGGGGTGGGAAGGTGCGGATTCTATCGCAAGCGGGGTCATTGGTCGGGTTGGATTCGTAAGTGACGACCGTGGTCTAGGCTTTGACGTCTGGAACCCGAAACCCAAGGAGAGTGCACCATGAGTCTTTTGAGCTTTGTGAAGGAAGCAGGCGAAAAATTGCTGGATTTGCTGACCCCAGGCAACGCCAATGCCAGTGAGCAGTTGAAGGAGCACATCAGCAAGGTCGGCTTGGGCAACCCGAATGTGCAGGCGACGGTCGATGGCGACAAGGTCACGGTGACCGGTGAAGTGGCGAGCCAGGAAGAGAAGGAAAAGATCCTGCTGGCGGTGGGCAATATCGCCGGGGTTGGCAGTGTGGATGATCAGATTACCGTGACTGGGCCTGTCGTTGCTGCCGCAGTGTTTGTCACCGTCGTGAAGGGCGATACCCTCAGTGCGATTTCCAAGCGCGTGTACGGCGATGCCAACAAATACAACAAAATCTTCGAGGCCAACAAGCCGATGCTGTCGCACCCGGACAAGATCTATCCAGGGCAGTCGTTGCGGATTCCTGAGTAACACCAAATCTGTGGCGAGGGGGCTTGCCCCCGTTGGAGTGCGAAGCACTCCCAATTCGGCCAATGCGTTCTTTCCGATAGATCGCGTCAGCTGAAAGGCGACTGCTGCGCAGCCGAGCGGGAGCAAGCTCCCTCGCCACATTGACCGCGCCAGGTTCAAAGCCCCGCAATCAAATCCCGATAATCCCCGACCGCCGCAAACTCCGCCGTATCCTTCGGCCCCTTGCGGCTGTCCGGCTCACGCACGGCCAGCAAATGCGCCACGCCAAAGTCCCGTGCACTGCGCAGGATCGGCAACGTATCATCGATGAACAGGCTGCGCGCAGGATCGAAATCGATATCGGCTTGCAGCGCATCCCAGAACTGCGGGCTTTCCTTGGGGAAGCCGTAGTCATGGGAGCTGATCAAACGCTCGAAGTAGGGCGCCAGTTCGATTTTTTCCAGCTTCAACGACAGCGCATCCCGATGGGCATTGGTGATCAGCACCACGCGCTTTCCGGCCCGTTTGATCGCCGCCAGAAAGGTGTCGGCATCCGGGCGCAGGGCGATCAGATGCGCGGTTTCCAGTTTCAGGTCGCGCACCGACAGTTTCAGTTCGGCGCTCCAGAAGTCCAGGCAGTACCACTGCAACTGGCCGGCATGGCGCTCGAACAACGGCTGCAGTTCCATCTCGGCCATGGCCCGGCTGACCCCGTGCAGTTCGGCGTAACGCTGGGGCAGGTGCTCCATCCAGAAGTGGTTGTCGAAATGCAGGTCCAGCAGCGTGCCGTCCATGTCCAGCAGAACGGTATCGATGTCGGACCAGGGTAATGAAGGCATGGCAACGTCTCGGGCAGTAGAAAGATTTCTGGCGTAAACAATCGGGAAAGCCGCGTTATAGTAGCGCGTTCACGCCAAGGAGCTTTGCATGCGCCAGAAACCCACCATACTCGCCCGCGAAATTGTCGCCACCAGTCGATTGTTCTGCGTGGAAGAGCTGAAGCTGCGCTTTTCCAACGGCGTGGAGCGCACGTATGAACGCCTGGTCGGCAAGGGTGCCGGGTACGGCGCGGTGATGATCGTGGCGATGCTCGATGCCGAGCATGCGGTGCTGGTCGAGGAGTATTGCGGCGGCACGGATGAATATGAAATGTCATTGCCCAAGGGTTTGATCGAGCCGGGCGAAGACGTGCTGGCAGCAGCCGAGCGTGAACTCAAGGAAGAGGCCGGTTTTGGCGCGCGGCAACTGGAGCACCTGACCGAGTTGTCGCTGTCCCCCGGTTACATGAGCCAGAAGATTCAAGTGGTGCTGGCTACTGACCTCTACGAAGCGCGTCTGGAAGGCGACGAGCCAGAGCCTATGCGGGTGGACAAGGTCAATCTGCGGGAGCTTTCGGCGCTGGCGCAAAACCCGCAATTTACCGAAGGCCGTGCCTTGGCGGCGCTGTACCTGGCCCGAGACCTGTTGACTCAGCGCGGAGCGTTCCAGCCATGAATTTCCCGCATCCGTTGATGGCGCCGGTAATTGAGCTGGCCTTGCAGGCCGGTGATGCGATCCTGCCGTTCTGGCGCACAGGTACGGCCGTCACGGCGAAGGCTGATGACTCGCCGGTGACCGCTGCTGACCTGGCCGCGCACCACCTGATTCTGGCCGGGCTGACGGTGCTCGATCCGAGCATCCCGGTGCTCTCCGAGGAAGACGCCAACATTCCCCAAAGCGTGCGGGCCGGATGGCAGCGCTGGTGGCTGGTCGATCCGCTGGATGGCACCAAGGAATTCATCAACGGCAGCGAAGAGTTCACCGTCAACATTGCTTTGATCGAAAACGGTCGGGTGGTGTTCGGTGTGGTGTCGATGCCGACCAACGGGCGTTTTTACGTCGGTGGTGCGGGACTCGGCGCCTGGCGTGGCGATAAAGGTGGCACGCCCGTGGCGATCAAGGTGCGTGATGCATTAGCGCCCGGCGAGTCGTTCACCGTGGTGGCCAGTCGTCGCCATTCGAGCCCGGAGCAGGAGCGTTTGCTGGCGGGGTTGAGCGCCAGCCTTGGCGAGCTGCAACTGGCCAATATCGGCAGTTCGCTGAAGTTTTGCCTGCTGGCTGAAGGGACGGCGGATTGCTATCCACGCCTGGCACCGACTTCCCAGTGGGACACGGCTGCAGCGCAAGGTGTGCTGGAAGGTGCGGGCGGTGAGGTGCTGGAGTTGAGCGGTGAGCCGTTCAGTTATCCGGCAAGGGAGTCGCTGTTGAATGCGTTCTTCCTGGCGTTGCCGGCGAAGGCGGCTTGGCGGGAGAAGTTGTTGGAACTGGCACGGTCCTGAGCTCGCCTTTACTTTGTGGCGAGGGGGCTTGCCCCCGTTGGGCAGCGAAGCTGCCCCAAATCTGCCCTCGCGCAGTATCCGTTAGAATCGGTTGTCTGGATTGCGCCTGCTACGCAGTCGAACGGGGGCAAGCCCCCTCGCCACAGGTGTTGTGTCAGCCGGTTCAGCGGTGCAACACGTACTGCCCGACAAACCTAACCGCATCCTCATCACGGCCTTCATTGACGACCCGCGTATGCAGCGTCAACCGTGCTCGGCTGTATCGCTGGAAGGTGGTCAGGAATTTCTTCCAGATCACCGGGTCCGGCGCCTGGCAAATGGCATTGGCATCCCCCGTCACCGGCAGCGGATAGCTGATCTGCCCTTCCTGAATAACGATGTGCCCGTCGGTAATGCCTTCTTCCTTGAGGCGCAGATGCAGCCAGCCCCAACCGGCCAGGACCGCGCCGCAATACAGGCTGCCACCGAACATGGTGCTCTTGTGGTTGACGTTGGCTTCCAGCGGCAAGTGCAGACGCAGTTGCTGGTCATGCCAGTCGAGCACTTTGAGGCCCATGTCCCGGGTGAGAGGAATGTCGTGATGGAGAACGGATTCCAGTTGTCGACTGTCGCGGCTCATTGAGGGGCCTCTGGCGTGAAGTGGATGATTGGACGGTAGCTCAGTCGAGGTCGTCAGGGTGGGCCGAGGCACCACTGTCGGCGAAACTCAAACCGTGCTTACGCAGTTTGTCGTGCAGGGTTTTGCGCGGAATTCCGAGGGCTTCGGCGACGCTGCGCACCGAGCTGTGCGAGCGTGCCAGTTCGGCGGCGATGAGGGTTTTTTCGAAGTTCTCCACTTGCTCGCTCAAACCGCCGCTGACGGCTTCGACCCTGTTGCCAGTGCCGCCTTCCGGTGTGCTGTTGTCGAGGGCCAGTTCCAGCCCGAGGGCAAAACGTTCGGCCGCATTTTGCAGCTCGCGCACGTTGCCCGGCCAGGTGTGGCGCAGCAGCAAGGCACGTTGTCCCGGTTGCAGTTCATGGGGCGGCAAGCCGTGGCGGGCACTGGCTTCATCGGCAAAATGCTGGAACAACATCAGCGCATCTTCGCCCCGTTCGCGCAGCGGTGGAATCCGTAGCGGCGCGACGTTCAGGCGGTAATACAGGTCGGCACGGAAACGCCCTTGATCCGCTGCCTGGCGCAGGTCTTCCTTGGTGGCAGCGATGATGCGGATGTCCAGCGGGATCAGCTGATTGCCGCCCAGGCGTTCGACCACCCGCTCTTGCAGCAAACGCAGCAACTTGACCTGCACATCCAGGCTCATGCTTTCGATTTCATCGAGGAACAACGTGCCGCCATTGGCGAATTCGAACTTGCCGATGCGGCGTTTCTGCGCGCCGGTGAAGGCGCCGGGCTCGTGGCCGAACAACTCGCTTTCGACCACTGATTCGGCCAGGGCACCGGCGTTGATGGCTACGAACGGACCGTTGCGACGGCTTGATAAATCGTGCAGCGCCCGGGCCACGACTTCTTTGCCTGCGCCGGTTTCGCCGAGGATCAGCACATCGGCCCTGGTCGCCGCCAGGGCGCCGATCTGCTCGCGCAGGCGCAGCATCGAAGGTGAGTGGCCAACCAGCCGCGCGCTCAGCTCGTTGCGGTCACTCAAGGCCAGCCGCAGGCTTCGGTTGTCCAGCACCAGCCGGCGCAGGGCCAACGCGCGGCGCACACTGTCGAGCAGGGCGTCGCTGGCGAAGGGTTTTTCCAGAAAGTCATAGGCCCCGGCGCGCATGGCCTGCACCGCCAGCGGCACATCGCCGTGGCCGGTGATCAGCAGCACCGGTAGCTCCGGGTCCTGGGCGTGCAGTTCGGTCAACAGTTCCAGACCGTCCATGCCGGGCATGCGGATGTCGCTGACCACCACCCCTGGCCAATCACGTTCAAGTTGTGCGGCCAGACCCTTGGCTTCGGCCAGCGGCAGGATTTTCAGGCCCGCCAGGTCCAGCGTCTGGCTCAAGGCCTGGCGCAGATGGGGGTCGTCGTCGATCAACACGACCTGAATGCGGTTGTCGATGGTCATGCACTTCGGTCCTCGGACGGTTGCAGGCTCACGCCCGGTGCGCCTGCGCGCAGCTTCAGGGTAATCAGGGCGCCGCCCTCCTTGTGGTTGGCGAACGACAGTTCACCGCCGAAGGCGCGCATCAGGGTTTCGCAAATCGCCAGCCCCAGGCCAAGGCCCTGGGTGCGGGTCTTGGTGGTGTAGAACGGTTCGCTGGCGCGCCCAAGGGCTTCCATGCAAAAGCCGGGGCCGTTGTCGCGAATGTACAGGTTGACGCCATCGGCCGTGGATTGGGCACTGAGCCAGAGTTTACGTGGCGGGCCTTTTTCCGTCAGGGCATCCAGGGCGTTGGCCAGCAGATTGCCGAGTACCTGGCGCAGGCGGGTTTCCCCGGCCTCGACCCACAGGGTGGCGGCGGGCAAGTCGCGGATCAGTTCGACTTCCATGCTGCGTCGACGCTTGGCCAGCAAGGCCAGGGCATCGTCCAGCGCCGGTTGCAGGGCGACGCTTTCCGGGGCGTGCCGATCGCGTCGGGCAAAGGCGCGCAGGTGGGCGATGATCGAGGCCATGCGACCGGTCAATTCGCTGATCAGCTTGAGGTTGCCGCGGGCATCGTCGGTGCGCTGGTGATCGAGCAACACTTCGGCGTTTTCCGCGTAGCTGCGAATTGCTGCCAGCGGCTGATTGAGTTCGTGGCTGATGCTCGCCGACATGGTGCCCAGCGCCGACAATTTGCCGGCCTGCACCAGATCATCCTGGGCGCGGACCAGCTCCTGCTGAGCCTGTTCGCGCTCCAGCACTTCCTGTTTAAGGCGCCGGTTCAGGCCTTCGAGATCGCTGGTGCGCTCGGCGACCCGGCCTTCCAGCTCGCGACGAGCCTTGGCTTCGAAAGCAATGCGCTCGAGGTAATGGCGGCGGCGCTGCATCATCAAGCCAAGCAACAGCATCAACACCAACAACGCTGCGCCACCGATGGCCACCACCGTGCGCACCGGACGGTCGATCAAGGTGCGCGGGGCGAGGATGCTGACGTCCCAGCCGGTTTCGGCGATCTGCTGGGTCTGGGTCAGCCAGGCATTGGGGTTGAGCTTCAGCGGTTTTGGATCGCGGGTTGGATAGGGCTGGATCGCAGTGATGGCTTTGCTTTCGTCTTCGCTCAACGAACGGGTCGAGCGGAATCGCCACTCCGGTCGCGAGGTGAGAATGACCACGCCGTTGTGATCGGTCAGCAGCAGTTGCTCCGGGGTTTTGCCCCACAGGCTTTCGGTGTGGTCGAGGTCGACCTTGACCACCAATACGCCGACGATTTTTTCGCCGTCGCGCACACCGGCGGCGAAGAAGTAACCGCGCTTGGCGGAGGTCGTGCCCAGGCCGAAAAAGCGCCCGAGCCGCCCGGCCATGGCTTCGCTGAAATATGGCCGGAAGGAAAAGTTGCGCCCGACAAAACTGTCGTGTTTGTCCCAGTTGGAGGCGGCCAGGGTCTTGCCAGTGGCGTCCATCAGGTACATGACTTCGGCACCGGTCTGGGTGGCGATGTTTTTCAGCAGGCGGTTGGCATTGCCTTGGGTGACGCCATCGTCCGGCGCGCCGAGCACGGCACGCAAGGCGGGCAGGTCGCCGAGGATCTGCGGCAACACTTCATAGCGGTGCAGGGTACCCAACAGGTTGGCGACGTAGAGGTCGAGGGTCTGACGATTCTGACTGGCCAGCTCGCTGCGGTAGTAACGCTCGGCGAGATGCTCCAGCGGCCACAGCAACGGCGCCAGGCACAGTGCCAGCAGGGCCAGGCTGCGCCAACGGGGTCTGGGGGGGAGAGTCGGTTTCATGAGCAGCATGCGCCTGTGGGTACAGGCGCATTATGCCTAGGCTTGCCCGCCTTGGGTCAGCTGCATCTTGATCGGCCAGCTTCAGCCGGCCTTTCAGGCAAAGACGTCGGCATCCTTGAAGAATACGCCGGCCTGATCTTTCGCCGACAGCTGCGGCGTGTCCTCCAGTTGCCAGTCGATGGCCAGGTCCGGGTCGTCCCAGCGAATGCTGCGCTCGGCCGATGGCGTGTAGTAGTCGGTGGTTTTGTATAGGAACTCGGCAAACTCGCTCAAGACCACGAACCCGTGGGCGAAACCTTCCGGAACCCAGAGTTGGCGATGATTGGCGGCAGACAGGCGCACAGCGACCCATTTACCGAAGTGCGGTGAGCTACGACGGATGTCTACGGCGACGTCCAGCACTTCACCGGCCGTGACGCGAACCAGTTTTCCCTGGGTATTTTCCAGTTGGTAATGCAGACCGCGCAGCACGCCCTTTTGTGAGCGGGAGTGATTGTCTTGAACGAACTCAGTGTCCAGTCCGGTGGCCTCTTTGAAAGCCCTGGCGTTGAAGCTCTCGTAGAAGAAACCACGTTCGTCACCAAAGACCTTGGGTTCGAGGATCAGAACACCGGGCAGGTCGGTGGTCACTACATTCATGGTCTTTCTCCAGTAACAGGCGTTTGATGGCCGCCATTCTTGCGCAAAGTGCAGATCGAGGCGAGTACGCAGGGATAAAACGCTCAATACCGCCCCGACAAACGACCGGCGCCGGCAGTGGGGGGGTTGCGTATCGCCCGAACCAGTGGCGATATAGGCGCCTAATAAAATTTCAGGGGTCGTTGTATGCCGCTCGCCACGTTGATTCATCGCGCCAGTTTGCCCAGCCCGCAGGTGTCTGTGGAGCAAGCGCTAGGGCTGCTGGAAGAACATTACGGGCTCAGCGGCAGGTTGCAGGCCCTTGGCAGCCAGCAAGACCTGAACTACCGCGTCGACAGCGAGCGGGGACGTTTCGTCCTGAAAATCTGCCGTGGCGACTACTCGGTACTGGAGATTCAGGCACAACACGCCGGGCTCAAGCATCTGGGCGAGCACCCGGATGTACAGGTGCCGCGTGTTATCGCGGCGAAAAACGGTGCAGACCTGCTGTCGCTGGACGTGGACGGCCAGGCGGTACACGTTCGCCTGCTCGACTACATCGAAGGCCAGCCGCTGACGAGCCTCGGCCATTTCAACCCGACGGTGGTGTCCGGCTTCGGGCGCCTGTGCGGTGAAATGGACCTGGCCCTGGCGGATTTCGACCATCCGGGGCTGGTGCGAACCCTGCAATGGGATGCCCGCCATGCTCACGCCCTGATCGCGCATTTGCTGTCGGTGATCAAGGATGAAGCCAAGCGCAAACTCATCGTCGAAGCGTCCGGGCAAGCCGAGCGGCATTTGCAGCCGCTGCAGGACAAACTGCCGGTGCAGGCCATTCACATGGACATCACCGACGACAACGTGGTGTGGCAGCGCGATGCGCAGCGCCATTGGCAGTTGCAAGGCGTGATCGATTTCGGCGACCTGGTGCGCACCTGGCGCATTACCGATCTGTCGGTGACCTGCGCCGCGCTGCTGCATCATGGCGAGGGCGATCCGTTCTGCATTTTGCCGGCAATCCAGGCGTATCACGCGGTCAACCCGTTGCAACACGAAGAACTGCTGGCGTTGTGGCCGCTGATCGTCGCCCGTGCGGCGGTGTTGGTGCTCAGCGGCGAACAGCAGGTCAGCATCGATCCGGGCAATGCGTACAGCCGCGATAACCTGGTCCATGAGTGGGAAATCTTCCGTGTGGCCACGTCGGTGCCGTTGGCGCTGATGGAAGCGGCGATCCTCACCGCCGTCGGCCAGAACCTGCCCACCATCGGCCGCGAAGGCTTCGCGCCGCTGTTGCCGAGCCTGGTGGGGCGTGAGTTCGCCTTGATCGACCTGGGCGTGCTCAGTCCGCATTTCGAAGCGGGGAACTGGGAGCAGGAGGGCGTCGATCAGCGCCTGCTGGATGAAGCGGCCGTGGCACATGGCCTGGCGGCCAGTCGTTACGGGCAATACCGCCTGTCCCACACCCGCCCGGACAGCGCCGCTGAACCGGACACTTGCCCGTTGCACGTCGAGTTGCGTGTGCCTCAGGGCACAGCGGTCGAAGCGCCGTTTGCCGGGGTGGTGCATCACCCATCGGTGGGCGTGCTGCAATTGGACGGCCCGCAACTGAGTGTGCGGCTTTGGGGTGTCACGCCGTCTCTGCACAGCGGCGCAGCCCTGGTCAAAGGCCAGGTACTGGGCTCGGTCAGCGGGCCATTGATCGTGCAGTTGTGCCGTGGCGCGTCGATCAATGCGCCGTTGTTCTGTACACCTTCGCGCGCGGCGGCCTGGCAAGCATTGTGCCCTTCGCCGGCAGCGTTGCTGGGGCTGGCCTGTGACGCCGAAGCCGAGCTCGACGGCCCGACCCTGCTGGCCCGGCGCGATGCCAGCTTCGCCCGCACGCAAAAACACTACTACGTCGACCCGCCGCGCATCGAACGCGGCTGGCGCAACCATTTGATCGACATGCAGGGCCGTTCCTACCTCGACATGCTCAACAATGTCGCGGTGCTGGGTCACGGCCATCCACGCATGGCCGCCGTCGCCAGCCGCCAGTGGTCATTGCTCAACACCAACTCGCGCTTCAACTACGCTGCCGTGGCCGAGTTCTCCGAACGGTTGCTGAAGCTGTCCCCTGACGGCATGGATCGCGTGTTCCTGGTCAACAGCGGCAGCGAAGCCAACGACCTGGCGATTCGCCTGGCGTGGGCCTACAGCGGCGGCCGCGACATGCTCAGTGTGCTGGAGGCCTACCACGGCTGGACCGTGGGCGCGGATTCGGTGTCGACCTCGATCGCCGACAACCCCAAGGCGTTGAGCAGCCGCCCGGACTGGGTGCACCCGGTGACCGCGCCAAACACCTATCGCGGTGAATTCCGTGGCCCCGACAGCGCACCGGATTATGTGCGCAGCGTCGAACACAACCTGGCGAAAATCACCGAGCAGAATCGCCAACTGGCCGGTTTCATCTGCGAACCGGTGTACGGCAATGCCGGCGGTATCTCGCTGCCACCAGGCTATTTGAAACAAGTCTATGCAATGGTCCGGGCTCGGGGCGGCGTGTGCATCGCCGACGAAGTGCAGGTGGGCTACGGGCGCATGGGCGATTTCTTCTGGGGCTTCGAAGAGCAGGGCGTGGTGCCGGACATCATCACCATGGCCAAGGGCATGGGCAACGGCCAGCCACTGGGCGCGGTCATCACCCGCCGGGAAATCGCCGAGGCGCTGGAGGCCGAGGGTTACTTCTTCTCGTCCGCCGGCGGTAGCCCGGTCAGTTGCCAGGTTGGCATGGCCGTGCTGGATGTGATGCACGAGGAAAAGCTCTGGGAGAACGCCCAGGTCGTAGGCGGGCACTTCAAGAAGCGCCTCGAAGCGTTGATCGATATTCATCCGTTAGTGGGCGCGGTGCACGGTTCCGGTTTTTACCTGGGCGTCGAGTTGATCCGCAACCGCGAAACCCTGGAGCCGGCCACCGAGGAAACCACCGCACTGTGCGACCGTTTGCGTGAACTGGGGATCTTCATGCAGCCGACCGGCGATTACCTGAACATCCTCAAGATCAAGCCGCCGATGGTGACTTCGCGCCAGAGCGTGGATTTCTTCGTGGACATGCTGTCGAAGGTGCTCGCGGAAGGGCTGTAAACACATCCCCCTGTGGGAGCGAGCCTGCTCGCAATAGCGGTCTTTCAGTCGAAAAGTATGTGACTGGAATGGCCTCATCGCGAGCAAGCTCGCTCCCACAGGGGTGGTAGTGCTAGTTCGATTGATATCGGCTTTCGATCGGTTGTTTTTGTAACTCTGGATGTAAGGTGCTTTAAAAGCCGATATTTATCGGATATAAAGTGGCCAGTCCACGGCGTGTACCAATGCGCTTCCATTTCTGTCAGGTATCAATGTCACTCCGGAGTCCTGAGCCATGACCACGTTGAACAGCTCCCCTCGCGCCGACGGCTTCTACATGCCAGCCGAATGGGCACCCCAAACCCAGACCTGGATGATCTGGCCCGAGCGCCCGGACAACTGGCGTCTGGGTGGCAAACCAGCACAAGCCGCCCACGTGGCAGTGGCCAAGGCCATCGCCCGTTTCGAACCGGTGACCGTGGCGGTTTCCGCCGGCCAGTACGAAAACGCCCGTGCCCGTCTGGACGTGCCGAATATTCGTGTGGTGGAAATGTCCAGTGACGACGCCTGGGTCCGCGACACCGGCCCGACCTTTGTCATCAATAACAAGGGTGAAGTCCGTGGCGTGAACTGGGACTTCAATTCGTGGGGCGGCTTCGACGGCGGCCTGTATTCGCCATGGAACCGTGACTCGCAGGTCGGCGGCAAGATCCTGGAGATCGAGCGCAGCCCGCGCTACTGCACCGAAGGCTTCGTGCTTGAAGGCGGTTCGATTCACGTCGACGGCGAAGGCACCCTGATCACCACCGAGGAATGCCTGCTCAATCGCAATCGCAATCCGCACATGAATCGCGCAGAAATCGAAGCGGTGCTGAGTGCAAACCTGGCTGTGGATAAAATCATCTGGTTGCCGGATGGCTTGTTCAACGATGAAACCGATGGTCATGTGGATAACTTCTGCTGCTACGTGCGCCCGGGTGAAGTGCTGCTGGCCTGGACCGATGATCCGCAGGACCCGAACTACCCGCGCTGCCAGTCGGCGATGAAAGTGCTGCAAGGCAGCACCGACGCCAAGGGCCGCCCGTTCACGGTGCATAAGATGCCGATCCCGGGCCCGCTGTTTGCGACCGAGGAAGAGTGCGCCGGTGTCGATCCGGTCGATGGTACGCAGGAACGTAATCCTACTGTTCGTCTGGCCGGTTCCTACGTGAACTTCCTGATCGTCAACGGCGGCATCATCGCGCCGTGCTTTGACGACCCGCAGGATGGCCCGGCAAAGGAGATCTTGCAGAACCTGTTCCCACAGCATGAAGTGGTGATGGTGCCTGGTCGCGAACTGTTACTGGGGGGCGGCAATATTCACTGCCTTACCCAGCAACAACCCGCGCCGCACAAGGAGTGAGTTAGGTCGTAACAGCTTGAGTTGATTGCAAAATTCCTCAGGCTGTCGATAAGCCACCAGCGTTGCACGGAGCCCGCGGCCCTACAGGCCTGCGGGCTTTTTTGTATATACAAGGACACACTTCAGAGACCTTGGCACAGCTCTTGTATCTCTGCTGTTGTAACTCGGGGAGGGGGAGGACTTCGATGTTCTGTCATAAACCTTGGATAAGTTAGCCGCTCACAAACCGGGAGAGAGCGCTGAAATGAACGCCGAAGTGAACGTAGTGAGCGACAAGGCGTTGCATCCCCTGGCAGTAAACAGCGAATCGCTCCAGATCCTGGCGCACTGGTTCAAGTCCAATGGAATGCGTCAGATCAGCGAAACTGATCCGCGCCGGACGATGATCGAGCGTTACCCTGCTGGTTTATTCAGCGAGGCGGAACTGGATGCGTTGTGGGATGTAATGGAAGGATAAGAAGAAAAACAACGGATTGAACAAAAAAAGCGCTGCCGGGATGGCAGCGCTTTTTTTTGCCCGCAGATTCCTGCAATCACCACAATCCCACAGGGTTTGAGACGCAACCATTCGACCGATTCAAGCAACAGACTGAAAGCCAATCCGGCGTTTTTCCGGGGCTGCTGCGGCACTAACCTGCCGACATCGAACTTTCCTGAATTTCTGTCGGAGCTCTCCCATGATCCTGCATTACATCTACGACCCCTTGTGCGGTTGGTGCTACGGCGCCAAACCGCTGCTGCAGGCCGCCCAGGCTGTGCTGCCCGTGATTGCCCACGGTGGCGGCATGATGACGGGGGCCAATCGGCAAAAGGTTTCGCCCCAACTGCGCAATTACGTCATGCCCCACGACCGGCGCATCGCCGAATACAGCGGGCAGCCGTTCGGTGAAGCCTATTTCGAAGGTTTGCTGCGTGATCACACCGCCGTGTTCGACTCGGCGCCACCCATCGCTGCGGTGCTGGCTGCCGAGCAAATGACCGGTCGCGGGCTGGAGTTGTTGGGGCGTTTGCAGAGTGCTCACTACGTGGAGGGGCGCCGCATCGCCGACGAGTCAGTACTGTTTGAACTTGCCCACGGTATGGGGCTGGACCGCGAAGCCTTCGAAAAAGCCTTCAGGGCGGCCGACACCGAAGACCATATCAGGAACAGCCGGGCTCTATTGGCCAAGGTCGGCGGGCAGGGTTTTCCGACCCTGGCGCTTGAGCACGATGACCAATTCACCCTGATCGATATCGGGCCATGGCTGGGCAAACCCCAGGCTTTTGCGCAGTGGCTGGGGCAGTCGCTGCCCGATCAGGGGTCATCCATTTCCGTAGCAGCCTGTGGCCTCGATGGCTGCACGGATTGAATATTCCTGCCGCGTAAAGCAATTTCTTAGACGGTTTTCGCCTGTTTTCAGACGATTCATGAAATTGACACATCGTTAAGGACGCAGCTACGATTCGGCCCAACGCCTGTGGCCGACCGCCACGATCAAAAATTATAAAAAGGCCCGCCGCGAGAAATCGTGGGCGGGCCTTTTTGTTTTCGTCATGAAAAAAGAGCGCGATAGCGCCGTTTCGGCCGTTCGACACAGCGCGTATCAACCGGAAATAAGGAAAAGAACAAAATGTTGAACAAGCGAATCAGCCTGATCGCTCTGGGGATGTTGAGTGCGACACAGGCCATGGCGAACGACCAGGCCGAATCCAAGGGTTTTGTTGAAGACAGCAGCCTCAAAGTGCTGCTGCGCAATGCTTACATGAACCGTGACTACAAAGACGGCAACCCGGATAAGTCCGAGTGGGGCCAGGCGGCCATTGGCACGTTCTCGTCCGGCTTCACCCAAGGCACCGTCGGTGTGGGTGTGGACGCTTTCGGGTTGTACGCACTGAACCTGGAGCGCAGCGAAGACCGTAGCGGCGCGCAAGGCATCGATTTCTTCAAGAAGGGCGACAGTGGCCAGCCGGCGGACGATCTGTCCAAGGGCGGCGCAGCAATCAAGTTCCGCCTGTCCAGCACCACCCTGACCTACGGCGACCAGATGCCGGCCCTGCCGGTGCTGAACTACGACAACTCGCGCCTGCTGCCGGAAAGCTACACCGGCACCTTGATCACCTCCAAAGAGATCAAAGGCCTGCAACTGGACGCCGGGCGCTTCACCGCCGAATCGCGCAAAAGCGCCGAAGGCCGTGACAGCGGTGGCTTGAAATCGATCAACGTACTGGGCGGTAGCTACCAGTTCACCGAGCAATTCAAGGCCGCGCTGTACGCTTCCGACGTCGAAGACGTGCTGAAGAAGCAATACGTGAACGCCAACTACGTGTTCCCGATCGACAAGGATCAGTCCCTGACCCTGGACTTCAACGGCTACCGCACCAAGCTGGAAGACTCCTACGTCGGCGAAAACGGTATCACCGGCGACGACAACAAGATCTGGAGCCTGGCGGCCACCTTCATCACCGGCCCGCACTCGTTCACCCTCGCACACCAGCGCAGCACGGGCGACAGCAACCTGGGCTACGCCTACGGCGGCTACCAGAAAGACCAGGGTCGCGTCGGCGACGGTGGCAACACCATCTACCTGGCGAACTCCTACTGGTCCGACTTCAACGCCGAAGACGAACGCAGCTGGCAAGT
This sequence comes from Pseudomonas sp. GL-R-26, assembly GCF_019947365.1. Classification (NCBI taxonomy): domain Bacteria; kingdom Pseudomonadati; phylum Pseudomonadota; class Gammaproteobacteria; order Pseudomonadales; family Pseudomonadaceae; genus Pseudomonas; species Pseudomonas sp. GL-R-26. The sequence continues at coordinate 272,022 of NZ_JAGYGI010000002.1, read as the reverse complement.
GGGCTACGGCCTGGACTTCAGCACCTTCGGTGTACCGGGCCTGAGCTACAACGTGGCCTACGTGCGCGGCGACAACATCACCACGTCCACCAGCGAAGGTGGCACCGAGCGCGAGATCTTCAACCAGATCAAATACGTCGTCCAAAGCGGCCCGGCCAAAGACCTCAGCGTGAAACTGCGCAGCTCGGTCCTGCGCGTGTCGCAGAAGTCGAGCGAGTACAACGTCAGCGGCAACGAAGTGCGTGTGTTTGTGGATTACCCGATCAATATTTTCTGATGATGGGTTGTGGTATCGAGGCCTGATCACAGGCTGAGAAAGGAAAAGCCCCGACTGGTTCGGGGCTTTTTTGTGGGCATAAAAAAGCAACCGATAAGGCTGCTTTTAAAAGAGGTCTCACCCGGGCGCTGATTTTCAGGTCATCAACGGGGTTCCTAACGCCGACTATCGCCACCTGATGGCAGTCGGTTTCGCGCTCTTGGTTCGATTCTCTGACAGCAGTGGCGCTTACGTCAATCCGTATGGCAACCCACTCGTTATGTGTGGACTGCCAGCGTTTAGACTTTTTTCGCTTTGCGTTTGGAGTCCCCGAAGCTTGATCGAAAAGCAAAAAGGCCCCGCTGATTCGTAATGCTGTTCACTTAAGCGCGGTGCTTCAGGCACACCTACTTTTGTGGCGAGGGAGCTTGCTCCCGCTGGGCTGCGTAGCGGCCCCAAAAATGTGACAACAATGCCATTTTTTGTGAGTGCTACGCACTCAAGCGGGAGCAAGCTCCCTCGCCACGGGTTCAGTGTCGGCCGTAAGTGAACAGCATTACCGCTGATTCGGGGCTTTTTTAAGCTTGCAGCTCAGATCATGGCGCGACATTGCTGACTCGGTTGTTGCATGGTGCATCAAGCACCTTCACCACATCATCGATGATCGCCTTACTCATATCCTGCAAAAAATGCGACGCCCAGGCGTGCCGATCAGTATCGCGAACCATGGCCGCGTCTGATGCGAGCAGTTTGGCAACATGGAGTAGATCGGAAGCGTGGTAGAGCGCCTGGATAACCGGAACGCCAGCGTTGACGCGAAACAGCGGTTCGTTGGCGTGGAAGGAGAAGTGGGTGAGGCCGATGGTTTTCAGATCTTGGGGATTGGTCATTGGACACCTCCGCTGGTTGGGAGGAATTGAGTATTTGCATGCCTTCGACGAAGGGCCGGCGTTGGTACAAAGAACGTGAAAACACAGACTTTGGACGAATCAATTTTATACATGGTCTAGCTCCTATCGTTGAGGAACTGCCACGAACCGTCGCCAAACGATTATGGGTGGCAGCTGTGCGCAGGTTGGCGAACCGGGACAATAGGAACCCGGCAGACCCAAAGGTCTCCCGCGCACAGCTACCATAACGGGAAAATACGAGCGAAAAAAAACGCCAGCAATCGTTATGGTGGCGCCTGTGCGCCTATTGTTTGGGTCGGGTCGCCAAACCCGGTCGCTGATTTTGCAGCGATGTGGGCAGCCTAGCGTGGGGCAGGGCGATTCGCAACCTACGATCTTGGCCAACAGGGCTTGTTAATTCATTACGCCACGTAACGAATGAAGTTCCCGCCCCCACCTTTATCCCCTCCCGCCAACCCCATACATTCATCTCCAACGCCTCTCCCATCATCCCGACGGGAAGGTCACTGGAGTTTCCCTCATGCCTTTCGTAACCGTACGCATCACCCGCGATGGCGTTACCACTGAGCAGAAAGCTCAGGTCATTGCCGAGATCACTGAAACACTGGAACGCGTCCTCAATAAACGCCCTGACCTGACCCACATCGTGATCGAGGAAGTCGACACCGATAACTGGGGTTACGCCGGCATCACCACCACCCAGTACCGCAAGCAACTGGCCGAGGCGGAGGGGAAGTCATGACGTCCTCCGTCACCATCGATTTCATTTCCGATGTGGTGTGCCCCTGGTGCGCACTGGGGGCGACGGCGCTGGAGCAAGCGATCGAAAACGTGGCCGGGGAAGTCTCGGTCGAGCTGACCTACAAGCCGTTCGAGTTGAACCCGGATATGCCGGCCGAAGGTGAGCAAGCGGTCGAGCACTTGATGCGTAAGTACGGGAGAACGGCCGACGACGTCGCCGCCGGCAAGGCCATGCAAATCGCTCGCGGCGAGGCCATCGGCTTCAAGTTCGATCTGGAGAAACGCACGCATTTCTACAACACCTTCGATGCGCACCGTTTGTTGCTGTGGGCGTTGCAGGAAGGCCGGCAGGTCGAGCTGAAGAAGGTGCTGCTACAGGCCTACTTCAGCGAAGGCCAGAACCCGAGTGATCACTCGACGCTGGTGCGCCTGGCGACTGAAGCGGGGCTGGATGCGACAGGGGCGAGAGAGGTGCTGACGTCCGACGCATTTGCCAGTGAAGTGCGAGAGCTTGAAATGTATTACCGCCAGCACGGCATCAACTCGGTCCCAGCCATGGTGCTGAACGGTCGCTACCTGGTGTCCGGTTCGCAATCGGTCGAGTACTACGAACAGATGTTGCGACAAATGGCGAACCCCCCGGCCGAAGCCTGATTACAGATTTTCTACCCCATTCTTTATTGTCAGAGGTCTTCATCATGAGCATTTCGAAAAAAGTTATCGTAATCACCGGCGCATCCCAAGGTCTCGGCGACGGTATGGTCAAAGCCTTTCGTGAACTCGGTTACCGGATCGTCGCCACATCGCGCTCGATCAAACCATCCACCGATCCGGACATTCACACCGTGGCTGGTGACATCGGCGAACCGGAAACCGCCCAGCGTGTCATCCGTGAAGCGATTTCCCGTTTCGGTCGCATCGACACCCTGGTCAACAACGCCGGGATCTTCATCGCCAAGCCGTTCACCGCGTACACCGCAGAAGACTACGCCAATGTGTTGTCGGTGAACGTCAATGGCTTCTTCTACATCACCCAACTCGCCATCGCCGAGATGGAAAAACAGGGCAGCGGCCACGTCGTCAACATCACCACCAGCCTGGTGGACCACGCCATCGACGGCGTGCCATCGGTGCTGGCTTCACTGACCAAGGGCGGACTCAACGCGGCAACCAAATCCCTGGCCATCGAATACGCCAAACGCGGGATCCGGGTAAACGCGGTCAGCCCGGGCATCATCAAGACCCCGATGCACGGCGAAGAAACCCACGCCGCACTGGGCAATCTGCACCCGGTCGGGCACATGGGCGAGATCGATGATATTGCACAAGCGGTCGTGTATCTGGACGGCGCCAAGTTCGTCACCGGCGAAATCCTGCACGTGGACGGTGGTCAGAGCGCGGGACACTGAACGCGATTTTTCAAAGCCCGGAAACAACGAAGCCCCTGCATTTCTGCAGGGGCTTTGTTTTGTATGGTGCGGCACCAGACGAACGGTATGCTTCGGGGAGGTCAGGTTTTCCGGGCGTCTGGATTGCGGTGGAAAATTCGGCGTACCCCAACTAATAACTATAAATAAATCAGCTAGATATGGCGTTCGGTGGAATCGAATCGGGGATTCATATGGCGTCAGACATGTTGTCGACCCATGCGTACCAGTGCAGCATGGGTAGTGAAATCAAAACTCCATTTATATGCACGGTCTTTAACCCTCCTACAGGCTTGCATTTGATAAGATTGATTGTCTGTAATGGGAGAGCAGGGTGGCTGAGGGGCCATTAACAACGATAGAAAACTAGGGAAAGTATGTATCACTTCTTTGTTACGGCGCGCAGCGGTGCTTGGGACCATGGCTTCTACCTTTATGACCGTAGCCGATTTCTTGAGTACACAAACGACAAGATCGCAGAAGCGTTCACGATTCTGACGGATAGCCATATCCAAACTCTCCTGTCATGGCCGTGCCTCTTCGCTTATGAAGGGGATGAGGAGGACGTTCGGGTCGGCATACTACGCTCGATCAAGGAGCAAGGACGTTCCATACGCATTGAATTTGAACTGAGTAGCGATATCCCCCCCATTCCGTACGCAACTATCAAACCAATCGCTTCGTTGCTGGACATCAGAGATTGGGAGATGAGTCGTACGCATTGGGCGATTAAAGATGAAGACCTTTTCGTACGGTTGCGTGAGCGCGGCCTACTGGGCGCAGGTGAGGCGGCTGGACCGGAACAAGAGCCAGCATTAGTCGACGCCCTACCGGAGGCTCCACCGTCACTCAAGGTGTCGACGGTGGGCGAGTTTATTCAGCAGGTGTTTCAGGTCCATTCGGGTGCGAGGGAGGTTTTTTATCGCGGCCATTCAAGTCGTGTCCGATACAAGCTAGAGCCATCACTGTTCAGAAAAGACGCACAAGGCAATTACCTGTACTTGGACTACGAACATACGCTGTATCGTGAACTGTTAGTCTCGAATTCTATCGACTTTCACGAGGACAACTACACTCTCGACCGACTGGTACGCATGCAACACTACTCGCTACCAACTCGGCTTCTCGACATCACATCGAATCCCTTAATTGCGTTGTATTTCGCATGCAAATCGAACCCCAATGTTGAAGGGGAGGTCATCATCCTGACAGTTGATCGGGAGCAGATTAAGTACTTTGATTCTGACACTGCAAGCTGTCTTGCGAATTTAGCTCGGCTACCAAAGGTCGATAAGGACGCCATTGATCATAGCATTGAAGACATCGACGAGTTCAATGGCCAGCTAACTCTTCGGCGACTTATCCACTTTGTCAAAGAAGAGAAGTCGTTTTTTGAGCCGCGTATCAAGCGGGAACACCTGCGCACTATCCTCTGTGTTAAAGGCAAACGCAGTAATAGTCGCATTACCTCTCAATCCGGAGCATTTTTGCTGTTTGGGCTGGACGCAGTGCTCAATGAAAGTGGCACGGAGGAAATCAGCTTGAAGCGAATTTCCGTCTCGAATAAATTCGAAATTTTGCGTCAGTTGGATCTGCTGAACATCAACGAGAGTACTGTCTTTCCGTATATCGAGAATTCGGCGAAGTACGTGGCACAAAAATACTCTTTCTCGGGAATCTCGAATGCTACGGGCCGGTCTGACAGTGCCGAGTTAGGTACATGACACGGGACAATTTAGAGAGTGCTGGCTTGCCCTTCATCTCCGAGGACTCCGAAGGTAGAGGGTGGGCAGCTTCGACCCTGCACACCAGCAATGGAATGAAAGCAACTGGCCGTGAATACGAGGTAAAATTAGGATAGTGGGAGTCATAGACGCTGACCGGCGTCGACAAAAAATGAGAAGTTTTCAAAATGGCTACTAGCCTATATATTTATCGGCCATTTTGTCGATTGCTTCCCTTCCTTATAGGCAGCTTTCGAAAAAGTGGACGTTCGCGACTGACAAAACCAAAGTTAAAAAATTTCCTAATGAGCCACATTCGCATCCAGTGAGTGGTTCTCTTAAGCAGCGTGGAGCACGTGCTTAACTTATGCCCTCTGTAGGCTTCTGCGGGGGGGACCAAATCTTAAGGGGAGGGAGCATGTCTGAATCTAAGCTGATGATCGCTGCTCGGAAAAAAAATGGGCAACTCGGCTATTTGTCCGAAGGCTACTCAATTCCTGAGTTCTTCTCGCTCATTCGCCCTATAAACAATATCAACGTACTGATGGATTTTTCCCCTTTAATTGATGTACTGCACAAGCTGCATCATCAAACTGGTAATCGGGCGCTGTTGGCAAGTTATAACGACCTGCACAATTTTTGGAGAGAGTCAAAAAGCTATAGGAAAGAATCTATCCTGATGGCTAGGGCTGAAAAGGTCAGTGAAAAATCAAGCGCCCTCATTGCCGAACTGCAAATAAGGATCGGTGATCGATATCCAGCCTTTTACGATAAAAATATCGATGAAATTCAATCCTATGTTCTTGAGCTAAAAGCAGATTGTGATATTTATATCAACACGCTGTTGTACTATATTCATGCTAAGGCCGTTCTAGAGGTAGAGTCTTTTGCTAGGGATTCTGTTCTTGTTGAGCATGGAAAATTTCTAGAGAATGTAATTCGAAAGACTTATGATAGTCTTATGTCAATTTCCAGGCATGGAGAGCAATTTATCATATTCATGGCATTCGAACGTCCTGAAGAAGCTTTGTATTTCTTGGCTTTGGAGGGCAAGTATACATCGCTAGACGAATTAAAACTTAATGCTCTAGCGCAGTGCACATCAAGAACTGTATGGGATGACTATTTCGGTAATCAGCAGATTATCTCTCTTAGTTATGCTTCGTTCAGTGATAAGTTTATTAATATAGCTATTATGCTCCGCAATCTCCTCTATAAGGCACAATCGGTAAATCATCTTATCGATAAGTTAAAGGGGGAGGGTGTCCAGTGGGATGATAGTGTTGAATCTATCCAAGCTGTGACCGATGAAATATCTATAGCTGGTGGGCGGAATCACCTTGGGCTCGGTTACTGATAAGCTCACATGAAGTCGGGCCAATGCCCTGCTCATATGCCACGTGAGCAGGGTCGTATTAGTTAGGAGCTTCGCCGTTGTTTTCAAAGCCTTTGACTGCAACCTTGCTCTCTACATCTATGTAAGAGTCGAGATGCTCGTGAGGGATGAGCAATACGTACGGCTTGACCAGTTTTGTCTTTGCGACGATATTGCTGTAGGTAGGAAACGCCCAAGAACTAATGTCTTCTCCTTCTTGACGAAAAAATCAAAAGTCAGAGTCAAGCATGAAGATTTAACTGATCACTATCCCCCACAGAGCGCTGAAGCAGTGAAATTTCACCTTGCTGAATCCCTTTCAGCAATTTAATCCCCGATAAGGCATCCATATTTGACGGTTCCACCTGCAACCAAAAATTCAATTTGCCTATTAATGATTCAATATAATAAGGATTGCGAATTTTCATTTTAGAGACATGAGAGCCATATCCATACTTTTTAATAAAGTGAAGCTCCAACTTTAAATCTCTTTTAAATGTTCTTGGCACTGCTAACATGCTGCCTGCCACAGAGAGACCAGTTACAATTCTTTGATTCGAACCAATCTGAAGCCTGGTTTTTTTATCATTTACAGCTAAACCATACTGGACAATTATTTTCGTCACAACACCGATCAGCTTGTGCGGGATATATTCACCAGAAAAAGTTAAATCATCAGCATATCGAGTGAAATTCAAATTATAGGATTTTGCAAGTAACGAAATTCGCTCATCCAGATTTTTCAATAATATATTTGTAAGGTATGGACTAGTTGATGAGCCTTGAACCAACCGACCTTCACTACAACATAGGGCGGCTAAGTAAAATGAAACATTATCAGCATATCCCAAGCTTAAAAAATAGTTCACGACCCAATTAATCGGAATGGACGGAAAAAAGTCTTTCAAATCCATCTTCATTAAACACTTCGAGTTCAAGTGCGCCGAAGCATTGCTAAAAATAGATCGGCCAGGGACAAATCCGTGCGCAGCTGAGTGCACCGGCTTATTTATAAGAATATTGTTATATATCCAATCTTGGCACATCAACATTGATGGGTAGGGGGCGCAAATTTTACGCAAACCTCCAGAGCGCTTCTTTATTTGAAACGAGCGATAAAACGCATGAGGTGCGTTAACCATCTTACGCAACTCATGTTGCTCAACGCCAATTAGGAGCGATAAATGCTCAAACTCAAAAATAACCGGAGAGGACGTTTTGCAAAGCTTCTGTATGTATGGCAGATAAGATTCTATTAACTCGCGCGAGATCCCGCGTCGTTCAAAATGCTTACGCCAAGTTTTAACAACAGCTTCATTCATAAGAACCTACAGAGGCTACCTTCTATACTTTAGCATGGTCAGATAATCTCCAGTGATAATTGCGCGAAGCGGAATTCTCGCTGGAGATTACTGCGTCAAAACGCGAAGCGTTTTGTAAGCATCATGCGTTCAGCATGCTTCACCGCTGAGCGCATGATTCTTGGTTATCGGGAACCTGACCCGGGGAGCGACTACACTCCTACGTACTAGCCTCTGCAGGCACTTTAATTATACATAAAAAAATCAACCTGGAAAGGTACCAATACTTAATAGCTCAAGATTCGGGATATAAAATTCACCATCTCGTAGGCGTGTCCCGATGAATCTCTCCGGGGCCTCACGCCATTGCCTTTTAACATTGCCCAGCCGAGGCAAATTATATTTTATCAAAGCCCTACCTGCAGCAGTAAGCCTTGCTACACCGTCTTCTTCACTAACAAATGACAAGTATAAGAGCTTTGAATAACGCTCAAAAAACAATTTCAACCCAAACTTACTTCGCCTGAAAATTGTAAATGAATCAAGAGCTCCAGACGAAGACAATAGTATATTAAGTATCTTCAAGTCAGTCATTGTTGGGCAGTAAGTATCAATGCGATCACTACTCATGCATCCCCCATAGCTCTAACGAGCACTACTTTTCGCTCAGCCCCATCTGCCTTGAATGGCCACCAAAACACAGGGAATACACTATTTGGAGTATTGGCGTTCTCTCGACAGTAAACAGCTTGTGCTCCATTATAACCCAAGCTTGGCATTTCTCTTTCCTCTCCTCCGGATATATAGCGAGGAGACAGCAATGACTCTATAGCCAGCATCCGAGCCCTATGCTCAGCAGCGGTGGGAGCGTCATAAAAGTCATCAATACCCTTTTTTATTATTTTTTGAGCTGTAACATGAACTCCTGATGCAATAAGATTATCCAACCCAGCTTGAGTAGACGACAGCGCTTTAACCCTAATTGTATAATCAGTAATGTTAGAGCCATCGAACTGAGCCTTAATTGTCTTGATCCGACCAAGCACTGTTTGACCAGACCCAATAAAGTCATCAACCAGAATAATATTATTTTGCCCTGTAGCATTATATGTCTTTAGCGCATGGGTATATCGATTGATGAGGGAGTACTTTCTCCAACCATGCCCTTCCATCAATGGCTTAAGATTATAAATAATCTCCAGCGAGCTATCTGCATTCCAGTCCGCAGACATCGCCACAACCTGAGTGTTTTCATCGCTGATACCTGGCTCCGATACAATTTCAAGAGCCAGATCAAGCATGTGCGCATGATGCATTGCTGTATCAACATACAGAAATCTATCTAACAACTCATAAATCAAGTTTCTCGACATCTCTTCTGAGCAGTCGAAATACAAAATTTCATAAAGATCGTCCAGCTTAGGTATCAACCAAGGCTGCTTAAGCACAAGCTTTGACACTAAAACAAACGAATCTTTATTCATAATACTTTCACACTATCTGCCCTGTGAAACGAAGATTAAAATCTGAATATCAACTTATCTACTTTTGAAACCTTGAAAAAAAGCAGTGGCAATACGCTATATTAGAATCGACGTACAACGCAACCATATTTTCGCCGACTCACTGAGAGTCAAGGCGTGGTGCCACAGGTAAAAGGTTTTTGCGGTGCACTGCATGTCGGTCAGGGGTTCTAGGCGGGTCATTTTTTGCAATTCGAACACCTGGTGTGAGCTGAACTCTCCGAGGTGGTTTTGCACGACTTGGTACAGTGTGACCGGGTTGCCGTTGACCTTGTTGAAGGCTTCTACGTTTCGCTGCCTGAGCCCGTATGAAGTAGATCGTGGCACCGCCGGCTAAGACTTCGATGCGGCAGGCACGGAGCCAACTCTGTGGGCTGAGCATTAAAAATGCTGCAAAGGTAGGTGAGAGCGTGCGGGGAGCGCTTCACGCGATCAGCGAAACGCAGGTCATATCAAACACGGCCGGGCTCGAGTGAAGGGATTGGACCTTATCTAACCGGCAGCCATCGGTCCGGGCTGTGTGAAAACGTTTTAGAGCACGTTTGATAGTCGGAGCAGGAGCGAAAATCCCATTCCTATGTAGATTTAAGGTCTGCCAACTAACCAAATGCTGGCAGATATTACGTAACAACGCTTTCAGTATGCGATGCTGCTTGGCAAAGAATCGAACTACGATTGGGAGCGAGGCGGTGGTGGGAGCCGTTCAGGGGGATGCCTGTCGAGTCAACGCGAATCGTGGAAAATTACCGCTTGAGGTCGAAAACAGTCCTTCCTGGCAGGCAGCTATCGACCCAGGCTGTGTGAAAACGTGTGCACCGTTTTGTAGTCTGCGTTGCTACGTAAAATCTGCCAGCGCTTGGTTGGTCAGCAGCTCTAAAAATTGCATAGGATCGTGTTTTTCGTTGCGGTCCTGGTAAAGTTACCAAATTTTAATATTTAATCGTGACTCGATCTGGGCTTTGTCGATATTTATAAATATATCCTTTCTGTTTCCTGACTCGTATGTCACAAGGGATAATACTTCCCGATCTAAGTTGGAACACTCCAAAATTAGACTTCTTTCGAGCAGCGAAAGAAACTTTCTAAAATTCTTTTTGATTTTGAGATGGTCCGACAATGTATCCCATCCTTCGATAATGGTTTCGGTGGCCATTACGGCGGACTGTACCGGGCTGAGACTAGGTTTAGCAGCGATGAACGGCAAGTGCTGCATTCCATGTTGAGATACGGAAGCCATAAACTTAGAGATATTAGCAAATTTCTCTAAACTGGCTTCTTGACTTTTGACTTTTTGTATAAAGGGGAAAAATTCTGCAGCCAAACGCTCGGATGCGTTATGAACTACATGGTAATGAAGAGAAGTCGGTTCCGAGACTATGATGAGAGGAGCGATATCCAGATTGGAGTCGAAAAAGGTTCGGACCAAAAAATTTGTAGGATGTACGTCGGCACTAATTTCCTTGTCGTAGGTGATTGTACTACTGCTAATAGAGGTGAGTTTGCTGAGGTCTGCAAGGAATGTAGCGTATTCCATCTTTTTTTCTCGTAAAGGACTGTTAACGTTTCGCGGCTGGTATGGCAATGATGCCATGTTATGCGGAATTGCGATGCAGATTGGTGCTACGACGCCACGCTAGCTTATCAATGCGCATACATGCCGCCGTTGAAGGCGATCTCGTCTTGGGGGGGGCGCTATTCGCAGTGTACTTGTGCCCTTACTGCGGTGGCCAAGGCAACCTCGGTATTTGACGCAATAGTACGGCAGCCAGGGACAGCTGCTTACTTAGGAGCGAGGATGGGCACCTTGGGTCTTTGCGAAATGTGAAGCCGAACAGCTGCTTCTGGCCGGTTGTTGCCCTTCGCCTCCAGGTTGAATTGCCAGGGTTTTCCTAAGCGAAGAGTGAGTAAATGCACGGTCAGCAGATAGTAGTAGCGTGTCGATTCAGCGTGCTGGTTCATGTGACGGTTTAGAAACCATGCGAGATGCTTTCGCTGCCAAGTCCATGGATTATCTTTGTTCCAGCGCTTAGATATCTCCGCTTGAATAGCCTTCGCTTGGCGAAGGTGACGCTGGCGCGTGGTATGCGACCCGGTGAGTACGCCCGCTAGGAACAGCTCTATATCGAATGGCTTGCTCATTGTCGACCACCAATGTAGGCCGATATCACGTCGATTCGACCATGCCCCAGTTCATAACTGATTTGTGAGCGTGCCTCTCGGTCAAATCGCAGATCTAGTTGGCTGCATCTGCCGCCGTTGATAGGCGCTAGGTGACAGGTGATCTGCTCATAGCGTTCGCAGGCGTAAGCCGCGCGCAATTCGTGGAAGCCTTTGAGGTTGTGCTGATGCAGGATGTCCCGTGCGGGGCGGACGACTCCCTGCAAGAAATCGAGGTAGCGTTCGTTCGGTGCAAGCAGGTTGCGGCTATCGTCGGGCGAGACCTTTTCGGCAAACCTCAGGGCGTCACGAATATGATCATTTACCGTAATCCAACGAGGTGCTGACGCGCCTGAACGGCCACCTTTGGTGCCGTCCTGGATGTTGATCTTGGCTTCCCGTTTTAGACGCGGAAGGTCGGCCAAAATCGCCTCGCGCAAGCGCATACCGGTGGCTCGCGCTAACTGAGCGATGGCCGCGGCGCGCGGCTGCTGGTTTTCGCAAAGCACCTCTACGATCCGCGTCACCTGTTCGCGGTCTTGGCCCTGCGGAGATGCTGTGCGGACACTTGTGCGCCGCATTCCCAGCGCCTTACTCGCGCTCGGCACTTTCACATACTGATCGCCGCGAAGCGCGGCTATGGTTCGGTTGACGCTGGACAATCGGTTTTGCGCAGTCGCGATGGCAAGCTCACCATGTTCAACTTGTTTGCGCAGATACCCGGCATAGCTCAATTGCCGCCCATAGCCAAAATTGCGTCCATCTCGCCTGCCTACCAGTGCCATGATCGAACTCCTCTCGAAGCCAAACTTTTAAAACCATCCCCACGTCATCCCGCCACGGATGTTGAGTGTTATCAGGGATCAAGGCCCCTGCGGCCTGTGAGGGTTGTCCACTAACGCGGGACTGGCGGCTCTTTACGACCGGGAGCTTGGGCATCTCATGATCTGGCCCCCTGAGCACTTCCGAGGAAGTGGGCGGGTGGAGGCTGCGCTGGCTGACGAGACCAACGCCGCGTGATCCTGAGCCGGGTGAAGGCAGCGATGCGATGACCGGGGCGTGCCTGACTGTCAGTCAGGTGCAGTCCATTCCGTGGGCTGCGGCACCATCATCGGCATTGCTGTTGCTGGTGACTTCGGTGTTTGTCACGCCGATTGTCACGAGGGGGAATGCCGCGATGCCTTGTACGAGGTGGGCTGCAGCAGTGGTAGGAGCGCCCGTCTCTTTCCGGGAGAAAGAGACGGGCGCAGGTTGGCGCAGTGAAATGGCCAAGCGGATAGGTTGCTGCAGGGCAGCTGGGTAGGGGGATGTATTTGCCGCAATGGCAACGATCTGAAGTAGGCATCCATCACTCGGTGAGTGACCGTGCGAGCCGCCGGACGCTAATCGCACTTTGGGAGAACCACCACGGTGTGGCGTAGCCTCAAAGGTTCTGGCTACCTGGGGTTGCTGTCAACGACAGCGCTTTGCCCGATCTTTTCTACGCCTGTGGATAATTTGGGTCAAGGCTCGAATTTTCGGGGATTCTGCGGCTGTGGATGAAATTATCCACCAGTGGAAATCAGTAGTTTTCCACAGACAGTTTGCATAGGTTTTATATTTTTTAAATGAGGTCCATCCAAGCAGGGCGGCTTTGCAGCCCCGCTTGGATGGACCCGCGTGGAAGGGCGGACAACGGTGATCTCACAGGCTTACCCACGTTTGGATGCGCCACGGCTATTTTGTAGGGCCGTGATGTTGTCGCCGACTGGGTGAGCGAATTCGTGGGGTGTCACATGCCCCTGGCGGTTGGCGTCGATGTAGTTGCTCCACCACGCCATGATCAGCCTGCGCTGTTCGAGGAATTCGGCCTTGTGGATATAGGCGGCGCGCACGCGGTTACGTTCCTTGTGGCTCATTTGCCGCTCGATGGCGGCGTCTGTCCACAGTCCTGACTCCAGCAAGGCGCTACAGGCCATGGTTCTGAAGCCATGGCCGCACACATCCTTGGCGGTGTCATAGCCCACGTTGCGCAGCACAGAGTTAACCGTGTTCTCGGACATGGGCTTCCAGTACTTGTGGTCGCCCGGTAGCACCAACTCTGAAAAGCGACTGAGGCTACGCAGGCGCTCCAGTATTTCGATGACCTGCGGCGATAGCGGAACCATTTGAATGTCGCCGTTCATCTTGGTCCCCCGTGTGGAGTTGCGTACCCCTTCAATCGGTGCGCGCGTATCGGGGATTTCCCACATGGCGCGTTGGAGGTCGAACTCACTCCATCGGGCGAAGCGCAGTTCGCTAGAGCGGACGAATACATGCAACGTCAACAGGACGGCGAGGCGGGTCAATTCGCGACCATGGTAGTTGTCGATGCGGTGTAGCAGTTCGGGCAGGCGATTGAGGGAGAGGGCAGGGCGGTGGACTGTACGCGGTGCGTGAATCGAGCCTGCCAGATCCAGCGCAGGGTTCATGGTGATTTGCCGAGCCCTTTTGGCACCGCGCATGATAGTGGATAAGTAGTTCTGCACCCTGAGCGCCACATCCATGGTGCCGCGTTCCTTGATGCGCTGGGTGATCTCTAGCAGGTCGTGGGTATCGAGTTCAGCGATGGGTCGTTGGCCGATCAACGGGAAGACGTGGGTACGCAGTCGGCTCATCACGGTTTTTGCGTGTCCTTCGGTCCAGCGACGGGACATGTCGGCGTGCCACTCCAGAGCAACGGTTTCGAAAAGCAGTGCCGCCCGCTGGGCTACGATCTTGGCCTTCTTCTTTTCTTCCATTGGGTCGAGGTTGTCGAGCAGCAACGCCTTGGCTTCGTCTCGCTTACGTCGTGCGACGGAAAGGGTAACGATGGGGTAATTGCCGATGATGAGCGTACCTTCCTTGCCGCTGGGCTTGGTGTACTTCAAGCGCCAGGTCTTCACGCCATTGGGTTTGACGAAAAGGTACATGCCTCCGCCGTCGAACAGCTTGTAGGCGCGTTCGCGGGTTTTGGCGGTGCGGCATTGCAGGTCGCTGAGGGGGATCGCTAGACGTGGCATAGGGGTACGCGCTCCTGACCGGAAAATCGCAGTACCCCTAACATACCCTCGGGGAAGGGGGATTTTGTTGGATCCCGACAGAGGGTCCTGGAACGAAAAAACCCGCCAAAGGGCGGGTTTTCGGGGCTTCCAGAGCATTCAGTGGAATGCAATGGAGCCTAATGTGGTGCCGGCACCAGGAATCGAACCCGGGACCTACTGATTACAAGTCAGTTGCTCTACCATCTGAGCTATACCGGCGTGTCAGGGCGACGATTATAGCGATTGGCTGGCTTCTGTAAACCCCTGAATTTTGACTATTTTTGTTCGGGCTTCAGGTCAGGTGCGCAGCAGGGTTTTCTTGAGTTTCTGAATGGCTTGCCAGGTTCGACTGTTTTGCATCGCGCGCAGCTGTGCTTCGGCCTGTTCGGCGCGTTGCAGGGCGGCGGCGAGTTGGTGTTCGGCGTCGCTGACGGGGTGGCTGAAGTTGTGGCCTTTGCAGAACTGGAACTCGTCCAGGTTGCACGGCGGGATGTCGAAGGCGGGTTTGAGGTTCAGGTGTTCTTCGGCGAGGTAGTAGGTGTTGATGCCGTCGAACAGGATGGAGTGGTAGCCGGCGTCGGTGACGAGGGTTTCCCAGGCCTGGTCGCGGGCCCAAGGGGTTTCGATGAGGATCACCCATGGCCGCCATTGGCTGAAGTCCATGCCGCGCAGGACGGTTTCTTCGTGGCCTTCGACATCGATTTTCAGGAAGTGAATGGCGCGGCCCAGGGCGTGTTCTTCGCAGATGGAGGTCAGGGTGCGGGACTTGATCGTTTGACTGCGCACGTCCATGCCGGCGTCTTTGTGCAGTTTGGCCATGGCCGGCTCGAGGGTCGAGAGGCCGGTGCCGGCGATGCCGTAGAAGGTCAGGTCGTCAGCGCTTTCCCCGGCCGCGCATTGCAGGTTGGTGTCTTTGGGACGTTGCTGGCACAGGGCTTCGTAGTAGTTGGGCATCGGTTCGACGTTGATGCCGGTCCAGCCGTTGTCGTAGAACGCCCTGGTGACAGAGTCATGGGTGGGATCATTTGCCCCAACGTCGATGTAGAAGCCGTTCTCGACGGTTTTGAGGGCGCGCCACAGGCGTATGTCTTCGAAATTCTGTGCGTAGGAAATGAACGTCACTGGCGCATCCTGTCGGAGGAATGTTCTTGTTCGTGGCCGCGCTGCCGGCGCCCTTGCCTGTGTGTATATCAAGAGTGATGAAAGGGTGCAATTTCCCCTGTCTGCGGTCCGGGATTAGGCGTTTATGTCGTTTTGATTAAATGCTTATGCACATTGCAATTGGCGGCGCACTGGGTTTAGGCCGATTTTGTGGATCTGTTCTCATTTGTCCGCAAATGCCTGTTTTTTCGATTTTTTATGTGGGTGTACAAAAAATGAACAGTGCGGTTTTTGCCCTGAAACTGGCATGAATATTGGATCCATGATAATTCCATCAACAGAGTTATCCACAGGTCGGATGCGTTTAGGCGCGTTCGGCCAGGAGCAGGAAATTACGCGGCGTGAGCGGGGTTTCGCAGAAGGTGCCGACGCGGACGCTGTAGCCCTGCTCGGCGAGGAAAAGTGCCCGGTCAAGGACCAACCAAAGCTCCAGCGGGCGTCGGAAAAGTCCGCGCAGTAGTTCAAGGTTGCGCACTTCGGCCAGTCGCTGCCAGCCGGCAGCTTCGAGACTTGGCCAATCTTGCGGGCCGATTGTGGATAACTTCTTGAGTGCGGCCAAGTGATGGCAGTAATCGGTGAAGGGTTTGTCCAGCCAGGCGCTGGGCAGGGAAGGGGTTGGCAGGTACTCGTCCAGGCCACGCAGTTGCCGTTGCAGCAAGTCGAAGCCCAATCGTCGGGCCATGGAGGTGTCGCGTTGACGTCGCACGCGGGCGCCGGCGGTAACGGTTTCGCTCATGGGCAACGCGAGGTCGTCGAGGGAAAGCTGTAGGCTGGAGCCTTTGGTGACCGAGGAAATCGGCGAGTATTGGGCAAGACTGATCCGGTTGTAGCAGCACGGCGCAATGGCGAGCTGTTTGCAGCCCGTGGCGCTGGCGAGTTGAATCAACCGCACATGCAAATCACCGCAGGCGTGAAGCGCGACGGGCGTGTGATGCGCACTCAGTAGGCGAGCTGCGTCTGCCGCGAGCACATCCTGTTCGATATGCAGAGCATGCAGGTGATGGTGTTGGCTGAGTGCCTGGCCGCTGGTTACCAGTACCGGGTCGTATTCCAGGCACGTCAGTTGTTGCCCCGGTTGCAGCAGGCGGCGGCCCAAATGCCCTTTGCCTGAGCACCAGTCCAGCCAATGCTGCGGTGCTTCGGAAAACTGCAATCGACTGGCGAAGGCTTCGATCTGCTGCCATTTGCGCCCCGGTACATCGACGTTCAATCGATGGCCGGCCGCTTCGAGCGCGCGTGCGGGCAATTCATCCACGGCACTCAAGGCAACAGACATCCTGGCCAAGGAAGCAAAGGGCTCCGGTGCATTCAGGAGGGCAGGTTGGTTGTGTGCGTTTTCCGCGTCTTCCAGCGTTCGCTCGCGTAGCCATGCGGCCAGAGCAGGGTAGGACGCTTCCCAAGGTAGCTGTAGATGAGTAAACGGCCGGGGTTTCCACAGTGCCTGATGCTCTGTCAGAAAAGCATCCAGCGCTGTGAAACGGGCGAGCAGGGCCTCGCCCGTCAACACGTGGGAATCAACGCCCTTGGCAGGCATCGACGCGCAACCAGCGCTCCAGCAGCTTGAAGCCGCGCACCAGCACGTAGGCCATCACCAGGTAGAACATGCCCGCGGCGAAGAAGATCTCCACCGGCAGGTAGGTCCGGGCAATGATGGTGCGGGCCATGCCGGTCAGTTCCAGCAACGTCACGGTGCTGGCCAGGGCGCTGGCCTTGAGCATCAGGATCACTTCGTTGCTGTAGGCGGGCAGGCCGATGCGCGCGGCGCGCGGCAGGATGATGTAGAACAGCGCCTTGGGTCTGGACATGCCCAGCGCCCGTGCCGCTTCGATCTCGCCCGGTGGAATCGCCTGGATGGCGCCCCGCAGGATTTCCGCAATGTAGGCTGCAGTGTGCAGGGTCATGGTCGCCGTGGCGCACCAGAACGGATCGCGCAGGTACGGCCACATCGAACTGTTACGGATCGCGTCGAACTGCGCCAGGCCGTAGTAGACGAGGAACAGTTGAACCAGCAACGGCGTGCCACGGAAAAAGAAGATGTAGCCGTAGGGAAATGCCCGCACCCACCACAGGCGCGACGAGCGGGCGATGCCCAGTGGAATGGCCAGCAGCAATCCGGCGATCACGGCGATGGCCACCAGTTCCAGGGTCAGGGTTGCGCCCTGGGCCAGTTTCGGCAGCCATTTGATGATGACTTCCCAGTTCATTGGGTGCTCCTCGCGAAGCCGCGAGCGGCACGTTTTTCCAGGAAGTGCATGCCGGTCATCGCCAGCACCGTCAGGCTCAGGTACATGAACGCGGCCACCATATAGAAGGTGAACGGCTGCTTGGACACGGTCACGCCGATTTGCGCATGGCGCATGATTTCTTCCAGGCCGATCACCGACACCAGCGCGGTGTCTTTCATCAGGATCATGAACAGGTTGCCCAAGCCGGGCAGGGCGATGCGCCACATCTGCGGCATGATCAGCTTGGTGAAGATGCGCCACTTCGACAGGCCCAGGGCCACGCCGGCTTCACGATGGCCTTTCGGGATGGCGAGGATCGCGCCGCGAAACACTTCCGTGGCGTAGGCGCCGAAGCACAGGCCCAGCGCAATGACGCCAGCGGCGAAGGCGTTGAGTTCAAGGTCGGGGTTGCCGAAGAACTCGCCCAGGGCACGCATCAGGTTGACCGTGCCGAAGTAGATCAACAGCACCCAGAGCAATTCCGGGATGCCGCGAACCAGGGTCGAATAAGTGCCGCCAAGCCATTGCAGCGGCTTGTACGGGGAAGTCTTGGCCAAGGCGCCGAGCAGACCGAGCACCAGCCCCAGGCTCAGGGCCGAGAGTGCCAGTTTCACAGTCATCAGCGCGCCAGCGGCGAGCGCCGGGCCGAATCCGTAGAGGTCGATAATCATGGATTTCTTTTCAAATCGCGGCAGGCAAGGCCGAGAACCGGCGCCATCAGGCGCCGGTCAGGCAGGTCAGTATCAATAGATGCTGAACGGGAAGTACTTGTCGTTGATCTTCTTGTAGGTGCCGTCAGCGACGATTTCTTTGAGCGCAGTGTTCAGCTTCTCGCGGATCGGGTCCTTCTTGCGCACGGCAATACCGATCTTGTCGCTTTCTTCCACCGGGTCGCCCTTGAACTCGTAGCTACGGCCGGCGTCGCTTTTCAGCCATTCGTAGTTGACATACTTGTCGGCCAGGATCCCGTCCAGACGACCGGAAGTCAGGTCGAGGTAGGCGTTTTCCTGGGTGTCGTAGAGCTTGATGGTGATGTCGTCACCATAGTGGTCTTCCAGGAAGGTGCCGGCCAGGGTCGCGCGCTGGGCGCCGATGATCTTGCCTTTGAGCGCCGCCTTGTCGGTTTTGAAGTCGATGTCTTTCTTGGCGATGAACTGCAGCTTGTTGGAGTAGTACGGGTCGGTGAAGTCCACCGCTTGCTTGCGTTCGTCGGTGATCGACATCGAGGAGATCAGGAAGTCGAACTTCTTGGCGTTCAGGGCCGGGATGATGCCGTCCCAGTCGGAGGTCACGACGGTGCACTCGACTTTCATCTTGGCGCACAGGGCGTCGCCGATCTCTTTGTCGAAGCCGACGACATTGCCACTGGCATCTTTATTGTTGAACGGCGGGTAAGCCGCTTCGATGCCCATCTTCAGGGTTTCGGCCATGGCACCGGCGCTGAACGCCAGGGTGACGGCGGCAGCCAGGAAGACCTTTTTGTAGTTCTGCATGTGGGTAGCTCCGTTAGCGGTTGCTGGACATGAATTGTTTGCAGCGCGCCGAAAGCGGGTTTTCGAACACCTGCTGTGGCGATCCTTGCTCTTCTACCAGGCCCTGGTGGAGGAATACCACTTCGCTGGAGACCTGACGGGCGAAGCCCATTTCGTGGGTCACGAGCAGCATGGTGCGGCCTTCTTCGGCTAGCGCGCGGATGACATTAAGTACTTCCTGGACCATTTCCGGGTCAAGCGCCGAGGTGGGCTCGTCGAACAGGATGACCTTGGGCTGCATGGCCAGGGTGCGGGCGATGGCCGCGCGTTGTTGCTGGCCGCCGGACAACTGCGCCGGGTAGGCATGGCGCTTGTCGGCGATGCCGACCTTGGCCAGCAGGGCTTCGGCCACTTCGATGGCTTCGGCCTTGCTCTGGCCGAGCACGCGGCGCGGGGCTTCGATGATGTTGTCGAGCACGCTCATGTGCGGCCACAGATTAAAGTTTTGAAACACAAAACCGATTTCGCTACGCAGGCGATTGATCTGCTTGCCGTCGGCGGCCACCAGTTCACCGTTCTTCGCGGCCTTGAGCTTGAGTTCTTCGCCGGCGACCAGGATCTGGCCCTGGTGCGGGTTTTCCAGCAGGTTGATGCACCGCAGGAACGTGGACTTGCCGGAGCCGGAGGAACCCAGGATCGAGATCACATCGCCGTCGCGGGCGGTCAGCGAGATGCCTTTGAGCACCTCCAGCGAACCGTAGCGTTTGTGCAAGTTGCGGATTTCAAGCGCGGGCGCGGCCTCAGCCATGTGCGTTCCTCATATATGTTGCGCTCCTGCTGTTGGCGGCCTTCCTGGCGAGGCGGCCAACCTAGCATAGCGTTTCAATGGCAGCCAACAGCGCTACGGACGGTAAACGGCTGGTGCGTGGCAGGTTGTCGCATCGGCGCAGCAGACTGTCGCCCCATCAACAACCGAACAGCCGTTTGAACCTTGCCTGTCGATAAAAAGCGCGGTGGCTGCCGCAAAAAAAGGCGCGATGTTGCCAGCTTTGACAGGGTGTTGGAAGCGCTATCCGGCCAAATGCACCGCTTGTGCACTTTTAATGTGCGCGGAGCCATTTTCAGGTGTGTTTCCGGTGCGCTGATTCACCCCACAAAGTGGGTGGCAGGGTAACGCTCTGGCGAAGTGCCATTAAATTCAATGGGTTGCGATGACTGTCCGGTCTAAGCGAGATCGCCGGGTTAGAGGGTTTTGAAATATTTTGGCGCAATTATTGCGTGCAGAATCCAGAACGCCCCGTTGGCTTCTTTTTACGAGAAGGATTGCCGAACGGGATGCACGCATTCGCTTCTCCTTACAAAGGTAGTTTTAATGAGCAGTACCCAAAGCTCTAATGGCCTCGAACAGGGGCTCAAACCGCGCCACGTGACCATGCTGTCGATTGCCGGGGTTATCGGCGCCGGCTTGTTCGTTGGCTCGGGGCACGCCATCGCCGCTGCAGGTCCGGCTGTTCTGTTGGCTTACGCCGCCGCCGGCATGTTGGTGGTGCTGGTGATGCGCATGCTCGGCGAAATGGCCGTTGCCTCGCCGGACACCGGTTCGTTTTCGACTTACGCCGACCGCGCGATCGGTCACTGGGCCGGTTTCACCATCGGCTGGTTGTACTGGTGGTTCTGGGTGCTGGTGATTCCGCTGGAAGCCAACGCCGCCGCGACCATCCTGCATGCCTGGTTCCCTGGCGTGGACATCTGGGCCTTCGCTCTGGTCATCACGATGCTGCTGACCGTGACCAACCTCTTCAGCGTAAAGAACTACGGTGAGTTCGAGTTCTGGTTCGCCCTGATCAAGGTTGTGGCAATCATTGGTTTCATTGTGCTCGGCGTCCTGGCGATCTTCGGCTTCCTGCCGAACAGCCAGGTCAGCGGTGTTTCGCACCTGTTCGACACCCAAGGCTTCCTGCCAAACGGCATGGGCGCGGTGCTGGGTGCGATCCTGACCACCATGTTCTCCTTCATGGGTACCGAGATCGTGACCATCGCAGCCGCGGAATCGAAAGATCCGGGCAAGCAAATCTCCAAGGCCACCAACTCGGTGATCTGGCGGATCGGCTTGTTCTACCTCGTATCGATCTTCATCGTTGTGGCCCTGGTGCCATGGAACGACCCGATCCTGGCCAGCCTTGGTTCTTACCAGACTGTGCTTGAACGCATGGGCATCCCGAACGCCAAGATGATCGTCGACATTGTGGTACTGGTTGCTGTGACCAGCTGCCTGAACTCGGCGCTCTACACGTCCTCGCGCATGATGTTTTCCCTGGGCAAACGCGGCGATGCGCCGGCGATGTCTACGCGCACCAACAAAAGTGGCACGCCTTACTGGGCAGTGATGTTGTCCACTGGCGCAGCGTTCCTGGCAACATTCGCCAACTACGTGGCTCCGGCTGCCGTGTTCGAATTCCTGCTGGCCAGCTCCGGTGCCATCGCATTGCTGGTGTACCTGGTGATTGCGATTTCGCAACTGCGCATGCGTAAGCAGCGTATAGCGCGCGGCGAGAAAATCGCCTTCAGCATGTGGCTGTTCCCGGGCCTGACCTACGCGGTGATCGTCTTCATCGTCGCGGCCCTGACCATCATGCTGTTCCAGGATGCCCATCGCGTGGAAATTCTCGCGACCGGCTTGCTCAGTGCTCTGGTGGTAGCGGCCGGCTTGCTGGTGGCTCGCCGTCGCAACCTGGAAAAGCGTGGCGCGGTAGTGCTGAACTGATCCATATCGCGTAACGCAAAACGGCCGCTGTCAGAGATGACAAGCGGCCGTTTTTGTTTGAGTCGTAACCTTTACTCGGCTTTTTCTTCCGGCGCTTCCAGCGACTCGCGGTAGACATCCAGTGCAGCGCTGAAATCGGCGATGAACTGCGGCTCGCTCAGCCAGGCCTGGGCGCTCTCGCGATCCATGCCGTCGGCCCACATGCGGTAGTCGATCAGCATGTCGGCGGCCAGGTGGGTGGCGGCCATGCCTTCGTCGTCGGCGTTTTCCATGTCCAGCAGTTCTGGATGGTCGATGATGATAAAGGCCAGGTTCGTCAGCAGAACCGAGAGCATTTCGTTGCGGCTGACGGCTTCCGCGTCGCGCATTTTGCTGAACATCGCCAGGGTGTATTCCGGGATCGGTTCGGCGAGGTGGCCAAGGTCATCGTCCAGTGCGGCGGGTTTGCGGCCGTGGATATTGATCTGCTTGGCTTTGGCTTTTGCGCGCTTGGCGCGTTTCTGTTGCTTGTTCAGGGAGGCCATGGGAACTCAGTTCGGTTTCTGTTGGGTTTGCGCGGCAATGGCGTCGGACGCCGCCACGTAGTCGGCCTGGAAGGCCGGTGATTCGATCCACGCCAAGGCGCCGGCCTCGTCGGTTTCGGTCGCCCATTGGCGATACTCGATCAGCGCGGCAAGGATGAAGTCCATCGCGCCTTCCTCGCCTTCCTGTTCGTACACCAGTTCCAGCAGCGGGTCTTCGAGGAAGGCCGTGCACAGGGCTTGCTGGCTGATCTTTTCGGCGTCGATCATTTTCTTGAACAGTTCGGTCAGGTCCACCGACTCGAAGTCGATGCGATCATCGTTCGGGTCCAGTTCCACCGGCGCGGCAGCCCGCTGGGTGCGGTTCTGCTTGGCCTTGGCCTTGGCGCGGGAGGCGCGTTTGTGCTGCTTGTTGGCGGAGGCCATGGGTGTCGTTCCGTATTCGTTGAGAGGGCAAAGGGCCTAGCTGCGTGGCACTCGCCGCCCGGGGGTATCGGGGGCCAGTTCGCCGTTTTGCAGCCAGGCCAATGCAATGGGCCATAGTGTGGCTTGGTATGCGCTACGAAAAAAGGCGAAATGTCCGACTTCTTCTTCGCCGATGTCTTCGGGATGGATACGCAGGTGGGAGTTTGTGCTGCCGGTGAAGTAGCCGAGCAAGCGTTCGATGGCCGGGACAGTGCCGTAGGGGTCATCGCTGATGCTGATGGCCAGGGTTTGCGCGGTGACGCTGGCAAAGGGCAACTGCCCGGTGGTTTTGTTGATTGTGCGGCCGCTGGAGCGTTTCTCGTAGCGGGCAGTGGAGAGGCTCCAGTCACGGACCACGCCGGCGGGTGTGTCTTCCAGCCATCCGAGGCGTTTGCCCGGAAAGTAACCGTAGATCATCGTCACCAGCGGCATCAGCACATGCCACTTGCCGAACATGCGCCAGCGATGGGCCGGCGCATAGTCGCGCCAGTAGGCGAATTGCGCACCGACCGTCACCAGACGCCGGATCAGGTGCCCGGACGCCCCCAGGCCCGCTGCACAGCCGCCAAAGCTGTGGCCGACCACATCGACAGGCTGGCCAGGAAACTCGCGCTGTGCGCGCTTGAGCATCGCCTCGAAATCCAGCGTACCCCAATCGGTCCACGAGGCTTGAAGCCCCTTGAGCGATGCCGGACGCGACTCGCCGATGCCGCGGTAGTCATAGGTGATGACATCGAAGCCGTGGGCGAACAGGTAGTCGGCAAAACGTGAGTAATGCCGGCAACGGACCGACGTGGCGGCATTGATGATCACCACCGGACGAGCTGCGTCCTGAGAGGCGTGTCGCCAGGTGAAGCCACCGAGGATGAAACCGTCCGGGGCGGTTTCCTTGAACGGATTGCCGGGGGTGGTATCCGGCAGCGGCAACCCGATGCGAGTGGGGGCCAGTGGAGGCGTGTCCTGCAAACTCATCGGTGTCAGTCCTTTGCGGGTAGCTGCCAACGATAGTCCTGATGCCGTTGATGAACAATCCGTTCGCCTCAGCGCGGTTGTTGATTAGTCAATCGCTCTTCAAGTGCTGCTCGCTCCCGATCCAGTGCGTCACGCAGTTCCTCTTCACTCGGCAGGACAAGCTTGTACTTGCTGGCGAGCAATTGTTCGATCAGCGCTTGTTCGATCTCGCTTTCCTGAAGCTTGCCGGCATTGGGTAAGCCAAGAAACTCCAGTACCACCGGATCACGGATGAAATCCCGAGGGCTGGCCTTCATGTTTTGAATGTGGGTGGCGGCCTCCTGCTTGACGCTGCCGCGATCGCGGCTCGCCAGCAGGCGTTCGTAGTACAACGTATTGATCTGGCGCTCCAGCGCTCGGCTTGACCAGTTTTGGGTGGCTGATTCGTTCATGTACCAGAGACGAGCGCTGTCGTTGTCGACTCGAAGCAAGCGGCGGTAGTGGGTCCAGCTCAATTCGTGACGCAGTGCGTCACGAATTGGAAAGGCTTGATAGAACAGACGCATATACCGCAGGTTGGAAGCGTCAAATCCCTTTCCGAACTCCGCAGTTAGCACTTTGGCCAAGGTCGACAGTAACTCTTTGCCATACCTGGCCCGTCGCGCGCCGTTCTGTTCGAACTCAACGATGTGCCGGCCAATCTGCCAACAGGTCTGCACTTGAACGGTATCGACCGCCCGAAGCACCTTCTGACGTGCCTGATGGATCAATTTTCCAAGGTTGCCAAGCAGTGATGCCAGATGTGGGTCGTGAGTGTCGTGGGGTGTGAGGGTCGTCATGAGGTCTTCCGCAGCAGGTTGAACAGCGAAAGAGAATGACAAGTGAGCACCCTTCAAAGATGCCGGGTGTTACTGAGAAACAGGCAGGAAATACCGGGTTCTCAGGCAGGACGGGTCTAAATCCTGGCGAGGGATGAGGAACAAATGGCGTAGTACGTTTCGTACTCAGGTCAAATCAATCTAAACCCCTCCCTCCGAATGGAAATCCAAAGGATGTAACGATTGGGTTCTGCAGAACCCGGGAGTCGTCATCATGAAATACCTCCATACACTCCTGTTGCCCCTCACCGCTGTAGGCGTGCTGATGTTTCCTGCGATGTCACCTGCCGCCAGCCTCGAGCCCATCGACAGCCAGGGGGTGCAGGCGCAAAGCCAGGAACAAAACGGCATCACCTACCTGTCGGGCGGTATTGGCGAGGATGAGTCCAAGGCCATCCAGCAGACCACCGGCTATAACTTGCACATGACGTTCTCTGTCGGGACGGGAAATGAATACGCTCCAGACGTGAATGTGGTTATTCAGAAGGCCCCGGGACAGACCGTGCTAACGCTCAATGACGCTGGTCCGCTGGTTTACGTGAAACTGCCAGCCGGGAAATACACCGTCATTGCGACGCATCACGGAGAAACACGGCATGACGTTGCCGATGTTGGCAGTGGTGCAGCCCGTAACCTGGTTTTCCACTGGAATGATGCGAGTTAACGAGAGGCTGCAAATCAAGGGGCGCAACCAGACCCTGAATCTTGTGATTCAGGGTTTCTTGTATGTGGTCTCATGAACGGCGTACAAACCCGTCTGGGGCGCCGATCATTATCGACGTGATGATCATAACGACGCCAATGTCTGGATGAGTGCAACGCGTAAAGGGTTGGTTTCTACGCTCAGCAGCTTGATGGCCAAGGCGCAGCAGACCACGATCAACATAGGTTTGATCAACCGTGGTCCGACCCGGACAGCGGCCCGTGCACCCAATTGAGCACCGACGAAGGCCGCCAAAGCCATGGCAATGGCTACCGGCCAGATAATCACACCTTTGGTGATAAAGACTGACAGAGAACCGAGATTGCATGAGGCGTTGGCAAGTTTGGTAAAGCTCATGGCCCGCATCATGCCCAAGCCGCAGAGCAGTACGAATCCGACGATAAAGAAAGAGCCCACACCGGGGCCAAATATACCGTCGTAAAAGCCCAGAATCGGCGCCACGCTAAACGAAAAAAGCAGAATGCCGATTCTCTTGCGTCGATCTTCATTGGCCAGCTTTGGAGAGAGCGCAAAATAGATGGCCACCAGAATCAGCATGATAGGTACGCAAACTTCCAGGTAGCGCTTATCAATAGAGCTGACCAGCAAGGCACCACTGGCGCCGCCAATAAACCCGCAGATAACCAGGAAACGCCCTTCGCGCCACTCGATCATTCCTTTGCGAGCAAAGGTTACAGTTGCCGAAACAGTTGCCGAAGCGGCCTGGAACTTGTTCGTGGCAATCGCACTGATAGGGTCCACCCCAGCCAGAAAAAGTGCAGGCAAGGTTATCAGTCCGCCCCCACCCGCAATTGCATCAAAAAAACCGGCGCAGAACGCCACGAGCGCCAATAGGCCAATTACATCCCAAGACATTCCGATCCCTCTTTTACAGTTACTGGCAAGTCATCCAAAAGTCAGCCCAGCAGCCTCAGCGGGTCTTCTGAAATAACGATAGGAGACGAAAATTTCGACAGGCCAAAAATGCGAACTAGCACCCGTCTGTTGTCTTGAATGATGTCCCGGCCGTGCAGCGCCCGAACGTTATTGATGAGCAAGGCGGACTCTTGCGTCAGTGTGTATTCGATTGGAGTTGCTTCGCGCACACCCTGGCAAAGGGCGGCATAGGCCGTTTTGACGAAACGTGAGGCATTGCCGTTAACCGAAAATCGGTATGAGTTGAAACGGGCGGCGAACCCGACGTTGTCATCGAACTCCAGGATTGAAACATTGTGACCATCCTCTCCCTTGCCTCTGACGAAGGAGTCACTGCGGGTGAACTGAAAACTCCCCGTAGTCAGCGCGAGGCAGTTGGTTACGCCGATTTTTTCGAGTATGGGAGTCAGTGGAATGACTCGTGTTGGCTCCAGGCTCGGGTTCCACAAGGCTGAGAGTATCAGCGACGACGGCGAGGGTGAGTGCCCGTCTTTCGCGTTTATGGCGCACCAGTAAGGAGCCTCGGTGTGTGGACCTAGCGCCAGGCCGGAGTGGGAACTCAGTTCTTTGATATCCGGCTCGGCAGGGATTCTGATCAGTCCGCCGCCCTCGAAGTTGGCCACCAGTCGAACCAGTTTTCCTTCATTGTCCATGTCGTAGGCAAAGGCCCTGTTATCTACCAGTTTCAACAAAATCTGATTACGGGCGGCCAGGCAAAGGACGTCGTATCGGTTTTCCAGGAAAGTCTGGTCTGGTAGTTCATCTGGAGGGCTGGCGTCTGAGATTTTTTGCAACCCATCAAAGATCAATACGGAAACAAGCCCATTGGAATAGGCACTCAACAGTTCGCATTGGTCTTTCGAGAACGAGAACTTCAATTCAATAGCTGCACAAGCGGCTTTGGACTTGGCTCCCGGTGCCTGCGGTCCACCGATGGCGGCCAGTTCTTCGGCGAATGTGTGAAGCAACGTTGACTGCGGAATATCAAAGCTGAAAGTTCTGATTTCTTGTTCGGTAAAAAGCTCAGCGGTTTCGACGTCTGGTTGAACGGCGTCAGTCATTTTCTACATCCCTGCTGTGTATCTGCTGCCGGTTATGCGGCAGCTCCTCCTTTGATTCTGCACAAACTGTTAATCGGCGTATGTCATCCATTTCCGTTAAAGCAGACGGAGCGTTCTGACAGGCCGGGGGGCAACCAGGAATTACCGATATCCGATGCCTGAAGGCTTTTCGGGAGTCAGCCTCGGCAACCGTTACGGGCGCTTGCTGGCGTGGTGACAGGAGGTGGGGAATTGTCGCTTCGATGGTGGCTGGACCGATGCCTCATCAAATCGCAGGCATAAAAAAACCCTGAATCTTGCGATTCAGGGTTTTCGGTATTTGGTGCCCAGAGACGGAATCGAACCGCCGACACGGGGATTTTCAATCCCCTGCTCTACCGACTGAGCTATCTGGGCAACGGGGCGCATTAAACGGGTTTTTCAGGGGGTCGTCAAGCAAGTTTTCAAAAAAATTTTAATTATTACCGTCGCTTACGTTCCGACCCCCGAGAAATCGGGGTTACTCCGACGGCGGCACGTAGCCTTCGGCCTTGGCGTAATCCTCGCCGGAGAAGTACTTGTCCATCTCGCCCTGAAGATATTTGCGGTCTTCGGCGTTCATCATGTTCAGGCGTTTTTCGTTGATCAGCAGGGTCTGGTGCTTTTGCCAGTCGGCCCAGGCCTTTTGCGAGACGTGGTCAAAAATGTCCTGGCCCTTGGCGCCCGGGAAGGGAGCGCGCTCCAGACCTGGCAATTCTTCTTTGTACTTGCGGCACATGATGGTGCGGGTCATGACGACTCTCCTGCGTTCAATACGGCGGCCGCGCGTTCGAGCAAGGTTTTGACCGGGGCGGCAAGGCCCAGGCGCGGCGGGGTGGCGAGGTTATACCAGAGCCAGTCAGCCTCGGCCACGTGATGGCCGGACTCCTGGACCTGAACCAGCCAGGGTTCGATGGATAATTGAAAATGGCTGAAGGTGTGCACCAGGCTCGGCAATGCCTGTTGGGTGCCCAGTTCCAGCGAGTGCTGCGATGCCAGGTGCGGCAGGTCGTCGAGGTCGTCGAGTTCCGGCAAGCTCCACAAGCCGCCCCACAGGCCCGTGGACGGGCGACGGTAAAGCAGGATCGCGCCCTCGCCGTTGGCCAGCATCGGCATCAGCGTGCGTTTCTGTGGGATGGCTTTACGCGGCTTGGGGATCGGGTAGCGGGTTTCCAGGCCGAGCATGTGCGCCTCACAGCCCTTTTCCAGCGGGCACAGCAGGCAGCTCGGTTTGCTGCGGGTGCAGAGCGTGGCGCCCAGGTCCATCATCGCCTGGGTGTAGGCGTTGACCCTGTCGTGCGGCGTAAAGCGCTCAGCATTGGCCCAGAGCTGTTTGGCGACCTTCGGCTCACCGGGGTAGCCCTCTTGCGCGGTAAAGCGCGCCAGCACCCGTTTGACGTTGCCGTCGAGGATCGGCGCGCGCAGGCCCATGCTGATACTGGCAATGGCGCCGGCGGTGGACAGGCCGATCCCCGGCAAGTCAGTGAGTTTTTCCACGTCCCGGGGAAACTCGCCGCCATACTGCTCGACGACGATCTTCGCGGTCTTTTGCAAATTGCGTGCGCGGGTGTAGTAACCCAGGCCCGTCCACAGGTGCAGCACTTCGTCCTCCGGTGCCGCCGCCAAGGCTTCGACCGTTGGCAACGAGGCCATGAAGCGGTCGAAGTAGTTCAGCACGGTGCTGACCTGGGTCTGCTGCAACATGATTTCCGAGACCCATACCCGATACGGGTTGATGTCCTGCTGCCAGGGCAAATCGTGACGGCCGTGGCGGTCGAACCATTCCAGCACCGCCGTTGAAAACTGCTCGGCTCTCATCGCTTGAACAGCCCCTTGAGCGCGTCTTTGAGTTGCGGGTTGACCTTGTCGCCCAATTTCTCGTCGATTTTTTCGCTGATCCTGTCGCCAGCCAGTTTGGCCGCGACCTGGCTCATGCGCTCGTTATCCAAACGGCAAGCCTTGGCGCCCAGCTCCAGCGGGCCACGGCAGCGCAGTGGCCACTCAATGCCGACAAACTTGTCGCCGACTTGGCAGGCCGGGTCCGGCATGGCGCTGGTATCGCCTTCGACGATGATGCCAACGCGGTAGTCCATGCCCAGCACTCGCAGATCGATGTCACCGCCACCGTTGACGGTCATGCCCGGGATGCGCACTTTCAGGTCCGGATTACTGGCCACGCCGTTATGGAAGGTCAGATTGCCTTTGAGTTCCTGGAAGGGTGTGTCCTTGCCCCGGGGTTCGCCATTGAGGGTTTTGCGGTTGAGCGTGGCGATGCCTTTGCACAGCTGTTGCTCAAGGTTGGCGTTGAGCAGCACGCCATTGTTGATGATGAAACTGGCGTTGCCGTTGAGGGTTTCGATCAACGCTTTCTGGCTGTTGCCGCTGCCGGTCAGGCTGCTGTTGAGCGTGACCAGGCCTTTGACCGGCGGATTCTTGCCCTGGCTTTCGAGGATTTTTTCTGCCGGTACCCGGCTGATCTTCGTCTGCAGATTCAGCGCCGGCACCGGCTGGCGCACATCGAGCGTGCCGGTGGTTTCGAAGTTGCCCTCGTACAGGTCGCCGCGCAGGTTGGCCAGTGTCAGCAGGCCGCCCTGGCCGGTGGCCTTGAGTGCGGCGTTATGGATCGGCAGTTTTTGCAGGGTCAACTGGCCGAAGGTCAGGTCGGCGTCCACATCGAGCTTGCTCAAGCGTTCTACGGGCAACAGGCGCTCACTGCTCCAGGCGTCCTTGGTCGGCGCGGGAGGCAACGGAGTACTGCCGGCGCCGGCCATGGCTTCGGCTTCGGTGTTGGCGACTTCGGCCTGACGCACTTGTGTTGCGCTATTGGCCTCGGCGGATTTCGGCGGCAGGTAACGGTCGACGTTGAAGGTGTCGGCCTTGAGTACTGCGCGCAGCGATTGCTTGGCGAAATCTTCGACGGCAATGCGGCCGCTGAAGGTGCTGTCGTCGACTTTCAGGTTGAGGTTGTCGAGCGCCAGGCTGGTGGGTGTAGCTGCCAGACGGCTGACCAGTTCGACCTTGCTCAGGCTGCCTTCGGCCATGGCTGGGAGTTTCTGGCCGATGCTGTCGACGAATTTCGCCAGGTCGAACTGGGCAATCGAGATACCGCCGCTGACTTGTGGGGTCTTGTCGAGGTCGTTGACTTTCAGTTCGCCCAGTGCCCGCAGTTGGTTGGCGGAGATCTTGATTCCGGTCCACTCGGCGACATTGGCGGCCTTGTCCAGCACCAACTGGCCCTGGGCGGAGAACGTCATGGTCTTGCCTTGCAGCGGGTCGCCGGTCACTTCACCGGACAACTTCATGTCTTCGAGCTGATAGCGCTGCAGTGCACGTGCGATACGCACCTCACCATTGAGCTCGGTACGCACTCGCAATGCCGGCTGGTTGGCAGACAGGAAAGCCGTGAGTTTGAGCGGAATGTTGACGGAGTCGTGAACCGCGCCGGTGCTCAACTGGATGCTTTCGGCGCTGAAACTCTTGCCGGTTTTTTCGTCGCTGTATTCGACCCGTGCGTTGTTCACGGTCAGGCTGTCGATGTCCAGGCGGATCGGCTGCGGCGGTTTTTCGGCCGCGACGCTGGTGGCAGGTGCAGGTTCACTCGCTGCGGGCGCAGTACTGGTCGTGTCAGTGTTGGCCGGTGCCGGTACCTTGCCGACGTCTTGCCAATTGCCGTGACCGTCCTTGTCGCGGTTCAGGCGCAGGTTCAGGCCCTCGACTCGCACGTCGCTCATCTGCACTTCACGGCGCAGCAGCGGCAGTACGCGCACCGACAGGCCGAGCATCTGCAAGTCGGCAAACGGTTCGGCCGGTTTGATCAGGGTCGCCACACTGGCGTCGTGCAGTTCCAGGCCCAGCCAAGGGAACAGGCTCCAGCCGATATCGCCATTGAGTGTCAGCTCGATGTGCGCCTTGTCGCGGGCAATCTGGCGGATCTCGTCTTTGTAGTCGTTGGGATCGAATAGGTGGGTCAGGGCAAAGCCCAGCGCCACAATGATCAGCAACAGCCCGAGAAGTACCAGACCCAGGATTTTGCCGAACGCTTTCATGGGCGAGTCCTTGTAATTAATCGAATTCAAAATTTAGCCGAGGAGTATAGCGCCCCCGAACAGACGACCGGTCAGTGATCACGCCGGCAATACGTCCAGAGGCAGTTTCAGCTTGGCGGCCAGCGCCTGAGCCTCCAGATGCCCGGCAGGCGCCAGCAGGCGCAGGGGCATGCCCGATTGCGCGGCCATTTTCCGGGCTTCGGCGACCAGTCGCTCGGCAACACCACGGCGACGGGTAATTTTTCGCACACATATTTGGGACAAGTGCCAGGCGTCTTGGTGCCTTTGCAGGCGGGCCGCGCCCAGCAGGCGATCATTGAAGCGCCCGGCGATCAGCGTGCCGTCGCGCAAACAGTCTTCGATCAACTGCTCGGCCCCGGAAAAAGGGGCGAACAGCCAGTCCGGGGCGTCGCTGTAGATCTTCTGCAGATCCTGCAGATCCTGCCGATCCTGGGCAGTGACTTGGTTCAGCGGCTCGACAATGATCGGCATGGTGATTCCTGTGAGGTCATGAAGCGATAGAGATCAGATGACGTACAAAAGGTGATGTCAGTTTGGTTTTTCTGTCACTTGCAAATGGTAACCTTTGCCCGTTCGTCCGTCCTTCTGCGACCTGTTGTCGCACAACAAGGTGCTCCACCAAAAAACGGTCATGCCTGCGTGCATTAAGGCCGGGAGCGGACAGTGGCTGGCGAACCATACTGATAATTGGGGGATACACAATGACCACGAGCATCACGGCGGGTGGCTTCAGCGCCGACCAGCCTGCGTTCCTGTCCAAGGAGCGGATCATCGCCAAGCCCGGTTTCAACCGCTGGCTGGTGCCACCGGCCGCGTTGGCCATCCACTTGTGCATCGGCATGGCCTACGGTTTTTCGGTGTTCTGGCTGCCGCTGTCCAAGGCGCTGGGTATCTCCACTCCGATGGCCTGCGCACCGGACATGAGTTTTATCGCACAAGTCTTTTCGTCCCAGTGTGACTGGCCGATCTCGATGCTCGGCTGGATCTACACCCTGTTCTTCATCTTCCTGGGTTGCTCGGCCGCCATCTGGGGTGGCTGGCTGGAACATGCCGGACCGCGCAAGGCTGGTGTCGTATCGGCACTGTGCTGGTGTGGCGGCCTGCTGATTTCGGCGCTGGGGGTGTATACCCACCAGATCTGGCTGATGTGGATCGGCTCCGGGGTCATCGGCGGTATCGGCCTGGGCCTTGGCTACATTTCGCCGGTGTCGACCCTGATCAAGTGGTTCCCGGACAAGCGCGGCATGGCGACCGGCATGGCGATCATGGGCTTCGGCGGCGGCGCAATGGTCGGCGCTCCGCTGGCGGCGGCGCTGATGGGACATTTCGCCTCGCCAACCAGTGTCGGCGTGTGGCAGAGCTTCCTGGTGATGGCCGCGATCTACTTCGTGTTCATGATCGGTGGCGCGCTGTCCTACCGTGTTCCGCCAACCGGCTGGAAGCCAGAAGGCTGGGCGGCCCCGGCGAAAAAAGCCTCGAACGCGATGATCACTCATCGTCATGTGCACGTGAATGTGGCCTGGAAGACGCCGCAGTTCCGTCTGGTGTGGCTGGTGCTGTGCCTGAACGTATCGGCCGGTATCGGCATCCTCGGCATGGCGTCGCCGCTGTTGCAGGAAGTGTTCGCGGGCAAGTTGCTGGGGAATGACCTGACCTTCGGTCAACTGGACGCCTCGCAACTGGCTTCGATTGCCGCCATCGCTGCCGGTTTCACCGGTTTGCTGAGCCTGTTCAATATCGGCGGGCGCTTCTTCTGGGCTTCGTTCTCGGATTACCTGGGCCGTAAAAACACTTACTTCGTGTTCTTCGCCCTTGGCTTTGCCCTGTACGGACTGATTCCGAACCTTGGTCACCTGGGTAGCATCGCGCTGTTCGTGGCGGCGTTCTGCATCATCCTGTCGATGTATGGCGGTGGTTTCGCGACTGTTCCGGCGTATCTGGCGGACCTGTTCGGCACGCAAATGGTCGGTGCGATTCACGGTCGTCTGCTGACCGCGTGGGCGGCTGCCGGTGTGCTCGGTCCGGTGCTGGTGAATTACCTGCGTGAGTATCAGCTGAGCATCGGCGTCGAGCGTGCGGCGGCTTACGACATCACCCTGTACATCCTCGCCGGCCTGCTGGTGCTGGGTTTCCTGTGCAACCTGCTGGTGCGTCCGGTGGCGGACAAGTACTTCATGACCGACGCCGAACTGGCCGCCGAACAGGCGCTGGGCCATGACAAAGGCGCTGACAGCAGCACCGTGCTGGAGTGGAAAGCCGCGCCGGGCACCAAGCCGCTGGCGATTGCGGCGTGGCTGGTGGTGGGCATTCCGCTGGCGTGGGGTGTGTGGGTGACCCTGCAGAAGACGGCGGTGCTGTTTCACTAAGTAAACGCATCACCCTTGTAGGAGCGAGCCTGCTCGCGATAGCGGTCTGACAGTCGACAATGATGTTGAATGTGAGGGCCCCATCGCGAGCAGGCTCGCTCCTACAGTTATTTTGTGGTGTGCCAAATAGCTTGTATGGACATGTCTATCGTCGGTACCCCCGGATTCACTCCGTCAGGGATATCACCTCTCGTGTTTCTGTTTGGCGCCCGCAAGCCTATAATGGCTGCCTTTTTCGCCCAATGATTTTGCGGAGCTGGTGATGGCCGAACGTAAGGCGTCTGTCGAGCGCGACACTCTGGAAACCCAGATCAAAGCCTCGATCAACCTCGATGGCACCGGAAAGGCCCGATTTGATATCGGTGTTCCTTTTCTTGAGCACATGCTGGACCAGATCGCCCGTCACGGGCTGATCGACCTGGATATTGTCAGCAAGGGCGACCTGCATATCGATGACCACCACACGGTGGAAGACGTCGGTATCACCCTCGGCCAGGCGTTTGCCAAAGCCATCGGCGACAAGAAAGGCATCCGTCGCTACGGCCACGCCTACGTGCCGCTCGATGAAGCGCTGTCGCGCGTGGTGATCGACTTCTCCGGCCGTCCAGGCCTGCAGATGCACGTGCCGTACACCCGCGCCACTGTCGGCGGCTTCGACGTTGACCTGTTCCAGGAATTCTTCCAGGGCTTCGTCAACCATGCGCTGGTCAGCCTGCACATCGACAACCTGCGTGGCACCAACACCCACCACCAGATCGAAACCGTGTTCAAGGCTTTCGGCCGTGCCCTGCGCATGGCCGTCGAGCTCGATGACCGCATGGCCGGGCAAATGCCTTCGACCAAGGGCGTCCTGTAATGCAGACAGTCGCGGTTATCGATTACGGCATGGGCAACCTGCACTCGGTGGCCAAGGCCCTCGAGCACGTGGGTGCCGGCAAGGTGCTGATCACCAGCGATGCCAACGTGATTCGCGAAGCCGACCGGGTGGTTTTCCCCGGCGTTGGCGCGATTCGCGATTGCATGGCGGAGATCCGTCGCCTCGGTTTCGATTCGCTGGTGCGTGAAGTCAGCCAGGACCGTCCGTTCCTTGGCATCTGCGTGGGCATGCAAGCCTTGCTCGATACCAGCGAAGAGAACGATGGCGTCGACTGCATTGGCCTGTTCCCGGGTGCGGTGAAGTTCTTCGGCAAGGATCTGGTCGAAGACGGCGAACACCTGAAAGTCCCGCACATGGGCTGGAACGAAGTGAAGCAGAAGGTCAGTCACCCGCTGTGGCACGACATTCCGGACATGGCGCGGTTCTACTTCGTGCACAGCTACTACATCGCTGCCGCCAACGCGCGGCAAGTGGTGGGTGGCGGTCACTACGGTGTCGATTTCGCCGCGGCGCTGGCCGAAGGCTCGCGTTTCGCCGTGCAGTTCCACCCGGAGAAAAGCCATACCCATGGCCTGCAGTTGCTGCAGAACTTCGCTGCGTGGGACGGTCGCTGGTAAATGGCAGTCAAGAAGAAGCCCCCGATCCTGACCCTCACTCCCGAGCAGGAGAGCGAGGCCAATCGCAAGATCAAGCGTTTCATGGAAGACCGCTTCGAACTCGACCTCGGCTCGTTCGAGGCGGCGGAGATTCTTGAGCTGTTTACCCGTGAAATTGCTCCGCACTATTACAACAGGGCGATTTTCGATGTGCAGGCGCACCTCAAGGAGAGGTTCGAAAGCATCGAAAGCGACTTGTGGGCGCTCGAGAAAAACTGATTTCCGAGCCAAGCTGAACATTCAAATTTGAAGGTTTGCCAGATGCTGATTATTCCCGCTATCGATCTTAAAGACGGTGCCTGTGTTCGTCTGCGCCAGGGCCGCATGGAAGATTCCACGGTGTTCTCCGATGACCCGGTGAGCATGGCTGCCAAGTGGGTGGAGGGCGGTTGCCGTCGTCTGCATCTGGTCGACCTGAACGGCGCCTTCGAAGGCCAGCCAGTCAACGGTGAAGTGGTCACCGCCATCGCCAAGCGCTATCCGAACCTGCCGATCCAGATCGGCGGCGGTATCCGCTCCCTTGAAACCATCGAGCACTACGTGAAAGCGGGCGTTAGCTACGTGATCATCGGCACCAAGGCCGTGAAAGATCCGGCCTTCGTTGCAGAAGCCTGCCGCGCGTTCCCGGGCAAGGTGATTGTCGGCCTGGACGCCAAGGACGGTTTCGTTGCCACCGACGGTTGGGCTGAAATCAGCACCATCCAGGTGATCGACCTGGCCAAGCAGTTCGAAGCTGACGGCGTTTCCGCGATCGTTTATACCGACATCGCCAAAGACGGCATGATGCAGGGCTGCAACGTACCGTTCACCGCGGCACTGGCTGCTGCAACAAAGATCCCGGTGATCGCTTCCGGCGGCATCCACAACCTGGGTGACATCAAGACCCTGCTCGACGCCAAGGCGCCAGGCATCATCGGTGCGATCACAGGCCGCGCGATTTATGAGGGCACTCTGGATGTTGCTGAGGCTCAAGCTTTTTGTGATGGCTACGCGGCCAGCTCCAAGCTGTAAGCTGCAAGTTAAAAGCGCGACCGCGATCCGCTCTTACTTGCAGCTTATAGCTTGAAGCTTGCAACTCTTAATCGGAGATTAAGTATGGCTCTGGCCAAACGCATCATCCCTTGCCTGGACGTGGACAACGGCCGGGTGGTCAAGGGTGTGAAATTCGAAAACATCCGCGACGCCGGTGACCCGGTGGAAATCGCCCGTCGCTACGACGAGCAGGGCGCCGACGAGATTACCTTTCTCGACATCACCGCCAGCGTCGATGGCCGCGACACCACGCTGCACACCGTCGAGCGCATGGCCAGCCAGGTGTTCATCCCGCTGACCGTGGGCGGTGGCGTGCGCACCGTGCAGGACATCCGCAACCTGCTCAATGCCGGTGCGGACAAGGTCTCGATCAACACCGCCGCGGTATTCAACCCGGAGTTCGTCGGAGAAGCCGCACAGCATTTCGGTTCGCAATGCATCGTGGTGGCCATCGACGCGAAGAAGGTTTCCGGGCCGGGTGAAACCCCGCGCTGGGAAATCTTTACCCATGGCGGTCGCAAGCCAACCGGCCTCGACGCCGTTGAGTGGGCGAAGAAAATGGAAGGCCTGGGCGCCGGCGAAATCCTGCTGACCAGCATGGACCAGGACGGCATGAAAAACGGTTTCGACCTGGGCGTCACCCGCGCCATCAGCGATGCGCTGGGCATCCCGGTGATCGCTTCCGGCGGTGTCGGCAACCTGCAACACCTGGCCGACGGCATTATCGAAGGCCACGCCAGCGCGGTGCTGGCGGCGAGTATTTTCCACTTCGGCGAATACACCGTGCAGGAAGCCAAGGCCTATATGGCCCATCGCGGAATCGTGATGCGTTAAACAAACCGATACAGGCCAGTGGACACCATGGCGTACCCAAGGCACTCTTGGGTACGCCATGGATTTCGGTAGCCAGACATGCTTAAACGCTTTCTTCTCGTCCTTGTCAGCGCTTCTCTTTTGTTGATCAGCGGAGCAAACGCTAAAGACAGCCCCGATACCGACCTGGTGTTGCTGACGGAGAACTTCCCGCCGTACAACATGGCGAAGAACGGCAAGAACTTCGCTCAGGACGAGAACATCAATGGCATCGCCACCGATATCGTCCGCGAGATGTTCAAGCGCGCCGACATTACCTACAGCCTGACGCTGCGTTTCCCTTGGGAGCGAATCTACAAACTCACCCTGGAAAAACCCGGTTACGGCGTATTCGTCATGGCGCGGTTGCCGGATCGCGAGAAGCTATTCAAATGGGTCGGCCCGATTGGCCCGGACGACTGGATCATGCTGGCCAAGGCTGACAGCAAGATCACCCTCGAAACCTTGAATGACGCGCGCAAATACAAGATCGGCGCCTACAAGGGCGACGCCATTGCCGAGACGCTGGCTAAGCAGGGCCTCAACCCGATCGTTGTGCTGCGAGATCAGGACAACGCCAGGAAGCTGGTCAACGGGCAGATCGACCTGTGGGCCACCGGTGACCCGGCCGGGCGTTATCTGGCGCGCCAGGAAGGGGTCAGCGGGTTGAAAACCGTACTGCGTTTCAACAGTGCCGAACTGTACCTGGCACTGAACAAGGACGTGCCGGACGAGACGGTGGCCAAGCTCCAGGCGGCGCTGGACCAGATGCGCAAGGAAGGTCGGGTGGACGAGATCATGGCGCAGTATCTCTAGGATTCAACACCAACCCTTTAGCCATGCTCGGACCACTGTGGGAGCGAGCTTGCTTGCGATGACGGTCTGCCTGTCGATAGAGATGTTGAATTTGATGGCGCTATCGCGAGCAAGCTCGCTCCCACAGGGGTTCTGTGGTGTAGTTGCTAGCGGTACACCCCATCCTTCCCATGCGCCGCCGTCGCCCGGTTACCGCGCACACTGATCATCTGCCGGATATCAATCCACTCGATTCCCTGAGCCTTCAGCTTGGGCAACTCACGCTCCAGCACCGCCAATGTCTGCGGATACGGATGCCCGATCATCACCGCCGAACCCTGCTTGTGCGCGAGGCTGATCGCGGTCTGCAGTTGGGTCAGGATCGCCGCTTCAGCGCGCTCATCGTCGAGAAACACATCCCGCGAAACGCTCGCCAAACCGATTTTCTGCGCTTCGGCTGCGGCCACGGTCTGGGCGCTGGTGCGGCTGTCGACGAAGAATTTATGCCGGCGCTGCAAATCCGCCATCAACCACGCCATGGCGGCTGGCTGTGCGGTCATGCGGCTGCCCATGTGGTTGTTGATGCCGCTGGTGTACGGGACCATTTTGAACGCGGCGTCCAGGCGCTTTTCCAGCTCTTCGATGGGCAACTCGGGGTGCCAGGCGAACGGTCCGGTGGCCGGGTCCATAGGCATGTGCAGGATGACGATCTTGCCGGCGCGATGGGCTTCGCGAGCGAATTCGGTGGCGTGGGGCGTGTCGGGCATGATTGCCGTGGTCACCGGGCCGGGCAGGGCGAGCACGCGGCGATCCCGGGGCAGGTTCTGCCCCAGGTCATCGAAGATCAGACTCAGGTAGGCTTTGTGGGGCGTTGGTCCGGCGGGTTCTGCGTGAGCAACACCCGCCAGACAACACAACAGACCAATCAGCAACCGCAGAAACATCTCAACGGCCGGACGTGATGCTCAGCCCTTTGAGCAGGCTCAGGGCCTGGGCCAATTGGTAATCATCGTCCTGCGGCATCGGCTTGGCTTTGCCGCTGGAGCTGGTCGGTTTATCGGCGCCGCCGTTGCCATTGCCCAGGTGACCCTGCAAGTCAGCTTCCTTGAAGTAATCGCTGTCCTGCTCGCTGGTGATCTTGGCCTTGCGTACTTCGATGTCCGGCACGATGCCCTGGGCCTGGATGGAGCGGCCGTTCGGCGTGTAATACAACGCCGTGGTGATCTTCAATGCGCGCTCATTGTTCAGCGGCAGCACGGTTTGCACCGAGCCCTTGCCGAAACTGGTGGTGCCCATCAGCACGGCACGTTTCTGGTCCTGCAGGGCGCCGGCGACAATTTCCGAAGCCGAGGCGCTGCCGCCGTTGATCAGCACGACCATTGGCACGGCTTCGCTTTCGTCCTTGCCGGTGGCAGAGAACCGCAGCTCGGAGTTGGCGATGCGGCCCTTGGTGTAAACGATCAGGCCCTTGGTGATGAAGTGGTCGA
This sequence comes from Pseudomonas sp. GL-R-26, assembly GCF_019947365.1. NCBI lineage: Bacteria > Pseudomonadati > Pseudomonadota > Gammaproteobacteria > Pseudomonadales > Pseudomonadaceae > Pseudomonas > Pseudomonas sp. GL-R-26. The sequence continues at coordinate 232,279 of NZ_JAGYGI010000002.1, read as the reverse complement.
CCACTTCCACCGCCGCCTGCAGCACGCCGCCCGGGTTGTTGCGCAGGTCGAGAATGATGCCCTTGAGCTTCTTGCCGTTGTCCTTGCGCAGCTTGGCCAGGGCCTTGGAGACTTCTTCGCCGGTCTTGACCTGGAACTGGGTGATGCGGATGTAGCCGTAGCCCGATTCCAGCAACTGGCTCTTCACGCTCTTCACCTGGATGACGGCGCGGGCCAGGGTCACGTCGAACGGCGTGCCGCCGTCGCGCACCAGGGTCAGGGTGATTTTCTGACCGATCTTGCCGCGCATCTTGTCCACGGCTTCGGTCATGCTCTGGCCACGGGTCGGCTGGCCGTTGATCTTGACGATGAAGTCGCCGGCCTGAATGCCGGCCTTGGAGGCTGGAGTATCGTCAATGGGCGACACCACCTTGATAAAGCCGTCTTCGGCGCCGACTTCAATGCCCAGGCCGCCGAATTCACCGCTGGTGCTTTCCTGCAACTCGGCGAAATCTTCAGGGCCCAGGTAGGCGGAATGCGGATCGAGGTTGCTGAGCATGCCCTTGATGGCGTTTTCCAGCAGGGTCTTGTCGTCCACCGGTTCGACATAAGCGGCCTTGATCCGGTCCATCACCTCGGCAAAGGTGCGCAACTCATCCAGCGGCAGTGGCGCCTTGGTGGTCGCAGCAGTGCCCGCAGGCGCAACCGCCGGCGCTGGTTGAGCGGCAAACGCCAGAGGCGCGCCGATCACCAGGGCGATCGTCAGGGCCAGCGAGGTAAGGCGGGACAAATGCAGCATGTCTAACAAACTCCTGAATTAGGTAACGCGCTTATCCTTGCGCGCGGCACCATTGTGCCGGATCACTCGGGTGACCCTGCTGACGAATAGCAAAATACAGCGCTGGGGTGTCCTGCCCGCCACTGTTGCCGACAGTGGAGATGGACTCACCGGCTTTAACAACATCACCCGCAGACTTGAGCAGCGTCTGGTTGTGACCATAAAGACTCAAAAAACCGTTGCCGTGGTCGAGGATCACCAGCAACCCGGCGCCTCGCAGCCAGTCGGCAAACACTACGCGACCACCATGCACCGCATGCACGGTGCTGCCGGCAGACGCGCCGATCATCACGCCATCCCACTTGGTCCGGGCATCGTCGCCACGGCTTTCACCGTAGCGCGCCAGCAGTCGACCGTCGACAGGCCAGGGAAGTTTGCCGCGGGTTGACGCAAACGGGCCGCCAAAGGTCTCGCCGGAACTGGAAACCAGTGCGCCAGGTGTCGACCTGACCGGTTTGCGTGGGGCGTCGTCGCTGGCATCTGCCTGCGCCTGGGCCTCACGTAAACGCTTTTTTTCGGCTTCCTGCTGGGCAATCAGCGCTTTTTGCCGCGCTTCTTCTGCCTCACGAGCCTGGCGGGCCAGGGTTTCTTCAATGGTTTTAAGGACTTTAGACAGGTCTGCCTGATCCTGCTCGCGCGTCGCCAGTTTCTGATCGCGAGCCTTTACGTCGTCATTGAGCTTGGCCAGGACTTGCTGGCGCTCCTTGCGGACTTTCTCAAGCTCGTCACGCTGAGTGTCGAGGCTGCTTTGCTGCACCAGCAATTGCGCCTGCTGCATGGCGATGTCTTTCTCGACATTGGACAGTTGGCGCAGGGTTTCGTTGAAATTCTTCAACTGCTCCAGGCGAGCCTGGCTCAGGTAGTCGTAATAGGTGAGGGTACGGGCGAATCTTTCCGGATTCTGCTGGTTGAGCAGCAGCTTGAGGTATTCCTGGCGACCGTTCTGGTAGGCCGCCCGAGCCTGAATGGCGATCAGTCGTTGCTGTTCAATGCGCGCGCTCTGGAGTTTTTTTTTCTCCGCATCGAGTCGCTGCAGCTCGGCTTCGCTTTTCTTCAGCTCTTTTTGCAGGGCGTCGACCTGCTTCTCGAGCTTGCCCATTTCGGTTTCGGTGCCCTTGAGCTCTTTCTGCACACCGGACTTTTCTTCCTGCAGCTTGCCCAGCAGCTTTTTCAGCTCGGCAATGTCCTGACGCGTGGCGTCCAACTGTTGTTGGGTATCTGCGCGCTCGTCAGCAAAGGCCGGTTGGAGCAGGCAAGTCAGAGCTAGGGCTATCAGGACGCGGAGCATAGGGGCGGGCGGCACCAGGGAAAGGGACGGCCTAGTATGCCCGCCATGGGCGGCAAAAAAAATGCCCATTTCTGACTGTGTGATAACTGGAGCAAGCGACAGACTGAATTCCATTTCGAAAACTCCATAAAGCACTGTGGGAGCGGGCTTGCTCGCGATGGCGTCCGATCATTCAACATAGATGTTGGCTGTCAGATTGCTATCGCGAGCAAGCTCGCTCCCACAGGTTTTGTGGCGTTTTGGAGATCCAGTCAGACCAGAATCGAAGTCCCGGTCATTTCCGCCGGTTGCTCAAGGCCCAGCAACTTCAGCATGGTCGGCGCCACGTCCGCCAGTACGCCGCCCTCGCGGACCTTCAGATCGCGCTTGCCGACATAGATGAACGGTACCGGCTCGGTGGTGTGCGCAGTGTGCGCCTGGCCGGTGGTTTCATCGGACATTTGCTCGACGTTGCCATGGTCAGCGGTGATCAAGGCTTCGCCGCCGACTTTTTCCAGGGCATCGACGATGCGACCCACGCACAGGTCCAGGCATTCAACGGCCTTGACCGCCGCTTCGAACACGCCGCTGTGGCCAACCATGTCGCCGTTGGCGTAGTTGACGACGATCACGTCGTAACGCTGGTTTTCGATGGCGTCGACGATGCGGTCGGTGACTTCCGGTGCGCTCATTTCCGGCTGCAAGTCATAGGTAGCGACTTTCGGCGACGGAATCAGGATGCGCTCTTCGCCCGGGAACGGTTCTTCGCGGCCGCCGGAGAAGAAGAAGGTCACGTGGGCATATTTTTCGGTTTCTGCGATGCGCAGCTGGGTCTTGCCGTTTTTCGCCAGGTAGTCGCCCAGCACGTTTTCCAGGCTGCCGGCAGCGAAAGCCGACGGTGCAGGGATGCTGGCGGCGTATTGGGTCAGCATGACGAAACCGGCCAGTTTCGGCTGGCGGGCACGCTCGAACTCACTGAAGTTGTCTTCGACGAACACGCGGGTCAGCTCGCGGGCACGGTCGGCGCGGAAGTTCATGAACACCACGGCATCACCGTCTTCGACTTTTACCGGCTCACCAATGGAGGTGGCTTTGACGAATTCGTCGCTCTCGCCGCGCTCGTAGGCCGCTTGCAGGCCTTCCTGAGCGGTGGCGGCGTTGAATTCGCCCTGGCCATCGACAATCAGGTTGTAGGCCTGGGACACGCGGTCCCAGCGATTGTCGCGGTCCATGGCGTAGTAGCGGCCGATGATGCTGGCGATCCGGCCTTTGCCCAGGGCCTGGAAGGTCGCGTCGAGCAGTTCGATCGATGACTGCGCGCTTTTCGGCGGAGTATCGCGGCCGTCGAGGAAAGCGTGCAGGTAGATGTTTTGCGCGCCGCGCTTGAAGGCCAGTTCGGCCATGGCGACCAGGTGATCCTGGTGGCTATGCACGCCCCCATCGGACAGCAGGCCCATGAAGTGCACGGCTTTGCCGGCAGCGACGGCTTTGTCCACGGCAGCGCAGATGGTCGGGTTCTCGAAGAACTCGCCGTCACGGATCGATTTGGTGACGCGAGTGAAGTCCTGATATACCACGCGGCCGGCGCCCAGGTTCATGTGGCCGACTTCGGAGTTGCCCATCTGGCCGTCCGGCAGGCCGACGTCCATGCCGCTGCCCGAGATCAGGCCGTTCGGCACGGTGGACCACAGACGATCCAGTACAGGCTTCTTCGCCGCAAAAATGGCGTTGGATTCGGGATTGTCGCTGTGACCGAAGCCGTCGAGAATCATCAGGACCAAAGGTTTAGGCGTGGTAGTCATGGAATCCGCTCTGGCTTAAGTAAAAAGGGGCAATGGAAAAGGGAGTCGCAGTTTAAAGCGAAGTTCCGGCCACGTCACCGCCGGACGGGGTTTGGCCCACCATAGTGGCTGTGTATACTGGCCGACATTTTAACGCCCTGGAACCTCCTTCGATGGTTGCTCACCTGATTGAATTTGCCACTAACCACTACATTCTCGTCGGTATCTTCGTCGTACTGGCGGCCCTGCTGTTGGCCTATCAAATGCAGGGCGGCGGCCGCAGCCTGAGCACCGGCGAACTGACCGGGCTGGTCAACAAGGACGCAGGCGTGGTGATCGACATTCGTCCAACCAAGGATTTCGCCGCCGGTCACATTGTCGGCGCGCTGAACATTCCCCAGGACAAACTGACCGCCCGCGTTGGCGAACTGGAAAAGCACAAGGCCAAGACCATCATCCTGGTTGACGCCATGGGCCAGACCGCCGGCACCCACGCTCGCGAATTGATGAAATCCGGCTTCACCGCCGCCAAGCTGTCCGGCGGTATCTCCAGCTGGAAAGCCGACAATCTGCCGCTGGTGAAGTGATATGAGTAGCGTCGTCGTCTATTCCAGCGATTACTGCCCTTACTGCTCGCGAGCCAAGTACCTGCTCGAGAACAAAGGCGTGGCCTTCGAAGAGATCAAGGTCGATGGCAAGCCGCAGGTGCGTGCTGCGATGGCCCAGAAGGCCGGGCGTACGTCTGTGCCGCAAATCTGGATCGGCAGCACCCACGTGGGCGGTTGTGATGATCTGTTCGCCCTGGAGCGCGCCGGCAAGCTCGACGCGCTGCTCAGGGCCTGACGGCAATACCCAAAACAAGCAAACCTAAAAGAACCCTGGATCAAGAAGGATCTGCGATGACTGACCAACAGAACACTGCTGCGAACGAAGAAGAAACTGCACCGCAATTCTCCTTGCAGCGCATTTATGTGCGTGACCTGTCCTTCGAAGCTCCGAAAAGCCCGGCGATCTTCCGCCAGCAGTGGGAGCCGAGCGTCGGTCTGGATCTGAACACCCGTCAGAAGACGCTGGAATCTGACTTCCACGAAGTCGTGTTGACCCTGTCGGTTACCGTGAAAAACGGTGACGAAGTGGCATTCATCGCTGAAGTGCAACAGGCCGGGATCTTCCTGATCAAGAATCTGGACGACGCTTCGATGAGCCACACCCTGGGTGCGTTCTGTCCGAACATCCTGTTCCCGTACGCTCGCGAAACCCTGGACAGCCTGGTGACCCGCGGTTCGTTCCCGGCACTGATGCTGGCTCCGGTGAACTTCGATGCGCTGTACGCGCAAGAGCTGCAACGCATGCAGGCTGCTGGCGAGACTCCGACCGTTCAGTAAGCATTCCTGAGCGTCGAAGCAAGTCCAATGTGGGAGCGGGCTTGCTCGCGAAAGCGGTTTTTCAGTCAACATTCATGTTGAAGCTGATGACCCCTTCGCGAGCAAGCCCGCTCCCACATTTGCTATGCGGTGTTATTTGAAGTCGTTCTGACGCCAGGCTTCGTAAACGGCCACCGCCACGGTATTGGACAGGTTCAGGCTGCGGCAGCCCTCGCGCATCGGCAGACGCAGGCGTTGCTCGTTGGGCAGGGCGTCCAGTACGTCGGCGGGCAGGCCCCGGCTTTCCGGGCCGAACAGGAACGCGTCGCCCGGGACGAAGCTGGCATCGTGGAACGGCCGCGAACCCTTGGTGGTGAAGGCGAACAGCCGTGGATGGCCGAGGCTCTCCAGGCAGCTGGCGAGGTCCGCGTGGCGTTGCAGGGTGGCATACTCGTGGTAATCGAGGCCGGCCCGGCGCAGGCGCTTGTCGTCCATCTCGAAACCCAGCGGCTCGATCAAATGCAGGTGGCAGCCACTGTTGGCGCACAGCCTGATAACGTTGCCGGTATTCGGCGGAATTTCTGGTTGGAAAAGGATGACGTGAAACATGCACGGCTCCGAAGGCAAAGATGACGCGCATTCTACGCCGCCAGAAGGCGTGCGTTCGAAACTATTCCTGCGGGTAATGGGCTCGCTGGCGATTGTCGGGGTGATGGTCGGGATGATGATCGGTCGCCTGACTACGCCAGACCCCAGTCAATTGCAGCAGGTTGAAGTGACGAACGACGGGCTGGTGGTGTGGTTCAACAACGAACCCAAGACCCACGGCGAGATGGTTGATGGCAGTGTCGCGCTGCTGTTTGGCGCCGAAGGCAAGGCGCAGAAAGGTCAGCTCAAGCTCGGCGGCAAGGACGTGAACTGGCGGGTACGTTTGAGCGATGGGGGGTTGTTGCTGACACTGGTGGCGGCCCGGCCCCTGCAGGGCGAGTGGGCCGGTAGCGAGGTCGATGACCGCTGGCGGCTGGAGATCCATCTCCGGGAGCAATAAAAGAGGGAATCCCCGGCCTGCCTGTACCAAGGTTCCCGAAACGGGAGGCTCGTCGCGAATGCGGTGTGAGCCCGGTGTAAAGAGGGAACCCCTGACCTGCCTGTATCAAGGGCCCCAAAACTGCTGGGCTCGTCGCGGATGCGGTATGAGCCCGATGTAAAGAGGGGAATCCCCGGCCTGCCTGTACCAAGGTCCCCGAAACCGGGTAGGTGAACTGATTCACTTGAAAGGGTTATTGCAGGGGGCGTGCCAGTTTTCATAAAGAGAAACAAAAAGCCGGTTTTAAACGCTGAAAGCCCCGAGATTCGGGGCTTTCGTGTTTTTTCGAAAGGGATTCGATTGCGAAAGCAGGCGGGGATTCGAAGCTGTTTTTGTGCGCGATTGCGGTTCACGGTGCATTGCGGCGGTGCACTGTTAACCCAAAAAAGCATCGCGAGCTTGCTCGCGATTGGGCCTAACGATCAGCGAAGTACTAAAGGCTGTTTAGCCCTCATCCCCCTCATCATCATCCCCGCCATCTACCTTCATCCCCAATTCCTTGATCTTGCGCGTCAGGGTGTTGCGTCCCCAACCCAGCAAGACGGCGGCATCGCGGCGGCGACCGGCGGTGTGTTTGAGGGCGGTTTCGATCATGATCCGCTCGAAGGCCGGCACGGCGCTGTCGAGCAGGCTCGACTGACCACGGGCCAGCGCCTGGTCAGCCCACTGGCGCAGGGCCTGTTCCCAGTTGGTCACGGGCGCCGAGTCCTGAGGCAGGCTCAGCAGCTCCGGCGGCAGGTCGCCGATGTGCACTTCGCGACCCGAAGCCATCACCGTGATCCAGCGGCAGGTGTTCTCCAGCTGACGCACGTTGCCGGGCCACGGCAGGTTCTTCAGGTATTCCTCGGTTTCGCTTTTCAGCAGCTTTGGCTCGACTGCCAGCTCCTGGGCAGCGCGGCCGAGGAAGTGCTTGGCCAGGGTCGGGATATCTTCGCGGCGATCCGACAGGCGCGGGATATGGATGCGGATCACGTTGAGGCGGTGGAACAAGTCCTCACGGAATTTCCCGGCGTGTACCAGGGTTTCCAGATTCTGGTGAGTCGCGGCGATGATGCGCACATCGACCTTCACCGGCACATGACCGCCGACACGGTAGAACTCGCCGTCGGCCAGTACCCGCAGCAGACGAGTCTGGGTGTCGGCGGGCATGTCGCCGATTTCGTCGAGGAACAGCGTACCGCCATCGGCTTGCTCGAAACGCCCGCGACGCAGGTTGGCCGCGCCCGTGAACGCGCCTTTCTCGTGGCCGAACAGTTCGGATTCCATCAGGTCTTTGGGGATCGCCGCCATGTTCAGCGCAATGAACGGCGAAGCGGCGCGCGGGCTGTGACGGTGCAGGGCGTGGGCCACCAGTTCTTTACCGGTACCCGATTCACCATTGATCAGCACGGTGATGTTGGAGTGGCTCAAGCGCCCGATGGCGCGAAACACTTCCTGCATCGCCGGCGCTTCGCCGATGATTTCCGGGGTGCGGGTCAGGGTCGGGGCAACTTCAAGGCCTTGTTGTTCCTGGGCGTGCTGGTTGGCGCGCTTGACCAGGGAAACCGCCTCGTCGACATCGAACGGCTTGGGCAGGTACTCGAAGGCGCCGCCCTGATAGGACGCGACAGCGCTGTCCAGATCGGAGTGCGCGGTCATGATGATCACCGGCAGCCGTGGGTGCTGTTCGCGAATCCGCGCCAGAAGCTCCAGGCCGCTGGCGCCGGGCATGCGGATGTCGGAGATGATCACGTCCGGCTGCTGGCGCGCCAGGCGGCTCATCACGCCATCGGCGCTGTCGAAGCTTTGCGTGGTCATGCCTTCCTGTTGCAGGGCTTTTTCCAGGACCCAACGGATAGAACGGTCGTCATCGACGATCCACACGGTTTCACTACGGCTCATGTCGATGTGGCTCCTTGTTCCAGTGGCAGAAAGATCGAGAAGGTGGTGTGGCCGGGGTGGCTGTCACATTCGATCAGGCCCTGGTGCTGGCTGATGATGTTCTGGGTAATGGCCAGGCCCAGCCCGGTACCGTCCGGACGACCGCTGACCATGGGGAAGAAAATGGTTTCCTGAAGTTCTGCCGGGATGCCCGGACCGTTGTCGATGATTTCGATCTTGGTCACCAGGCGATGGCGCACATGGCCGATGGTGAACTGGCGCATGGCGCGGGTGCGCAGGCTGATGCGGCCCAGGCGCAGTTCGTTCTGGGTGCTGATGGCCTGCATGGCGTTGCGCACGATGTTCAGGACCGCCTGAATCATTTGTTCCCGGTCGATCAGGACGTCGGGGATGCTTGGATCGTAGTCGCGCACCAAGGTGATGCAGCCCTGACTTTCGGCCTCCACCAGATGGCAGACGCGCTCAAGCACTTCATGGACATTGCACATGGCCAGCGACGGCAGCTTGTTGGAGCCGAGCATGCGGTCCACCAGGTTACGCAGGCGGTCGGCTTCTTCGATGATGACGTTGGTGTAGTCGCGCAGACTTTCTTCCGGCAGTTCCCGGGCCAGCAATTGTGCCGCGCCGCGAATCCCGCCCAAGGGGTTCTTGATTTCATGGGCAAGGCCGCGAACCAGCATCTTGCTGGTTTCCTGTTTCGACAGCTGTGCTTCTTCCTTGGTGATCCGCAACAGGCGGTCACGGGGGTGGACTTCGAGCAGCAGCATCGTGTCGCCGTTGCTCAGAATCGGCGTTACCGCGTAGTCGACGGTCAGGGTCTGGCCGGTGAGGGCGGTGAGCATGGCCTCGCGCTTGGTGAACGGGTGCGCTTGCTCGACGGCCTGGCGCAACGAGTTCAGCGCCTCGGTCGATTCGGTAAACAGCTCGCTGATGAACTGCCCATGGCTGCGCTGGCCGCTGATGGCCAGCAGCATCTCCGCCGCCGGGTTCATGTACTCGAGGCGCAGTTCGGCATCAAGCAGGATGGTGGCAGTGGTGAGGTTGTCGAGTAGCAAGCGGTGGAGTGCGTCGCTAATGGTCATCGGGACCTCTTTTAGGGCAGAGCATGCGCAAAAAAAACGCTGGTACGGGCAAAATGCAAAAACCAAACCAAGGCTCCGAAAAGAAGCGTTCAGCGCCTGAAACAGGCGTTTGACGCTCGTTTGCGTGGCGTTCTGCCAGCTTTCGCGGGTACTTTCGAACCAAAATGGGTTGGAATGTGAGTACGGTGCAATCTATTGCACCAATATAGTGCGCAAACCTGAACGAGGTTAGAAAAGTCTCAGGAAAGGATTTTTTTCTTCGCCGGGTTTGTCGCTGAGCGGGCATTCCGGCCGCTGGCCGTAGTCTTCGAGAGTGCAGGGTTTGATCCTGCGCTTCTGGGCGAGAGACGTGCGCTGCATGTGGAAAGGCTGGCTGGCGGTGCGTTCGACGATGCGTCCCTGTTCGTCGAGGATTTCCACGGACAGGGTATGGCTGCCGCGATCGATGTTGCTCAAGGCGAACACCGGGCTCAGGCCGGGTTCGGCGGTGGGCTGGCCGTCGAGCAGTAACCGGTAGCGGTGACCGGGTTGCAGGGCAGGTTCGTTGGTCGCGCTGACGATGACTTCGCCGGTGTTGCTGCGGATGGTTGCGTCGGGTTCCGGGATCAGGATGCGCAGCACCTCATAGTGGAACAGCGCTTGTACTTCGGGACTGCTCTGGGCAATCAACGGCGCTGCGCTGGTGGAGTTGGCCGCTATTCGATTGGTCGTTGTCAGCGGCACGCGCCTGGCGTCGCCGGGTTTGGGCTGGTCGGTGAATACCCGATTGCCCTGGGCGCCGACATACATGAAGACCTCTGCCGAAGTGGGCAGGGCTATCAGGCAGGCGATCAAAAGCCAGGCCTTCAAGGCTTGTGCACCCGCTGTACGGTGAATGTCACCGCAGGGCTCTGCTGTACAACGTTTTCGCCATCGATCACTTGCACGGCGAGGCGGTGCTCGCCGCGATCGATGTTCACCAGTTGCAGGGTCGGCACGTTGCCTGGCTGGCCGTAGGGTTGACCGTCCAGCAGCAGGCGCAACAGGTGGGGCCCTTGCAGGCGCGGCTGGATCAGTACTGTTACGGTGAACGTGCCGTTGTTGGCGCGCAGGGCTTCGGTGCTGGGCAGGCCTGTCAGCTCCAGCGCTTCATAGGTCTTGTGGGGTTGTTCTTTACGACCGGTCTCGGCAGCAGGTGCGACTTCGCCGGCAGGCTGGCGCTCGACGCTGTTGAGGGGCGGCAATTCGACCGGTTGGACGCTGACTCCGTCAGGCGGTTGATTGCTGTACGCGGTGGCACCGTTGGCGTCCGTGTACTTGTAGATCTGCGCCGTGGCGGGCAGAACGATCAGCAGCAGGATGAAGAGAAAACCACGACCCATGGAATCGACCGGAAACGAAAGCATTGGGTTGCAGCATAGGCCAGGCTGGGTGGTTATCCCAAGCCGCTAAATATTTGGATATGGTCTGCGAGATATTCACAGCGCCACAAATCCCACAGGGTCCATCGTCAATCATGGAAATGTGGGCAATAAAAAGGCCTCCCGAAGGAGGCCTCTTTTTTGTCACGCCGCGTGTTGCGACGCTACCGGATCAGCAGCTGTAGTACAGCTCGTACTCCAGTGGGTGTACGAAGGTACGTACCTTGATTTCTTCTTCGCTTTTCAGGGCGATGTAAGCGTCGATGAAGTCGTCGCTGAAAACGCCGCCTTTGGTCAGGAACGCACGACCTTTGTCCAGCTCTTCCAGGGCTTCTTTCAGGCTGCCGCAAACTTGTGGGATCTCTTTGGCCTCTTCAGGCGGCAGGTCGTACAGGTTTTTGTCAGCAGCATCGCCAGGGTGGATCTTGTTCTGGATGCCGTCCAGGCCAGCCATCAGCAGTGCGGCGAAGCACAGGTACGGGTTGGCAGCCGGATCCGGGAAGCGTGCTTCGATACGGCGGGCTTTCGGGCTCGACACGTAAGGAATACGGATCGAAGCGGAACGGTTGCGAGCCGAGTAGGCCAGCATCACTGGAGCTTCGAAGCCTGGAACCAGGCGCTTGTAGGAGTTGGTTGCCGGGTTGGTGAAGCCGTTCAGGGCCTTACCGTGCTTGATGATGCCGCCGATGAAGTACAGGGCGGTGTCGGACAGGCCGGCATAACCTTCGCCAGCGAAGGTGTTCTTGCCATCTTTCCAGATGGACATGTGTACGTGCATACCCGAACCGTTGTCGCCGTACAGAGGCTTAGGCATGAAGGTAGCGGTGCGGCCGTAGGCGTCGGCTACGTTGTGCACGACGTACTTCAGGGTTTGGGTTTCGTCGGCTTTCTTCACCAGGGTGTTGAACTTGACGCCGATTTCGTTCTGGCCGGCAGTCGCCACTTCGTGGTGGTGAACTTCGACGGTCAGGCCCATCTCTTCCAGTGCGTTGCACATGGAGGTACGGATTTCGTGGTCGTGGTCGAACGGCGGAACCGGGAAGTAGCCGCCTTTGACGCCTGGACGGTGGCCTTTGTTGCCGCCTTCGATGTCCTGGTCGGACATCCACGAACCTTGTTCAGAGTAGATCTTGAACATGGAGCCGGAAATGTCGGACTTGAACTTCACCTGGTCGAAGATGAAGAACTCTGGCTCTGGACCGGCGTATACGGTGTCACCGATTGCGGTGGCTTTCAGGTGCTCTTCAGCGCGCTTGGCGATCGCACGTGGGTCGCGGTCGTAGCCTTGCATGCTCGAAGGTTCGATGATGTCGCAGACCAGGATCAGGGTCGGTTCTTCAGTGAACGGATCCAGAACAGCGGTGGAGTCGTCCGGCATCAGGATCATGTCGGAGGCTTCGATGCCTTTCCAGCCAGCGATGGAGGAACCGTCGAACATTTTGCCGACTTCGAAGAAGTCGTCATCCAGCGCATCGCGAGCCGGCATGGTCACGTGGTGCTGAGTGCCTTTGGTGTCCGTGAAGCGCAGATCAATCCACTTGACGTCATGATCTTTGATGAGTTGAACCGACTTCGACATAGTGTCCTCCGGGTGGCTTCGGGCTAGTAGTGGATGCCCTTAAATGTGGGTGATGCCGGCGCGAATACTCTGCCAAGGCAACCTGCCTCACAAGGGAGCAAATTGCATGCCAGTGCCCCACCATGGGTTTTTTGCCCCAATTTCACGCCTGTCAGGCGGAAAAGTACCTTAAAGCGGAAAAACACGCCCTACAATGTGGCGCTCATTTCAATAAATGACCTGTTTTGGTGCGCGCGAAACCTTCTGCACATTAACTGGTTAAACCTTGAGCAATTTCCGCTATAATCCGCGCCCCCCTTTTTCGGCAGGCCATGCGCGCGCTGTTTCCATGAAATTAATCGTAAAAGTCTTCCCCGAGATCACCATCAAGAGCCGCCCGGTACGGATGCGTTTCATCCGTCAATTGGCCAAGAACATCCGTGCCGTGCTCCGCGATCTGGACCCGGCCGTGGTGGTGAACGGCGTGTGGGACAACCTCGAGCTGGAAACCCGCGTCAGCGACCCCAAGGCCTTGAAGGAGATGGGCGAGCGCCTGAGTTGCATGCCGGGCATCGCGCATTTCCTGCAGATCGATGAGTACCCGCTGGGCGATTTCGACGACATCGTTGAAAAGTGCAAGCAGCACTACGGTGATGCACTGGCCGGCAAGATCTTCTCGGTGCGTTGCAAGCGCGCCGGCAAGCACCCGTTCAGCTCGATCGATATCGAAAAATATGTCGGCAGCCAGTTGCGCCGTCAGTGCGGTGCCGCCGGAATCGACCTGAAAAAGCCGGAAATCGAAGTCCGGATCGAAGTTCGCGACCAACGGTTGTTCGTGATCCACAGCCAGCACAACGGCATCGGCGGATATCCGCTGGGCGCGCTGGAGCAGACCCTGGTGCTGATGTCCGGTGGCTTCGACTCCACCGTGGCGGCCTACCAGATCATGCGCCGCGGCCTGATGGCGCATTTCTGCTTCTTCAATCTGGGCGGACGTGCCCACGAACTGGGCGTCATGGAGGTCGCGCATTTCATCTGGAAGAAGTACGGCAGCTCCCAACGCGTGCTATTTGTCAGTGTGCCGTTCGAAGAAGTGCTGGGAGAAATTCTTGGCAAAGTCGATAACAGTCATATGGGCGTAGTATTGAAGCGTATGATGTTGCGCGCTTCCTCCCAAATTGCCGATCGACTGCACATTGAGGCGCTGGTCACTGGTGAGGCGATCTCCCAGGTATCGAGCCAGACACTGCCGAACCTGTCAGTGATCGATTGCGTGACCGACAAGCTGGTGTTGCGTCCGCTGATCGCGAGCCACAAGCAGGACATCATCGACCTGGCCAACGAAATCGGCACCGCCGATTTCGCCCGGCACATGCCGGAGTACTGCGGCGTCATCTCGGTCAACCCGAAGACCGCGGCCAAGCGCTATCGCGTCGAGCATGAAGAGAAAGAATTCGATATGGCGGTACTCGAGCGTGCGCTCGAAAACGCCAAGCTGGTGCCGATCGATCGCGTGATCGATGAACTGGGCCAGGATTTGCAGATTGAAGAAGTCAGCGAAGCGCTGGCCGGTCAGATCGTCATCGACATCCGTCATCCGGATGCCGCTGAAGACGACCCGCTGGACCTCGCTGGCATCGAGGTACAAACGATGCCGTTTTATGCAGTGAACGCTCGTTTCAAGGAACTGGACCCTACTCGCCAGTACCTGCTGTATTGCGACAAAGGCGTGATGAGTCGCCTGCATGCCCACCATTTGCTCAGTGAGGGGCATGCCAATGTGCGCGTTTATCGACCGAGCTAAGTGCCCGGGGCTGTTTGCCTGTGGCCTGCGTCACCGGCCCCCCGATGCCACCGTCAAGCTGTAACGGCTTTCACGGACGCTACTGTTAATCGCTGCCAAGACTTGTCAGCACACCGAATCCTCTGATCGAGATACACAAGTGATCGAAAATCTACGCAACATCGCCATCATTGCCCACGTTGACCATGGTAAGACCACCCTGGTGGACAAACTCCTGCGTCAATCCGGCACCCTGGAGCGCAACGAGCTCAACGACGAGCGCGTGATGGACTCCAACGACCAGGAAAAAGAGCGCGGTATTACCATTCTGGCGAAAAACACCGCCATCAACTGGAACGGCTACCACATCAACATCGTGGACACCCCGGGCCACGCCGACTTCGGCGGCGAAGTTGAACGCGTAATGTCGATGGTCGACTCCGTTCTGCTGCTGGTTGACGCTCAAGACGGCCCTATGCCGCAAACCCGTTTCGTGACCAAGAAGGCTTTCGAAGCCGGCCTGCGTCCAATCGTGGTCATCAACAAGGTTGACCGTCCAGGCGCGCGTCCGGACTGGGTTCTGGACCAGATCTTCGACCTGTTCGACAACCTGGGTGCTACCGAAGAACAGCTGGACTTCAAAGTCGTCTACGCCTCGGCCCTGAACGGTATTGCCGGTCTGGACCACACTGAAATGGCTGAAGACATGACCCCGCTGTACCAGTCGATCGTCGACAACGTACCAGCGCCGAAAGTCGACCGTGACGGTCCGTTCCAGATGCAGATCTCCGCACTGGACTACAACAGCTTCCTGGGTGTGATCGGCGTTGGCCGTATCGCTCGCGGTCGCGTCAAGCCGAACACTCCGGTCGTGGCTATCGACGCTGACGGCAAGAAGCGCAACGGTCGTATCCTGAAGCTGATGGGTCACCACGGCCTGCACCGCATTGACGTTGAAGAAGCTTTGGCTGGCGACATCGTCTGCATCAGTGGCTTCGACCAGCTGTTCATCTCCGACACCCTGTGCGACCCACTGAACGTCGAAGCGATGAAGCCGCTGACCGTTGACGAACCAACCGTTTCCATGACCTTCCAGGTAAACGACTCGCCTTTCTGCGGTAAAGAAGGCAAGTTCGTGACCAGCCGTAACATCAAGGAACGTCTGGACAAGGAGCTGCTGTTCAACGTTGCTCTGCGCGTTGAAGAAGGCGACACCGCCGACAAGTTCAAAGTCTCCGGCCGTGGTGAGCTGCACCTCTCGGTACTGATCGAAACCATGCGTCGCGAAGGCTTCGAAATGGGTGTTGGTCGTCCGGAAGTGATCATCCGTATGGTTGATGGCGTCAAGCACGAACCGTACGAAAACGTGACCATCGACCTGCCGGAAGAATCCCAGGGCGCGATCATGGAACAGATCGGTATCCGTAAAGGCGACCTGACCAACATGGTTCCGGATGGCAAGGGCCGTGTGCGCCTTGAGTACAACATCCCGGCCCGTGGTCTGATCGGTTTCCGTAACGAGTTCCTGACCCTGACCTCCGGTGCAGGCATCCTGACCTCGATCTTCGACCGTTACGACACCATGAAGTCCGGTGACATGTCCGGCCGTCAGAACGGCGTCCTGGTATCGGTTGCTACCGGTAAGGCACTGACCTACTCGCTGGAAACCCTGCAGTCGCGTGGCAAGCTGTTCATCGAACACGGCCAGGACATCTATGAAGGTCAAATCGTTGGTCTGAACAGCCGCGACAACGACCTGGGTGTTAACCCAACCAAAGGCAAGAAGCTCGACAACATGCGTGCTTCGGGTAAAGACGAAACCATCGCTCTGGTTCCGCCTGTACGCTTCACTCTGGAGCAAGCTCTGGAATTCGTACAAGAAGACGAGCTGTGTGAAGTCACGCCTAAGTCCATCCGTCTTCGCAAGAAGATCCTGGGCGAAAGCGAGCGTACCCGCGCTGCCAAGAAGTCCGGTAACTAAGTCATTTAGTTAGCTGACAAAAAAACGCCCCCGACCGCAAGGCCGGGGGCGTTTTTGTTTGTCTGCGATTTACTCGATTACTGTGGCGAGGGGGCTTGTCGGATCGCCGCACCGTCCCGTTCGGCTGCGTAGCGGTCGTAAAATCTTGGGGTCGCTTCGCAACCCGGCGGGAGCAAGCTCCCTCGCCACAGATGATGCAATACGGATCAGAACCGCTCGATACTCCGCGAATGACGCTCGCGCTCCACTTCCTTGGGCTTGTACGCGCAATATCCCGGCCGCGGGCCGATTTTCGGGTGATTGCGACAGGTATCCGGGCGCTTTTCATAAATAGTGCACAGACGGCTCTTACGATCCAGGTACAGGCAATCGTTGTTACTCATGCGCTGGAGGGTAAAGATTCCTGATTTCTGGTTGAAGCGTTCGACCAAACCTTCCTTTTGCAGGCGCTTGGCGATGTTCTTCGGCGGATCACCCAGCTCGAATTCATCGACCACGCCGATGCGGATCAGATCCTTGATCTTGACCTCGACGGGCAGGGTGCAGCAGCTGGACATGCACGAGCCGCACATCGGGGCAGAGTACTTGGCCCAGGTATCGAGGCGGTCGATCTCTGCGGCAGCGATCAGGTTCGGCTTCATCATCGTTTGTTACCAGCGTGTGCATCAGGGCGCGCGATCATACCGGGACTGGTGGATTTTTGAACAACCTTTCGCCAGTTTTTTTCGCAGGCGGTGCAAACAACCGGAAAATAGGCACGGGCCCTGCATTGATTCAGGCACAAGACAACGCAATGTCGATCCAGCTCGTATTCAAAGGAAAAACTGCCGAACCAGAGCCTCTACCGCCTGTCAGACCGTCTAGGCTCAGACAACTCCAAGCTCGCTCGAGGTCCTATCGATGACTCAAGAACCACTTGTTCGCGAAGCAGAGGTGGCCGCATTCCGCGACGCCGTCTTGACCAAACTCACTTATGCAGTGGGTAAAGACCCGGATCACGCCTTCGACCACGACTGGTTCGAAGCCATTGCCCTGGCCGCGCGGGATCACATGGTCGAGCACTGGATGGACCACACGCGGCAGATCTACCGCAAAGGCCAGAAGCGCGTTTATTACCTCTCCCTGGAATTCCTCATCGGCCGGCTGCTCTACGACAGCCTGAGCAACCTTGGCCTGCTCGACGTGGCCCGCGAAGCCCTGACCGAACTCGGCGTCGACCTTGAGCGCATCCGCCTGCTGGAGCCCGATGCGGCGCTGGGCAACGGCGGCCTGGGACGTCTGGCGGCGTGTTTCATGGAAAGCATGTCGACCCTCGGCATCGCCGGTCATGGCTACGGCATTCGTTACGAACACGGCTTGTTCCGCCAGGCCATCGTCGATGGCTGGCAACAGGAGCAGACCGAACACTGGCTGGATTTCGGCAACCCCTGGGAGTTCGAGCGCCCGGAGGTGGTTTACCCGATCGGCTTCGGCGGCGGTGTCGAGACCGTGACCGATGACAGCGGTAAGTCCAGGCAAGTCTGGCACCCGGCGGAAACCGTACGGGCCATTGCATATGACACGCCGGTGGTCGGTTGGCGCGGGGCAAGCGTCAACACGCTGCGGTTGTGGCGCGCCCGGGCCATGGAAGATCTGCATCTGGAGCGTTTCAATGCCGGCGACCACCTGGGCGCCGTGGCCGAAGTAGCCCGGGCCGAAAGTATCTCCCGGGTGCTGTACCCGGCGGACAGCACCGAGGCCGGCCAGGAATTGCGCCTGCGCCAGGAGTATTTCTTCGTCGCCGCCTCGTTGCAGGATCTGCTGCGCCGCCATCGCAACATGCACACCTCGGTGCTGACCCTCGGCGACCACGCGGCGATCCAGCTCAACGACACCCACCCTTCGATTGCCGTGGCTGAACTGATGCGGCAACTGGTCGACGTCTATGACGTGGCATGGGATGCGGCGTGGCAAGTTACTGTCGACACGCTTTCCTACACCAACCACACGTTGCTCCCCGAAGCGCTGGAAACCTGGCCGGTGGGCTTGATGGAACGCATGCTGCCGCGGCACATGCAGATCATTTACCTGATCAACGCCCAGCACATCGACTCCCTGCGGGCCAAAGGCATTCACGACTTCGACGTGCTGCGCGCGGTGTCGCTGATCGAGGAAGACAACGGACGCCGGGTGCGTATGGGCAACCTGGCGTTTCTCGGTTCCCACAGCATCAACGGTGTGTCCGGATTGCACACGCAACTGATGCGACAAACGGTGTTCTCCGAACTGCACAAGCTCTACCCGGAGCGGATCAACAACAAAACCAACGGCATCACCTTCCGCCGCTGGCTGTATCAGGCTAACCCCGAGCTGACCTCGATGCTGGTCGATACCCTTGGTCCTGAAGTGCTGGATAACCCGGAAGAGCGTTTGCTCGCCCTCGAACCGTTCGCCGAGAAAAGTGCATTCCGCAAGGCGTTTGCCGAGCAACGCCTGCACAGCAAGAAAGCCCTGGCGTACCTGATTCATGAGCGGTTGGGCGTGGCGGTCAACCCGGCGGCGATGTTCGACGTGCAGGTCAAGCGGATCCACGAATACAAACGCCAGTTGCTCAACCTGATGCACACCGTGGCGTTGTACCAGGCGATTCGCGCGGAACCTGAAATCGACTGGGTGCCACGGGTGAAGATCTTCGCCGGCAAGGCGGCCGCGAGTTATCACCAGGCCAAACTGATTATCAAACTGACCAACGACATCGCCCGGGTGGTGAACAACGACCCGACCGTGCGCGGCTTGCTCAAAGTGGTGTTCCTGCCCAACTACAACGTCAGCCTGGCGGAGAGCATCATTCCGGCGGCGGATTTGTCCGAGCAGATCTCCACCGCCGGTTTCGAAGCGTCAGGCACCAGCAACATGAAATTCGGGCTGAACGGCGCGCTGACCATCGGCACCCTGGACGGGGCCAACGTGGAAATGCGCGACCGCATCGGCGCCGAGCACATGTTCATCTTCGGCCTCAGCGCGCAGCAGGTGGAGGCGCGCAAGCAGAATCATGAATTCAGCGCGGTGCCGGATATCGCTGCCTCCCATCGTTTGAACGATGTGCTGCAAGCGATTCGTGGCGGGGTGTTCTCGCCGGATGATCCGTCCCGTTACACCGGGTTGATCGATTCGCTGGTGGACTACGACCGCTTCCTGGTCTGCGCCGACTTCGATTCCTACTGGCACGCCCAGATGCGCGTCGAAGCCCATTGGCACGATTCGAAGGAGTGGTGGCGCTCGGCGGTGTTGAACACGGCGCGGATGGGCTGGTTCTCGTCGGACCGGACCATTCGCGAGTACGCCACGGAAATCTGGAAGGCACTGGAGTAAGTCTTCAGGCAGGTGGATATACTGGCGCGCCGAAAAATATCCCAGCCTTCGGCAGCTCCTGCAGGATCGCGTAATACCGCGACTATGTAGGAACTGCCGAAGGCTGCGATCTTTATGGATACGGCTGAGCTAATCTTTCCGGATTGGCCAATGGGCTTAGGGATATCGACCATGCAATGGATGTTCATGCTGATAGGGCTGGTGCTCGGCTGGATACTCGACGAGTCATTCAGCGATGCGCTGCTGGGCGCGTTACTCGGATTGGGTATCGGCCAGGCCCTTCGCTTGGCTCGCATGGACTCGCAGGCCGTCGAGCAGCAGCGTTTGCTGGAGCAGGCGCAGGTAGCGCTGCACGCGGTCGAGCAACGGCTGGCGCTGCTCGAAGCATCGGGCGTCAAGGCGCCGGAAACCCGCGAGCCGCTTGTCTCACCTGAAACCATCCTCGATGAAGCACCGGCTGCAGCCCCGGAGCTGGTCTGGGAGCTGCCGCCCGAACTCGAACCGATCACCGCAGCGGCCACCGAAACCGGTCGTGCGCAGCCCGCCGATGCCTGGAAGGCCGAGACGACCGCTCGCGAGGCACAACCACCTGTCCCCCCGCGAGATCCGAACCTCATCGACCGCGCCATCAGCCGGGCCCGCGCCTGGTTGTTCGGCGGTAATACAGTGTTGCGGGTCGGCGTGGTGCTGCTGTTCCTCGGCCTGGCCTTTCTGCTGCGCTATGCCACCGAAGGCGTGGTGGTGCCGATTGAATTGCGTTACGCAGGCGTTGCGGCGGCAGCCTTGGGGTTGCTCGGCTTGGGTTGGTGGTTGCGAACGCGCAACAGCAGTTATGCGTTGATCCTGCAGGGCGCCGGGATCGCCGTGCTGTACCTGACGGTGTTTGCCGCGATGCGCCTGCATCCGCTGCTCGACCCTTCGGCGGGGTTTGGCTTGCTGGTGGCGGTGACAGTCTGTTCGGCGATTCTCGCCATTACCCAGGACTCCCTGGGGCTGGCCGCCGCTGCCGCACTGGGTGGCTTCGCCGCGCCCATCCTGGCCTCCACCGGCGCTGGTAGCCACGTCGCGTTGTTCAGCTACTTTGCCCTGCTCAACGCCGGCATCTTCGGTATCGCCTGGTTCAAGGCCTGGCGGCTGTTGAATGTCATCGGGTTCAGCGGCACCTTCGGCATCGGTTTCGCCTGGGGCCTGCGCTCCTACTCGCCGGAACTGCTGTGGAGCACTGAGCCGTTTCTGATTTTGTTTTTCCTGATGTACCTGGCCATTGGTCTGCTGTTCGCCCGACGCAGGCTGCTGGAAATGAGCGATGCACCGGTAGAGGGCAGTCGCGAATCGCTGCTGCAGTGGTCGGCGCGCAAGGGTGACTATGTCGACGGCACGCTGTTGTTCGGTCCGCCGCTGGCGGGTTTCGGCTTGCAGTTCGCACTGGTGCAGCATCTGGAGTTCGCAACGGCGTTCAGTGCCTTGGCGCTGGGCATGATTTACATGGGGCTTGCCCGTTGGCTGATGGCCGGGTGCACGCTGTTGCTGGGGGAAACCTGCCTGGCCTTGGGTGTGATCTTCGCGAGCCTGGCGATTCCGCTGGGGCTCGATGCACGCTGGACGACAGCGGCGTGGGCGGTGGAGGGCGCGGGTATCTTCTGGCTCGGCCTGCGCCAGCAAAGGCCCTTGGGGCGGGCTTTTGCCTTGCTCCTGCAACTGGGCTCGGCGCTAGCGTTTCTCAGCGAGCTGCATGACAGCGAGAGCAGCCTGCTCGGCGGTGTACCGCTAGGTGCGCTGTTACTGGGCGTCGCGTTGCTGTTCAGCTTCTACCAGTTGCGTAAAGCCTTGCCGGAGCAGATCAGGCCTTGGGAGCTCAAAGGCCTGCCAGTCCTGGCGTGCCTCGGGCTGGCGTTTCTCTATTTGCTGGCGCCGTTGTTTTTCTTCAGCCACGGCACGGTGATCAGTTGGGCCCTGGCCGGGGCGCTGACCTTGTTGGTTGGCTTGCGTCTGCCATCGCGCACCTTCGTGTTCACCGCGCTCGCTGTGCAGCTGTTGGGCGGCGCGCTGTTCCTGACGGCAGGACCGCTGTTCAGTGAAGGGCTGAATCCCTTGGCACATGCTGGATTCTGGGCGCCGCTGGTGTTGGGGTTGGCGGCGATGGTCGGGGCCTGGCGTTTGCAGATTGGTCATTCGCTCGGAGCGTTGGAAGGGCTGAGCCTGTTGCGATTGTCCCAGGCGCTGCTGGTGTGGGGCGCAGGCTGGTGGGCGCTGGCCTGGGGCATCGAAGTGCTGCATTTTGCGCCGTTGCCGATGCGGGCGACTTTGTTGTTGGGCATCGCTGCCGTGAGTGTGGCGCTGTGGACAGTATTGGCGCTGCGCCTGAAATGGCCGTCACTGGGGGTACTCGGCACGGTTTTGATTCCCGCGGCGGCACTGGTGCTGCTCGCGGCCTGGCATTCGCGTTATCACCCGGCGGCCAACTTTGGCTGGCTGGCGTGGGCCGCCGTGTTCGTCGTGCATTTCATGTCCCTGCGACGCCTGGCGCCCATGCTGCCGGTGCGCGTGACGAGCGTCGCCCATGTGCTCGGCTGTTGGCTATTGATGGGTGTATTGGCTCTGGAGCTGCGTTACGGCTTGCTGGTGTTGTCCGAGCAATACAACGCCTGGCGCTGGTTGGGTTGGGCGATTCTGCCCAGTCTGTATCTGGTGCTGATGGCGGCACCTCGCGCGTGGCCTTGGCCGGTGTCGGCGTATCCGCGCGAATACCGTGTATACGCCGCCGCGCCGCTGGCGTTGTTGATGCTCGGCTGGTTCTGGCTGGCGAATGTCGCCAGTGACGGCAACGCCGAGCCACTGCCCTACGTGCCATTGATCAACCCGCTGGAGCTGGGCCTGTTGTTCGCGCTGTTCGGCGTCTATGTCTGGTCCCGCAGCGCCATGACACAACTGGCGGTTCGCGAGGATTACGCCGCCATCGCCACGCAAGGGGTCGCAGGTGCCTCGCTGTTCGTGTTCTTTACGGCATTGGTAATGCGTACGGCGCACCATTGGAGTGGGGTGCCGTTCGAGCTGGATCTGTTGCTGGAATCGATGCGGGTGCAAGCCGGCCTGTCCATCGTCTGGACCTTGATGGCCCTGAGCCTGATGATCGGCGGTCATTTGCGTCGCCGCCGTGAAGTCTGGCTGATCGGCGCTGCCTTGATCGGCGTGGTCGTGGCCAAGCTGTTCTTTGTCGAATTGAGTAATCGCGGCGGACTGGCGCGGATCGTGTCGTTTATCGGTGTCGGCGTGTTGCTGCTGGTGGTGGGCTATTTCGCCCCGCTGCCACCTAAGCGCGCCGAAGCTGTGCCGGATGTCGAGAAACCGGTCCCGGAATCCGAAGGAGTGTCATCTTGAGTCAGAAGCTGAACCTGGGTTGGCTGGGCGCTGTTGCCATGGGTGTGATGTTGTCGGCGGTTGCCCAGGAAAAACCGGCGGACTTCACCACCCAAGTGCCTTTGTCGGTGACGGGTGAGGGCCCCTGGTATCGCCTTGAACTGCCCCTGAACATACAACTGAATGCACGGCAGGCCGACCTGAGCGACGTGCGTGTGTTCAATGCCGTGGGCGATGTTCAGGCTTATGCCTTGGCCCGGGAGTCGGCGCGGAGCAATGAAACGCGCACCTTGAACGAGGTGAAATGGTTTCCGTTGTACAACTCGTTGGACGCTACTGAAACCGCACCGAGCGTGCGGGTGCAATCGAGCACCAACGGCACATTGGTCCAGGTGCAGCCCTCCAGTCCGCTGGAGGCGGGTGAGGAGGAGCTGCGCGGCTGGTTGCTCGACGCTTCGGCTATCAAGGCGCCTTTGCAGCAGTTGATTCTCGACTGGACCAGCGAGCGCGACGGCTTCCAGCGTTTTACCGTCGAAGCCAGCGATGATTTGCAGCAATGGCAGTCCTGGGGCGAAGGGCAGGTGGCGCGCCTGACCTTTTCCGACGAGCGGGTCGAACAGCATGAAGTCAATCTGCCGGGCCAGTCGGCGCGCTACCTGCGGTTGCTGTGGATCACACCGCATTCGGCACCGACACTGACTTCTGCGCAATTGCAGAGCGCCACTATCCGCAGTCTGCCGCTGCCGTTGGTCTGGTCCCAGGGGTTGGCCGGCAGCAGCGTGAAGGCGGGTGAATACACCTGGCAGTTGCCGATGGGGCTGAATGTCGAGCGGGTGCAGGTCGAGTTGAGCCAGCCCAACAGCCTGGCACCGGTGAGCCTGGCCGGCCGGCGCGACAGCAGCCTGCCATGGCAGTCGTTGAGCAGTGGTTTGCTCTATCGCCTGACCCAGAATGATCAGGACGTGGTGCAAAACGAATTGCAGCTGTCAGGGCAAATCGTCCAGCAATTGAAACTGACCGTGGACGAGCGCGGCGGCGGCCTGGGTGATCAGGCGCCGACGCTGAAGTTTGCCGTGCGTGCCACGCAACTGGTGTTCCTGGCGCGCGGGCCGGGGCCTTACACGCTGGTCGTGGGCAATTCGACGGCGAAGGCGGCGAACTTGCCGCTGTCGACGCTGGTTCCGGATTACAGCCCGGCGAAGCTCGCGACCTTGGGTCGGGCCATGGTGGATGTCGGGGCGGTGGTCTCGAATGCATCGACAGTGAAAACGCTGGCGACGACGGACACCCAGTGGAAGAAGTTCGGCTTGTGGGCGGTGTTGTTGCTCAGTGTCTTGTTCCTGGCGGCGATGGCGTTCAGTTTGCTGCGTAAACCGCCGGTCAAACCCTAGGCTGGCGCTTCGCGCCAGATCGCGGGCTTGCACGCGATAGCGGTATATCAGTCAGTAAAGATGCTGATATGACCGCTACTTTCCGGCTCACCCCCAGCCCTTTTCCAACTACGCTCATCCCCGCACATGAACTCTCTTCAGCCGATCACGTCTGATAGGAGGAAATGCGCCCCGACTCGCGTTAAACTGCGCGGGTTTTTAGCCCCCCCATTCCACCGGAGCCTTCCATGTCCCGCGTTACCTTGAGTCGCTATTTGATTGAGCAGACCCGCAGCAACAACACTCCTGCCGATCTGCGCTTCCTGATCGAAGTGGTGGCGCGTGCCTGC
Source organism: Pseudomonas sp. GL-R-26 (assembly GCF_019947365.1). Taxonomy (NCBI): domain Bacteria; kingdom Pseudomonadati; phylum Pseudomonadota; class Gammaproteobacteria; order Pseudomonadales; family Pseudomonadaceae; genus Pseudomonas; species Pseudomonas sp. GL-R-26. The sequence continues at coordinate 207,850 of NZ_JAGYGI010000002.1, read as the reverse complement.
AAGGAGATCAACCATGCCGTGTCCAAAGGTGCCCTCGGCGGCGTTCTGGGCAGCATGGACACTGAAAACGTCCAGGGCGAAGTGCAGAAGAAGCTCGACGTGATCTCCAACGAGATCCTGCTCGAAGCCAACGAATGGGGCGGTCACCTGGCCGGCATGGCGTCCGAAGAAATGGACAATGCCTACCAGATCCCGGGCAAATACCCGAAAGGCGCGTACCTGCTGGTATTCGACCCGCTGGACGGTTCGTCGAACATCGACATCAACGCCCCGGTCGGCACCATCTTCTCGGTACTGCGTTGCCCGAACGAATACCTGAGCCAGAACGAGCCTTTGAACGAAAAGGCTTTCCTGCAGCCAGGCACCCAGCAAGTGGCCGCCGGTTACGCGATCTACGGTCCGCAGACCATGCTGATCCTGACCCTGGGCGACGGCGTGAAAGGCTTCACCCTGGACCGTGAAATGGGCAGCTTCGTCCTGACCCACGAAAACATCACCATTCCTGAAGCCACCCAGGAATTCGCCATCAACGCTTCCAACCAGCGTCACTGGGAAGCACCGGTACAGCGCTACGTCAGCGAATTGCTGGCAGGCGATGAAGGCCCGCTGAAAAAGAACTACAACATGCGTTGGGTTGCCGCGATGGTCGCCGACGTACACCGCATCCTGACCCGCGGCGGTCTGTTCATGTACCCACGCGACAGCCGCGAGCCGTCGAAGCCGGGCAAACTGCGCCTGATGTACGAAGCCAACCCGATGTCGTTCCTCGTGGAGCAAGCGGGCGGCGCGTCCACCAACGGCCACCAGCGCATCCTCGACATCCAGCCGGAAGGCCTGCACCAGCGTGTTGCGGTGTTCCTCGGTTCGAAAGAAGAAGTTGCCCGCGTCACGGCTTACCACAAGGAATAAACCATGACCACGCCCTGGCAGCCGTTGCTTGATTGGTGGTTCGGAAGCTCCGGGTCAGCGAGGGAAGTGGCGGCGCAGAAGGGCAAGTTGTGGTTTGGCAAGCGCGACAGCCAGGACCTCGAAGCGCGTGAGCGTTTCGGGGACCAGGCCGAGCAGGCACTGGCCGGCGGATTGACCGAGTGGATGCAACGTCCCGAAGGTTGGCTGGCCCTGGTGCTGTTGCTCGATCAAATCCCGCGAATGATCTTTCGCGATACACCAAAAGCATTCTCCGGCGATTCCCGCGCACAGAAACTGGTAGCCCAAGGCATTGCCGCGGATTTCGATCGGCAGTTGCAGCCGATTCAGCGGGTGTTCATCTACCTGGTATTCGAGCACAGCGAGAATCTCGCGGTGCAGAACGAAGGTGTCTCGCGTTACATCGAGTTGGTGGCGCAGCAGCCTGAAAGTGACCGAGCCCTGTTTGCCGATTACCTGGATTACGCCGAGCGGCATCAGAGGGTGATTGCGCAGTTTGGGCGGTTTCCCCATCGCAATGCGGTGTTGGGAAGGGAGTCTACGGCTGAGGAGTTGGCGTTTCTCTCAAAGCCTGGTTCACGGTTTTAAATCTTCATTGTGGCTGATGCCGCCATCGCGAGCAGGCTCGCTCCTACAGTGGATTTGTGAACGCCACAGATCAAGTGTAGGAGCGAGCCTGCTCGCGATGGGGCCTTCAGCAGCGCCTTAGATCCTGAAACTACCCACCAACTGCTTCAACCGCGCCGCCTGCTGCTCAAGATCGGCACACGCACGCAAGGTCGACTGCAGGTTCTCCACACCTTCCTGGTTCAGCGTGTTGATCTCGGTGATGTCGACGTTGATCGACTCCACCACCGCCGTTTGCTCTTCAGTGGCGGTAGCGACCGACTGGTTCATGCCATCGATCTCACCGATGCGCTGGGTCACGCTGCCCAGGCGTTCGCCCGCCTGGTTGGCGATACCGACGCTGCTTTCGCTCTGCCGCTGGCTGTCGGTCATGATGCCCACCGCTGCCCGGGCGCCGACTTGCAGCTCTTCGATCATCGTCTGCACTTGCTGCGCCGAGTCCTGGGTACGGTGAGCGAGGTTGCGCACCTCATCGGCCACCACGGCAAAACCACGACCGGCCTCGCCAGCACGTGCCGCTTCAATGGCTGCGTTCAGTGCCAGCAAGTTGGTTTGCTGGGAAATGCTGGTAATCACTTCCAGGATCTGCCCGATGTTGACCGTGTTGCTGTTGAGGGTCTCGATGTTGCCGCACGAATCGCTGATCTTGGCCGACAGCTGCTGCATCGCCGCGATGGTTTTATCCACCACCTGTTGGCCGTCTTCGGCCAAGCTGCGGGCATCGCTGGAATGTTGCGAGGCCAGGGCGGCGTTCTGGGCGATTTCCTGGGCGGCGGCACCGAGTTGGTTGATCGCCGCGGCCACGCTGCTGGTGCGCGAGGCTTGCTGGTCTGAGTTGTACATCGAAGAGTTCGACGCGGCGACCACACGCAGCGCCACCTCGTTGACCTGTCCCGTGGCCGAGGATACTTCGATGATCGAGGTGTGAATGCGCTCGACGAAGCGGTTGAACGACAGTCCCAGCGCGCCGAATTCGTCGTGGCCGTGAATGACCAGGCGTTTGGTCAAGTCACCTTCGCCTTCGGCGATGTCGTGCATGGCGCGGCCCATGGTCAGCAGCGGCTGCATCAACAGGCTGATCAGCATGCCCAGCAACACAATGATGATCACCACGGCAATCACCATGGCGATGATCGCCGAGGTGCGGAATTCGCTGAGCATCGAGAACGCGGTGTCCTGGTCGAGCACCAGCGCTACGTACCAGTCCGCCGACGGTACGCCGTTGACGTGGGTGAAGGAGATGAATTGGCGCTTGCCGTCGATTTCGACTTCTTTCATGCCCGGGCTGACTTTCGGCGCACCGTTGGAGTAGGCCTCGGTCAGGTTCTTGAGTACCAGCTTGCTGTCCGGGTGAATCAGGATCTTGCCGTCGGCACCGACGATGAACGCATGGCCGTGACCGCCGAAGTTCAGCGAATTGATGATCGCACTGACGCTGGACAGGTCGATGTCGGCGCCGGCGACGCCGATCATCTGGCCCTGGTGCTGCACCGGGGTGGCGACTGTGATCACCAGCTTGCCGGAGGAGGCGGCGATGTAGGGTTCGGTGACGATGGTCTGTTGCGCACTATTGGCCGCCTTGTACCAGCCGCGGGCGCGCGGATCGGAGTCCGCCGCGCGGTTGCCCGCCGGGACCGAGAACATCACGCCGTCGGCGCCACCGAAGTAACTCAGCTGGAAATTGCCGGTGTAGGCGGGCAGGTCGATGATTCGTTTCAGGCCAGCGGGAGCATTGCCGTCGGCGTTGATCTGTTGGGCCATCGACTGCAGCAATTGCATGCGGCTTTCCAGCCAGGTCTGGATGTTTCTGGTGGTCAGGCTGCCGAGTTCCTGCATCGAGGCTTCGGTACTGTTGCGCAAGGTTTCGCGCTGGCGATAGTCGTTGAACAGGATGAAACAAGCGAATGCGACGGCCACCACGAGGGCGGCAGCCAGCAATATCTTGTGGCTGAACTTCATGTTTCTGGTCATGGATGAGCTACCGCAGAAGGGCTGTTCTACAAAATGGGGGAGCAAATGCCACCGACGTGGCTTTGCGTTGCATTTATGTCGACTGAACGGCGCCAAAGATTAGGCGGGTTTTCTGAAAAACGACGAAATGCTCGGTAAACAGGCAAAGTGGCTGATTTTCGGCAAAAGGTAGACGAGTGGCCCGATAAATAGCCTGCCTGGCAGGGAACCTGACAGGGGTTTTCTCTTCTAAGCTTCAGCTTGGCAGCCATGCCAATCCCCTACGCCCCCGGAGTTTCACCATGTCGTTGCGTTCCATCGCCCTGCTTTCGTTCTGCGTATTGCTCGCTGCCTGCAGCAAGGTCAATCAGGAAAACTACTCGAAGCTCTCCGCCGGCATGGCCAAGGCCGATGTGGAGACCCTGTTGGGCAAACCCGCCGATTGTTCAGGCGCGCTCGGCATGTCCAGTTGCACCTGGGGCGACAAGAACAGCTTTATCAGCGTGCAGTTCGCCGGTGACAAAGTGCTGATGTTTTCCGGCCAAGGCCTGAAGTAAACCGGGGCGATCGCCCACGGGAGAAAAACAATGAAGCGGTTATTGATCATCCTTTTTGCCGGCCTGGTGTTGGCCGGCTGTGCCTCGTCTGGCCAGGACACATTGGCCCCCAAGACGGTCAAAAGCGTCAATCTCAAGCGCTACCAGGGTACCTGGTACGAGCTGGCTCGCATGCCGATGTACTTCCAGCGCGACTGCGCGCAGTCCGAAGCCCACTACACGCTCAAGCCCGACGGCAACGTCGCGGTGTTGAACCGCTGCCTGACGGCACAATGGCAATGGGAAGAGGTCAAGGGCACGGCTTTTCCACAGGTGCCCGGCAAGAACGACAAGCTGTGGGTCGAGTTCGATACCTGGTTCTCCAGGCTGATCCCGGGTACGGCGAAGGGCGAATATTGGGTGCTGTACGTCAGCGATGACTACAAGACCGCCATTGTCGGTGACCCGAGCCGCAAGTATCTGTGGCTGTTGTCGCGCACGCCAACCGTGAACGGTGTGGTGCGTGAGGAGCTGCTGAGCAAGGCGCGCCAGCAGGGTTACGACACCACGCGGCTGATCTGGCGGGCGTCGGAACAGCAGATGGCCGAGACGTCCAACTGATACATGTAACCCTGTGGGAGCAATCGAGCGTCGACCGGCTGCTCCCACAGGTTTTTGTATCAGCCTAAAAGTTCGCGCAGTACCTGGGTGAAGGCGCGGCTGCTTTCTTCCTCGTCAGCATGCCGCCCGTCACGCACCACCCACTGGCCATTCACCAGCACATCCCGCACCTGGCGATCGCCACCGGCAAACAACCAGCGGTTGAGAATTCCGTCGCCGCTGGCTGTTGCCAGGTACGGATCGTTGCCGTCGAGCACCAGCCAGTCGGCGCGCTTGCCGACTTCCAGCGCGCCAATCGGCTGACCCAGCGCCTGGGCACCGCCATCCAGCGCCGCATCGAACAGCGTACGCCCGACCATCGGCTGATCCGCGCCATACAAACGATTACGCCGCTGGTCGCGCAGACGCTGGCCGTATTCCAGCCAGCGCAATTCTTCCACCACGCTCAACGACACATGGCTGTCGGAACCGATGCCCATGCGGCCGCCCTGGGCTAGGAAATCCACCGCCGGGAAAATTCCGTCGCCCAGGTTGGCTTCGGTGGTCAGGCACAGGCCGGCGATGGCACGGCTCTTGGCCATCGACGTGACTTCTTCCGGGTTGGCGTGGGTCGCGTGGACCAGGCACCAGCGCTGATCGACGTCGACGTTTTCGTACAGCCATTGCAGCGGACGACGACCGCTCCAGGTCAGGCAGTCGTCGACTTCCTTCTGCTGCTCGGCGATGTGGATGTGCACTGGGCATTGCTTGTCGCTGGCCGCCAGCACTTCGCTGATCTGCTGCGGCGTGACCGCGCGCAGCGAGTGGAAACACAGGCCCAGGGCTTGCGCCGGCTGCTGCGCCAGGGCCGGTTGCAGGCGCGATTGCAGCTTGAGGTAGTTTTCGGTGCTGTTGATGAAGCGGCGCTGACCTTCGTTCGGGGTCTGGCCGCCGAAACCGGAGTGGCTGTAGAGCACTGGCAGCAGGGTCAGACCGATACCGGCGGAACCCGCGGCCTGGCTGATACGCAGGGCCAGTTCGGCCGGGTCCGCGTAAGACTGGCCGTTAATGTCATGGTGTACGTAATGAAATTCCGCCACCGATGTGTAACCGGCCTTGAGCATTTCGATGTACAGCTGACGGGCGATGACGCCGAGTTGTTCCGGGCTGATTTTTCCGACGAGGCGATACATCAGGTCGCGCCAGGTCCAGAAACTGTCGTTCGGATTGCCCGCCACTTCCGCCAGCCCGGCCATGGCCCGCTGGAAGGCGTGGGAGTGCAGGTTCGGCATGCCAGGCAGCAGCGGACCGCTTAGCCGTTCGGCGCCATCTGCGTTGGAATCGGCCTGGATATGGGTCAATACGCCGTCGGCGTTGACCTCAAGACGTACATTGTTGGCCCATCCACTAGGCAGCAGCGCGCGTTCGGCAAAGAAGGCGGACATGGTTCAGCACCCCATCGTGTGTTATTTGTATATACATATACAGACGTTTGCCTGCCCGGTAAACTCCGGCAAGCTAGCGACATCTACTAAACGACCAAGGATTAACCGTGCCGACTCCGCCTACAGTCTCTCCGTTGGCCGCGAACATGGGCGACAGTCCGGCGCCCTTGTACGCCCGCGTCAAACAAATGATCACCCAGCAAATCGACAGTGGAAACTGGCCGCCGCACTATCGCGTTCCGTCGGAAAGCGAACTGGTCAGCCAGTTGGGCTTCAGCCGTATGACCATCAACCGCGCCCTGCGCGAGATGACTGCCGATGGCCTGCTGGTGCGCATGCAAGGCGTCGGCACGTTCGTCGCCGAGCCGAAAAGCCAGTCTGCCCTGTTTGAAGTGCACAACATCGCCGACGAAATCGCTTCTCGCGGTCATCGCCACACCTGCAAGGTCATCACCCTTGAAGAAGAGGCCGCCGGCTCCGAGCGCGCCCTGGCCCTGGACATGCGCGAAGGGCAGAAGGTGTTCCACTCGCTGATCGTGCATTTCGAAAACGATATCCCGGTGCAAATCGAAGACCGTTTCGTCAATGCGCTGGTGGCGCCGGACTACCTCAAGCAGGACTTCACCCTGCAAACGCCTTACGCCTACCTGAACCAGGTCGCGCCGCTGACCGAAGGCGAGCACGTGGTCGAGGCGATCCTGGCCGAGTCGTCCGAATGCAAGTTGCTACAGATTGAAAAGGGCGAGCCGTGCCTGCTGATCCGTCGCCGCACCTGGTCCGGTCGTCAGCCAGTGACCGCCGCTCGCTTGATCCACCCCGGTTCCCGTCATCGTCTGGAAGGTCGGTTTCATAAATAGAGAGCCATAAATGAGTATCGCAAAGCTTTTACGCGCCAAAGACTACCCACGCATGCCGTGGAAAAACGGCGGCGGCAGCACCGAAGAAATTACCCGCGATGCCGGCACCGGCCTGGATGGCTTTGGCTGGCGTCTGTCGATTGCCGACATTGGCGAATCGGGCGGCTTTTCCACCTTTGCCGGTTATGAGCGGGTAATCACCGTGTTGCAAGGCGAGGGCATGACCCTGACGGTGGATGGCCAGGACACTCGGTCACTGTTACCGCTGGACCCGTTTGCCTTCAGCGGTGAAAGCAAGGTTTCCTGCACATTGCTCGGCGGCCCGATTCGCGATTTCAACCTGATTTACGCGCCGCAGCGTTACGCTGCGCGGTTGCAGTGGTTGAGTGGCGAGCAGCGGTTTTTCAGCTCGGCGGGTACGGTGTTGGTGTTCAGCATCAGCGATGCGCTGGAAGTGGTGGTCGGTAACAGCGCTTCGAAGCTCGGTCGGCATGATTGCCTGCAACTCGACGGTAACACTGGCCTGCTGGAAATCTCCGTTAATAGCCCATGCTGTGTGATTGAGCTGGCCGCACACTGATTACCAGGCCAATGAGCCTCTCTGTGGCGAGGGAGCTTGCTCCCGCTGGAGGCCGAAGGACTCCAAATTCCGGCGGATGTCGGTTTTGGGCCGCTTCGCAGCCCAGCGGGAGCAAGCTCCCTCGCCACAAAAGCATTCACACTTCTTGTTTCCAAAGCCGCACCAACTTGTTACCGAACGCCCCAGCGTGGCGCAAAACCACGCTCAAGTAACAAAACCTCCTCGCCACAAAAATCCCCCGTAAAACTTTTCATCTTCGCCAGAACCCTTGCTCCAGGCGCTCTCCAGCCGTTTCAGGATTTTTCTTGAATGCTCATCCAACAAGTTGGCCGCTTGATTGCATATGCTTGTATGTACAAGTAAAGACGTATGCGTATGAGTCACGAGGACTCAACCATCGTCCACTGATTCGCCGGTGTGCATTGATGCCCATTGGCTTGCTCGCCCACTGCCTGGGTTGGTTTGGATTGATTGCTGAGGAGTCTTTTTCGTGACTGACATTAAACCTACTAAGTTTCGTGACGTTGAAATCCGTGCCGCACGTGGTAACAAGCTGACCGCCAAGAGCTGGCTGACCGAAGCGCCGCTGCGCATGCTGATGAACAACCTCGACCCGGAAGTCGCCGAGAACCCTAAAGAACTGGTGGTTTACGGTGGTATCGGTCGCGCTGCACGTAACTGGGAATGCTACGACAAGATTGTCGAAAGCCTGACCAACCTGAACGACGACGAGACCCTGCTGGTGCAATCCGGCAAGCCGGTCGGCGTGTTCAAGACCCACAGCAACGCCCCGCGTGTACTGATCGCCAACTCCAACCTGGTTCCACACTGGGCGAGCTGGGAACACTTCAACGAACTGGACGCCAAAGGCCTGGCCATGTACGGCCAGATGACCGCCGGCAGCTGGATCTACATCGGCAGCCAGGGCATCGTCCAGGGCACCTACGAAACCTTCGTCGAAGCCGGTCGCCAGCACTACAACGATGACCTGAAAGGTCGTTGGGTCCTGACTGCAGGCCTCGGTGGCATGGGCGGCGCTCAGCCTCTGGCCGCGACCTTGGCCGGCGCTTGCTCGCTGAACATCGAATGCCAGCAGGTCAGCATCGATTTCCGTCTGAAAAGCCGCTACGTCGATGAGCAGGCTACCGACCTCGACGACGCTCTGGCCCGCATCGCCAAATACACCAAAGAAGGCAAGGCGATCTCCATCGCGCTGCTGGGTAACGCCGCTGAAATCCTGCCGGAACTGGTCAAACGTGGCGTGCGCCCGGACATGGTCACCGACCAGACCAGCGCCCACGACCCGCTCAACGGCTACCTGCCGGCCGGCTGGACCTGGGACCAGTACCGCGCTCGCGCCAAAACTGAACCTGCTGCTGTGATCAAGGCCGCCAAGCAATCGATGGCCGTGCACGTCAAAGCGATGCTCGACTTCCAGAAAATGGGCGTACCGACCTTCGACTACGGCAACAACATCCGTCAGATGGCGCAGGAAGAAGGCGTGGAAAACGCATTCGACTTCCCAGGCTTCGTACCGGCGTACATCCGTCCGCTGTTCTGCCGTGGCATCGGCCCGTTCCGCTGGGCTGCACTGTCGGGCAACGCTGAAGACATCTACAAGACCGACGCCAAGGTCAAGGAGCTGATCCCGGACGACGCCCACCTGCACAACTGGCTGGACATGGCCCGCGAACGTATCAGCTTCCAGGGTCTGCCGGCCCGTATCTGCTGGGTTGGCCTGGGCCTGCGCGCCAAGCTCGGTCTGGCGTTCAACGAAATGGTGCGCAGCGGCGAGTTGTCCGCACCAATCGTGATCGGCCGCGACCACCTGGACTCCGGTTCGGTATCGAGCCCGAACCGTGAAACCGAATCGATGCAGGACGGCTCCGACGCCGTGTCCGACTGGCCACTGCTCAACGCTCTGCTGAACACCGCGAGCGGCGCGACCTGGGTGTCCCTGCACCACGGCGGCGGCGTCGGCATGGGCTTCTCCCAGCACTCGGGCATGGTGATTGTCTGCGACGGCACTGACGAAGCGGCCGAGCGTATCGCTCGCGTGCTGCACAACGACCCGGCCACTGGCGTTATGCGTCACGCCGATGCCGGTTATCAGATCGCCATCGACTGCGCCAAGGAACAAGGGCTGAACCTGCCGATGATTACCGGCAAGTAATGCTTGCCCTGTGGGAGCGAGGTTGCTTGCTCCCACAGGGACCAAAACAAAAACAAACAATCCATAGAGGTTGAACCATGGCTGTCAGCAGCGAACGTGCAAGCAACAAACCGTTGATCGAGAAGCGCTCGATCGACTACATCCCGGAAGCGGAAAGACACGGTCGTCTGTTAAGCCAGTTCACCCTGTGGATGGGTGCCAACCTGCAAATCACTGCGATTGTCACCGGTGCTTTGGCAGTGGTGCTTGGCGGCGATGTGTTCTGGTCGTTGATCGGTCTGTTGATCGGCCAACTGCTCGGCGGTGGCGTGATGGCGCTGCATGCCGCGCAAGGCCCCAAGCTTGGCCTTCCGCAGATGATTTCCAGCCGGGTACAGTTCGGCGTGTACGGCGCGGCCATCCCGATCGTGCTGGTCTGCTTGATGTACCTGGGCTTCACCGCAACGGGAACCGTGTTATCCGGCCAGGCGCTGGGCCAGTTGTTTGGCGTCAGCGACACCGTCGGTATCCTCCTTTTCGCCAGTGTCATCGTGCTGGTCACGGTGCTCGGTTATCGGGTGATCCATTGGATCGGCCGTGTTGCCAGTGTCATTGGCGTGATTGCCTTTGTTTATCTGTTCAGCCGTCTGATGAGCCAGGTTGACGTTGGCGCACTGTTGCAAATCCGCCACTTCAGCTGGAGCAGTTTCTTGCTCGCGGTGTCGCTCGCGGCGTCCTGGCAGATCGCCTTCGGCCCTTATGTGGCTGACTATTCTCGCTACCTGCCGAGCAAGATTTCCTCGGTGAAAACTTTTTTTGCCGCAGGCGCAGGTTCGGTCATTGGTGCACAGGTGGCGATGGTCCTCGGCGTGTTCGCTGCCGCTTCGGCCAACGGGCAATACGCCGGCCACGAAGTGGCCTACATCGTTGGTCTGGGTGGTACCGGTGCCACCGCTGCGCTGCTGTACTTCAGCATCGCGTTCGGCAAGGTCACCATCTCCACGCTGAACTCCTACGGCAGCTTCATGTGCATCGCGACCATCATCAGCGGTTTCCGTGGTGACCTGAAGGTAACGCGCTTGCAGCGTCTGGTGTTCGTGCTGGTCATCGTCGGGGCTGCGACCCTGATGGCGTTGCTCGGTCAACACTCGTTCCTCGGTGCGTTCAAGTCCTTCATCCTGTTCCTGCTGGCGTTCTTTACGCCGTGGAGCGCGATCAACCTGGTGGACTACTACTGCATCACTCGCGAGCGCTATGACGTACCGGCGCTGGCCGATCCGAATGGTCGCTACGGTCGTTGGAACCTTCTCGGTATCAGCGTTTATGTGTTTGGTGTGCTGGTGCAACTGCCGTTCATCTCCACCAAGTTCTACACCGGTCCGCTGGTGGCGGCCCTGGGTGATGTGGATATTTCCTGGATCATCGGTCTGGTGCTTCCCGCAGCCCTGTATTACCTGTGTGCGAAAAAATGGCACGGCACAGTGCCTGATCGTTTGATCCTGCCGGTCGAGCAGGACGCGGTCACCGAACAAAAGCTGGATGTCGGTCGCGCTGCGGCGCAGGCCTGATTGGACGTGGACAGGGCTGGATGCCTCTTGACTGCCGTAAGCCAATTCATGATTAGGAGCGTCACAACAATGAAATCGAACAAGACCCTGCTGACCACATTGCTTTCCATGGGCCTGCTGGCCAGCGCTGGCGCCACTCAGGCGGCGAGTTGGTGCGAGTCGGGCAAACCGGTGAAATTCGCCGGTTTGAACTGGGAAAGCGCCATGCTGCTGACCGACGTGATGCAAGTCGTGTTGGAGAAAGGCTACGACTGCAAGACAGACAGCCTGCCGGGCAACTCCATCACCATGGAAAACGCCCTGAGCAGCAACGATATTCAAGTGTTTGCCGAAGAATGGGTCGGCCGTAGCGAAGTCTGGAACAAGGCCGAGAAGGCCGGCAAGGTCGTCGGTGTCGGCGCTCCTGTCGTGGGTGCAATCGAAGGCTGGTACGTGCCGCGCTACGTGATCGAAGGCGACGCCAAGCGCAAGCTGGAAGCCAAGGCTCCGGACCTGAAAAACATTGCTGACCTGGGCAAATACTCGGCGATCTTCAAGGATGCCGAAGAGCCGTCCAAGGGCCGTTTCTACAACTGCCCCGCCGGCTGGACCTGTGAGCTGGACAACAGCGAAATGCTGAAGAGCTACGGCCTGGAAAGCACCTACACCAACTTCCGCCCGGGCACCGGCCCGGCGCTGGATGCCGCCGTGCTGTCGAGCTACAAGCGTGGCGAGCCGATCCTGTTCTACTACTGGTCGCCAACGCCGCTGATGGGCCAGATCGACGCGGTGAAACTCGAAGAGAAACCAGGCGTGAACAAGACCGTGGATATCAAGGTCGGCCTGTCCAAGACTTTCCACGACGAAGCGCCTGAATTGGTGGCCGTGCTGGAAAAGGTCAACGTGCCAATCGACCTGCTGAACCAGAACCTGGGGCGCATGACCAAAGAGCGGATCGAATCACCAAAACTGGCCAAGATCTTCCTGAAGGAACATCCTGAAGTCTGGCACGCATGGGTGAGCGAAGACGCAGCCAAGAAAATCGACGCGGCCTTGTAGGTTGAGCTTCTCCGGCTGTCGGCAACGGCAGTCGGATGCTTGATCGCAACCCCTTGATTGAGAGTCTCTTATGTTTCCCGAAAGCTTTACCTTTTCCATCGCCGACTGGGTCAACGGTTGGGTCGATTCGCTGGTCACCAACTACGGCGACGTGTTCCGGCACATCTCCGACACCCTGTTGTGGGCCATCGTCAATCTCGAAGGCCTGCTGCGCGCCGCACCCTGGTGGCTGATGCTGGCAATCGTGGCCGGTGTGGCCTGGCACGCGACCCGCAAGGTCGTGACCACTGCCGTCATCGTTGGTTTGCTGTTCCTGGTGGGTGCGGTTGGCCTCTGGGACAAACTGATGCAGACCCTGGCGCTGATGATGGTGGCGACGATCATCTCGGTGTTGATCGGCATTCCGCTGGGCATTCTCTCGGCGCGCAGCAACCGCCTGCGTTCGATACTGATGCCATTGTTGGACATCATGCAGACCATGCCGAGCTTCGTGTACCTGATCCCGGTGCTGATGCTGTTTGGCCTGGGCAAGGTCCCGGCGATTTTCGCCACGGTGATCTACGCCGCGCCGCCGCTGATCCGTCTGACCGATCTGGGCATTCGCCAGGTCGACGGCGAAGTGATGGAAGCGATCAACGCCTTCGGTGCCAACCGCTGGCAGCAACTGTTCGGTGTGCAACTGCCACTGGCCCTGCCGAGCATCATGGCCGGGATCAACCAGACCACCATGATGGCCCTGTCGATGGTAGTGATTGCCTCGATGATCGGTGCCCGTGGCTTGGGTGAAGACGTGCTGGTGGGGATTCAGACCCTCAACGTCGGACGCGGCCTTGAAGCCGGTCTGGCGATCGTGATTCTGGCTGTGGTGATCGACCGCATTACACAGGCGTACGGTCGCGCACGGCATGAGGTGAGCAAATGAACAATGCAACCGTGAGCAAGATCGAAGTCAAAAACGTCTTCAAGATTTTCGGCAACCGTGCCAAGGACGCGCTGGCCATGGTCGGCCAGGGCAAGACCAAGGACCAGGTGCTGGCCGAAACCGGCTGCGTGGTCGGCGTGAACGACCTGTCCCTGAGCATCGGCAGCGGCGAGATCTTCGTGATCATGGGCCTGTCGGGCTCCGGCAAGTCGACCCTGGTCCGCCACTTCAACCGCCTGATCGACCCGACCAGCGGCGCGATCCTGGTAGACGGCGTGGACATCCTGCAATACGACATGGAAGCCCTGCGCGAATTTCGTCGGCGCAAGATCAGCATGGTGTTCCAGAGCTTCGGCCTGTTGCCGCACAAGAGCGTGCTGGACAACGTCGCCTACGGCCTGAAAATCCGTGGCGAAACCAAAGCCATGTGCGCCGAGCGTGCGCTGCACTGGATCAATACCGTGGGCCTCAAGGGCTACGAAAACAAATACCCGCACCAGCTCTCCGGCGGTATGCGTCAGCGTGTGGGCCTGGCCCGCGCCTTGGCGGCGGACACCGACATCATCTTGATGGACGAAGCGTTCAGCGCCCTCGACCCGCTGATCCGCGCGGAGATGCAGGACCAGTTGCTGGAGCTGCAAAAGACCCTGCACAAGACCATCGTCTTCATCACCCACGACCTCGACGAGGCCGTGCGCATCGGCAACCGCATCGCGATCCTCAAGGACGGCCGCCTGATCCAGGTCGGCACGCCGAGAGAGATCCTGCATTCGCCGGCGGATGAGTATGTCGACCGCTTTGTGCAGCGTCGGGCGGCGGTGGTTTAAGGCGTACCGCTTTTTGTGGCGAGGGGGCTTGCCCCCGTTCGAGTGCGCAGCGCTCGCACAATCAGTTAACCGGATAAATCTGACACACCAGAAAGCCAGAACAGGGCTGCTTCGCAGCCCAACGGGGGCAAGCCCCCTCGCCACAGGGTGTCATTGGTCAACAGAATTGGTATGAGGCTCCAGATGTCCCAGGCTGAAAAAATCGTTATCACCGAGGCGCAGGTCAGTTGGCAGGATGTTGTCGCCGTTGCTCGTCATGGCGCACAGCTTGAGCTGTCGGCGCCGATCTGGGCGCGCATCGAAAACGCGCAGGCCATCGTCCAGCGCATCGTCACCAGCGGCGAACGTGCCTACGGCATCAACACCGGCCTGGGCGCGCTGTGCAATGTCTCGCTGCAGGATGAGCAACTCAGCCAGTTGTCGCGCAATACCTTGCTCAGCCACGCCTGTGGCGTTGGCGCGCCACTGACCAACGAGCAGACCCGCTCGATCATGTGTGCCGCCGTCGTCAACTACAGCCATGGTAATTCCGGCCTGCACCGTCAGGTTGTCGAAGCACTGCTGGCGCTGCTCAACCGTGGCATCACCCCGCAAGTACCGTCCCAGGGTTCCGTGGGCTACCTGACCCACATGGCGCACATCGGCATTGCGCTGCTGGGTGTCGGCAATGTCAGCTATCGCGGCCAGGTCGTTTCCGCGCAGCAAGCGCTGGCCGAAGAAGGCCTGCAACCGGTCAAGCTTGGTGCCAAGGACGGTTTGTGCCTGGTCAACGGTACGCCGTGCATGACCGGCCTGAGCTGCCTGGCGATTGCCGATGCGACGCGCCTGCTGGAATGGGCTGACGTGATTGGTGCCATGAGCTTTGAAGCCCAGCGCGGGCAGATCGACGCCTTCGATGCCGAAATCATCGCGCTCAAGCCGCACCCGGGCATGCAGCAGGTCGGGATTAATCTGCGGGCCTTGCTCGACGGCAGTGAAGTGATTGCCAAGAGCAAAGGCATCCGTACCCAGGATGCTCTGAGCATTCGCTCGATCCCGCAGGTGCACGGCGCCGCTCGCGACCAATTGGTACACGCGACCAAACAGATCGAAACCGAACTCAACGGCACCACCGATAACCCGATGGTGCTGGGCACCGCGGACAATTATCGCGTGGTGTCCCAGGCCAACCCCCACGGCCAGTCCGTGGCAATGGCGGCGGACCTGCTGGCGATTGCCATGGCGGAAATCGGCTCCATTGCCGAGCGTCGCCTGGACCGTTTGATCAACCCGCACGTTAGCGGTCTGCCGGCTTTCCTGGTGGCCAACCCGGGGGTGAACTCCGGGATGATGATCGTGCAGTACGTCGCCGCTTCGCTGTGCGCGGAGAACCGTCAACTGGCACAACCGGCGGTGCTGGATAACTTCGTGACGTCGGGCCTGCAGGAAGATCACCTGAGCCTGGGCACCAACGCCGCGCTGAAGCTGCATCGCGCGCTGGAAAACTGCACGCAGATCCTCGCCATCGAGTATTTGCTGGCGGCCCAGGCGTTTGAATTTTTGAAAGAACAACGCTTCGGCGCAGGCACCGATGCTGCCTGGCGTCTGCTGCGCGAGCACGTTGCCCCCTACGACCAGGATCGCTGGTTGGCACCGGACATCGCCGCCGCTGCCGCGGTATTGAAAGACCCGATTTTGCTGCACAACGCTTTTCCAGACCTGAACTGATTTCAACAACACCAGCGTGCCAAGGCGCGTCTCCCCAAAAGGCAGACGCGACGGACAACGGACATCTCCGGAGCGTCTGGTGAGTTAACAACAACTCTCAAAAGGAGCACAAAATGACTGCGCTAAACCTGATTCCCGGCCAACTGACCCTCTCCCAACTGCGTGACGTCTATCAGCAGCCGGTGAAACTGACCCTCGACCACAGCGCCTCGGCCCAGATCGAAGCCAGCGTGGCCTGCGTGGAGCAGATCCTCGCCGAGAACCGCACCGCTTATGGCATCAACACCGGTTTCGGCCTGCTGGCCTCGACCCGCATCGCCAGCGAAGACCTGGAAAACCTGCAGCGCTCGCTGGTGCTGTCCCACGCCGCCGGTGTTGGCCAGCCGATCAGCGATGAGCTGGTGCGTCTGGTCATGGTGCTCAAGGTCAACAGCCTGAGCCGTGGTTTCTCGGGTATCCGTCGTGTGGTGATCGACGCGCTGATCGCCCTGATCAACGCCGAGGTTTACCCGCACATTCCGTTGAAAGGATCGGTCGGTGCTTCTGGTGACCTGGCGCCTCTGGCCCACATGTCGCTGGTACTGCTGGGCGAAGGCAAGGCTCGCTACAAAGGCGAGTGGATGGAAGCCACCGAAGCGCTGAAAGTCGCAGGTCTTGCCCCGCTGACCCTGGCCGCGAAAGAAGGCCTGGCGCTGCTCAACGGCACTCAGGTGTCCACCGCTTTTGCCCTGCGTGGCCTGTTCGAAGGTGAAGACCTGTTCGCCGGTGCCTTGGCACTGGGCGGCCTGACCGTTGAAGCGGTATTGGGCTCGCGTTCGCCGTTCGACGCGCGCATCCACGCTGCCCGTGGCCAGAAAGGCCAGATCGACGCCGCCGCCGCGTATCGCGATCTGCTGGGCGAGCGCAGCGAAGTCTCCGACTCCCACGAAAACTGCGAGAAGGTACAAGACCCGTACTCCCTGCGTTGCCAGCCACAAGTCATGGGCGCCTGCCTGACCCAGTTCCGTCAGGCGGCCGAAGTGCTGGCGATCGAAGCCAACGCCGTTTCCGACAACCCGTTGGTGTTCGCCGCTGAAGGTGACGTGATCTCCGGTGGCAACTTCCACGCCGAACCGGTGGCCATGGCCGCTGACAACATGGCATTGGCCATCGCTGAAATCGGTTCCCTGAGCGAGCGCCGTATCTCGCTGATGATGGACAAGCACATGTCGCAACTGCCGCCGTTCCTGGTGGCCAACGGTGGCGTGAACTCCGGCTTCATGATTGCCCAGGTGACTGCGGCGGCACTGGCCAGCGAGAACAAGGCGTTGTCCCATCCGCATTCGGTGGACAGCCTGCCGACTTCCGCCAACCAGGAAGACCACGTATCGATGGCGCCGGCGGCTGGCAAGCGTCTGTGGGAAATGGCCGAGAACACCCGTGGGATTCTCGCGGTGGAATGGCTGGCGGCGGTACAGGGCCTGGACCTGCGCAACGGCCTGAAAACCTCGCCGAAACTGGAAAAGGCTCGGGCCATCCTGCGTAACGACGTGCCGTTCTACGAGAAAGACCGCTTCTTTGCACCGGACATCAATGCGGCGTCTGAATTGTTGGCTTCGCGCTGCCTGAACGAGCTGGTGACAACGAAGTTGCTGCCTAGTCTGTAATGGCCCCTTCGCGAGCAAGCCCGCTCCCACATGGATCACGCTGATCCTGTAGGAGCTGGCTTGCCAGCGATTCGATTTTGCGTCGAATAACAATAATTAGGGACGAGAAATGGCACAGCCAGAAAAAGGTTTGAAACGCGGGCTATCTGCCCGACATATTCGCTTCATGGCGCTGGGGTCGGCGATCGGCACCGGGCTGTTTTACGGTTCTGCCTCGGCCATTCAAATGGCCGGGCCTGCGGTACTGCTCGCTTACCTGATCGGTGGCGCGGCAGTGTTCATGGTCATGCGCGCCCTCGGTGAGATGGCGGTGCACAACCCGGTGGCTGGCTCTTTCGGCCAGTACGCCAGCACCTACCTGGGGCCGATGGCGGGCTTCATCCTCGGTTGGACCTACGCATTCGAAATGGTCATCGTCGGCATGGCCGACGTCACTGCATTCGGTATCTACATGGGCTTCTGGTTCCCGGAGGTTTCCCGCTGGATCTGGGTGCTGGGTGTTGTTTCCATCGTCGGCGGCCTGAACCTGTGCAACGTCAAAGTCTTCGGTGAAATGGAGTTCTGGCTGTCGCTGCTCAAGGTTGCGGCCATCGTCGCGATGATCCTGGGTGGTTTCGGCATCATGCTCTTCGGCATCAGCTCGGCCCCCGGCCAAGCGACCGACATCAGCAACCTCTGGACCCAGGGCGGCTTCATGCCCAATGGCATGGGCGGTCTGATCGCTTCGTTCGCGGTTGTGATGTTTGCGTTTGGCGGTATTGAAATCATCGGCGTAACGGCAGGTGAGGCCAAAGACCCGCAACACGTGCTGCCCCGGGCGATCAATGCCGTACCGTTGCGTATCCTGCTGTTCTACGTACTGACGATGCTGGTGCTGATGTCGATTTTTCCATGGCAGCAGATCGGCAGCCAGGGCAGCCCGTTCGTGCAGATTTTCGACAAGCTGGGGATCAGCTCGGCGGCCACTATCCTTAATATCGTGGTGATCACGGCGGCGATTTCGGCGATCAACAGTGACATCTTCGGCGCTGGCCGCATGATGTTCGGTCTGGCCCAGCAAGGTCATGCACCCAAGGGCTTCGCCCGCCTGTCGCGCAATGGCGTGCCATGGATGACGGTGGTGGTAATGAGTGCCGCGCTGTTGCTGGGTGTGTTGCTGAACTACCTGATCCCGGAAAACGTGTTCCTGCTGATCGCTTCCATCGCGACCTTTGCCACGGTGTGGGTCTGGCTGATGATTCTGGTGACCCAAGTGGCCATGCGCCGGTCCATGAGCGCCGAGCAGGTGGCACAACTGAAATTCCCGGTACCGCTCTGGCCCTATGCGCCGGCGGCGGCGATTGCCTTCATGCTGTTCATTTTCGGCGTGCTGGGCTATTTCCCTGACACCCAGGCGGCGCTGATCGTCGGCGTTGTCTGGATCGTATTGCTGGTGCTGGCTTACCTGACGTGGGTGAAACCGGCGGCGGGCCAGGCAGCCCTGGTAACGCAGGATCCTACTTTTTCTCATCGATAACCTAATGGAGGCCACGGATGAAAACTCTCTGGCAACACTGTCACGTCGCAACCATGGCACAAGGCGTCTACTCGATCCTCGAGGACGCGGCCATCGTGACGTCAGGAGCGCACATTGAGTGGATCGGCCCGCGCGGTGAGTTGCCGGCGGGCGAGTACCCGGCCGTCAATGATTTGAACGGGGCCTGGGTCACACCGGGCCTGATCGACTGTCACACTCACACGGTGTTCGGCGGTAACCGCAGCGGTGAATTCGAACAGCGCCTGCAAGGCGTCAGCTACGCGGAAATCGCCGCCAGCGGTGGCGGCATCGCCAGCACCGTGCGCGCGACCCGCGCGGCCAGCGAAGATGAACTGTTCGTCAGTGCCGCCAAGCGCCTGAAAAGCCTGATGCGTGATGGCGTCACCAGCATCGAAATCAAGTCCGGCTACGGCCTGGACCTGGCCAACGAGCGCAAGATGCTGCGTGTGGCCCGTCGCCTCGGCGCGGAACTGCCAGTCAGCGTGCGCAGCACCTGCCTGGCGGCTCATGCCCTGCCGCCGGAGTACAAGGACCGCGCTGACGACTATATCGATCACATCTGCGCCGACATGCTCCCGGCCTTGGCTGCCGAAGGGCTGGTCGACGCGGTGGACGCGTTCTGCGAGTACCTGGCGTTCTCGCCTGCGCAGGTTGAGCGTGTATTCATCACCGCTCAGAAGCTGGGTTTGCCAGTGAAGTTGCACGCTGAGCAATTGTCGTCGCTGCACGGCTCAAGCCTGGCGGCGCGTTATCACGCGTTGTCCGCCGATCACCTGGAGTTCATGACCGAGGATGACGCCATCGCCATGGCCGAGTCCGGCACGGTTGCGGTGCTGTTGCCCGGCGCCTTTTACTTCCTGCGCGAAACCCAATTGCCACCGATGGAAGCCCTGCGCAAGCACGGCGTGAAAATCGCCATCGCCAGCGACCTCAATCCGGGCACCTCGCCGGCACTGTCGTTGCGCCTGATGCTGAACATGGCTTGCACCTGCTTCCGCATGACCCCGGAAGAAGCCCTGGCCGGCGCGACGATTCACGCCGCCACCGCATTGGGTATGGCCGACACCCATGGCTCGCTGGAAACCGGCAAGGTCGCGGATTTCGTCGCCTGGCAAATCGATCGTCCGGCCGACCTGTGTTACTGGCTGGGCGGCGACCTGGAAAAACGCGTCGTGCGCCACGGCGTCGAATCAAGTCTGTAGGAGATCTGTTGTGGATAAGGTTCTGAACTTCAAACAAGGCCGCGTACCGCTGCTGATCAGCATGCCCCACGCCGGCGTGCGCCTGACGCCTGCGGTCGAAGCCGGGTTGATCCCTGACGCGAAAAGCCTGCCGGACACCGACTGGCACATCCCGCAGCTGTACGACTTCGCTGCCGAACTGGGCGCCAGCACCCTGGCCGCCGAGTACTCGCGGTTCGTCATCGACCTGAACCGGCCGTCCGACGACAAACCGTTGTACGTGGGCGCGACCACTGGCCTGTACCCAGCCACGTTGTTCGACGGCGTGCCGTTGTTCCGCGAAGGGCTGGAGCCTTCTGCCGATGAGCGTGCGACTTATCTGGAGCAGATCTGGACGCCGTACCACAGCACCTTGCAACAGGAACTGGCGCGACTGAAGGCCGAGTTCGGCTATGCGCTGCTGTTCGATGCCCACTCGATCCGCTCGATCATCCCGCACCTGTTCGACGGCAAACTGCCGGACTTCAACCTCGGCACCTTCAACGGCGCCAGTTGCGATCCACAGCTTGCCACTCAATTGGAAGCGATCTGCGCGCTTCACGACAACTACACCCACGTGCTCAACGGGCGCTTCAAGGGCGGCCACATCACCCGCCATTACGGCAACCCGGCCGAGAACATTCACGCGGTGCAGCTGGAGTTGGGGCAGTGCACCTACATGGAAGAGTTCGAACCGTTCCGTTATCGCCCGGATCTGGCGGAGCCTACGCGGGTGGTGTTGAAGGAGTTGTTGCAAGGGTTGCTGGCCTGGGGGCAGCAGCACTACAAGGGCTGAAGATCAAAAGATCGTCCGAAGGCTGCGATCTTTTTTTGTCGCCACCGTGCAAAACACGGTCGCCACAGGTCGCTTTCACCGCTCGTCTGCTGCGTAATGTTCTCGCCACGGTGCACAAAGACACCGCCCCGACAATAATCCGCTGCCGCACGAGAATGCTCTCTATGACAAGCCCCAAAGGTCTGTTCACCCGCTGTCTCTCAATCTTCTGTGGCGCCGCTCTATTTAGCGCCGGCGCCATGGCCGCGGACGACTCCTCCTGCAAAACCGTGCGCATGGGCGTGGTGAACTGGACCGACGTGATCGCCACCAGCGGCATGGCCGATGTGTTGCTCAACGGTCTGGGCTACGAAAGTAAGCAAACCAGCGCCGTGCAGCAAATCATCTTCGCCGGCATCCGCGACAAACGCCTGGACATCTTCCTCGGCTACTGGAAACCGGCGATGGATAAAAACATCGCACCTTTCGTGGCTGCCAATCAGGTCAAGGTCATGGACAAGCCGAGCCTGGCCGATGCCCAAGCCACCCTCGCGGTCCCTGACTATGTTGCAGCGGCCGGCCTGAAAACCTTCTCTGACATCGCCAAATTCAAGGATCAGCTCGGCGGCAAGATCTACGGCATCGAGCCGGGCAGTGGCGCCAACACCACGATCAAGACCATGATCGAGACCAATCACTTTGGCCTCAAGGATTTCAAACTGATCGAGTCCGGTGAAGCCGGCATGCTTGCGGCCGTGCAGCGGGCAGTGAATCGCAAGGAGTTCGTGGTGTTCGTCGGCTGGACCCCGCACCCGATGAACATCAACATGAAGATCGACTATCTGACCGGCAGTGAGGACGTGTACGGCCCGAATGAAGGTGCCGCAACCGTCTCCAGCGTGACTGCCCCGGATTACGCCGAGCGCTGCCCGAACGTCAATCGGCTGTTGGAAAACCTGACGTTCACCGCCGCCCAGGAAAGCCAGTTGATGGTGCCGATCATGGAGCGCCAAACGGCTCAGGATGTCGCGAAAAAATGGCTGCGTGATCATCCCGAAGACTTGCAGCGCTGGCTGGCGGGTGTCAGCAGTTTCGATGGCAAGGATGGTGTGGCGACGGTTCAGGCCAGCCTGAAGAATTGACCCCAAGGTCTTTGTGAACAAAAGGCTTTTGTGGCGAGGGAGCTTGCTCCCGTCCGAGTGCGCAGCACTCGCAAGTTTAGCGCCTCGGTGAGTCAGTTAAACAGCGAGTCGTGCAATATGGGGCTGCTTCGCAGCCCAACGGGAGCAAGCTCCCTCGCCACAGGGATCATTTCAATCCAAACCCTCTGAATCAACGGGCACCAGGCTCATGGCTCCTTACCCGCTTTCCAAACAGATGACGGCATTCGTCGACAAAACCCTGAGTTTCAACAGCGCCGACAGCAGAATCACCGGATTGCGCCAGGCCTACAGCGAGATGTGCCGGGCGTTTACCCCTGCACGCCCCGCCGGGTTGCATGTGGTCGATTTCGAGTTGGACGGTGTTGCGGTTCGTTCCTATCAGCCACCGGCCAGCGGTGCGTCGTGCATCGTTTATCTGCATGGCGGCGGCTGGGTGGTGGGGGACCTCGATTCCCACGATTTCATCTGCGCCGAATGGGCATCGACTCTCGGTGTACGGGTGGTCGCCGTCGATTACCGCCGGGCACCGGAGCATCCGTTTCCCGCCGCGTTCAATGATTGCCTGAAGGTCTGGCGAGCACTGCGCACCGGGCCGAATAAGCTCGACCCGGAGCGTACGCTGGTGGCTGGCGACAGTGCCGGTGGCAACCTCGCGGCGGCGTTGTGCCTGGCGCTGCGCGATGCCGGCGAGCCGGTGCCGTGCGCGCAGGTGCTGATTTATCCGGGGTTGGGCGGCGATCACCGCCTGCCGTCGCGCAGTGAGTGCATCGACGCGCCATTACTCAGCAGCAGTGACGTCGATTGCTATCACGCGCTTTACCTGCAAGGCACCCACCATCCGAACGCCTACGCCATGCCATTGCTCGCCACGGATTTCAGCGGACTGCCACCGGCATTGATCGCCGTGGCGCAATTCGACCCGTTGCGTGATGACGGCGTGCTGTATGCCGAGCGACTGAATGCCGCGGGCGTGGTTGCCACTCTGTATGTCGGCGAAGGTTTGGTCCATGGCTGTTTACGGGCTCGCGGGCAGGTGGCCGAGGTCGATGCGCTGTACGAAACCTTGTCTGGTTATCTTGCGGAAAAACTCTGACTTCGCGCGGGCATGCTCATTGACGTAATTCGGGTTTATGATGCCCAACGGCAGAATAATAGAAGTCCCCCCAGGGATGACCTCGACCCCTTACGGAGCGCGCAATGCAGACTTTGTACCCGCAGATCAAACCCCACGCCCGGCACGATCTGGCCGTCGACGAAACCCACACCCTGTACGTCGACGAAAGCGGTTCACCGGAAGGTTTGCCGGTGGTGTTCATCCACGGCGGCCCCGGTGCCGGATGCGATGCCCAGAGTCGTTGTTTTTTTGATCCCAACCTCTATCGCATTGTCACTTTCGATCAGCGCGGTTGCGGTCGCTCCACTCCCCACGCCAGCCTGGAAAACAACACCACCTGGGACCTGGTCGCCGACCTCGAGCGGATCCGCCAGCACCTGGGCATCGACAAATGGGTGCTGTTTGGCGGCTCCTGGGGTTCGACCCTGGCGCTGGCCTACGCACAAACCCATCCTGAGCGTGTGCACGGCCTGATCCTGCGCGGGATCTTTCTCTGCCGTCCGCAGGAAATCGAATGGTTCTACCAGGCTGGCGCCAGCCGCCTGTTCCCCGATTACTGGCAGGACTACATCGCGCCGATCCCGCTGGACGAGCGCGACGACTTGCTCACCGCGTTCCACAAGCGCCTGGTCGGCAACGACCAGATTGCCCAGATGCACGCGGCCAAGGCCTGGTCGACCTGGGAGGGCCGCACCGCGACCCTGCGTCCCAACCCGTTGGTAGTCGATCGCTTCTCCGAACCACAACGTGCATTGTCGATTGCCCGCATCGAATGCCACTACTTCACCAACAACGCGTTCCTGGAGCAGAACCAGTTGATCCGCAACATGGGCAAGATCGCCCATTTGCCCGGCGTGATCATTCATGGGCGCTATGACGTGATCTGCCCGCTGGATAACGCCTGGGAATTGCATCAAGCCTGGCCGAACAGCGAGCTGCAGGTCATCCGCGATGCCGGTCATGCCGCTTCCGAGCCTGGCATCACCGACGCGCTGGTACGCGCCGCCGATCAGATGGCCCGGCGTCTGCTCGACCTGCCGCCTGAAGAAGCATGAAGGGCCTGCTGCAGCGGGTGCGCGGCGCGCGGGTCGAGGTCGCGGGCGAGATCGTGGGTGCCGTCGATCAGGGATTGCTGGTCCTGGTAGCCGTCGAGCCCGACGATACGCGGGCTAGCGCCGACAAACTTCTTAATAAGCTGCTTAACTATCGAGTATTCAGCGATGCTGAGGGCAAGATGAATCTGTCCTTGGCGGATGTGGGCGGAGGGCTGCTGCTGGTCTCTCAGTTCACCCTGGCTGCCGATACCAAAAGCGGGCTGCGTCCGGGTTTCTCGACCGCGGCCCCTCCGGCGCTGGGCGAGGAACTGTTCGACTATCTATTAAGCAAAGCGAAACAGGTGCATGGCACTGTGGCATCAGGTAGATTCGGCGCGGATATGCAGGTACACCTGGTCAATGATGGCCCGGTAACCTTCCTGTTACAGACCTGAAAGCGTTTGAAACAAGTTTTTACGTTCATTTCGACTGAAAACAGGGCTTTTTCGCGATAAATACTTTGTTACCCCTGATGCGTTGTAACGCGGCCTGCTAGATAATCCCGCGCTACGGGGATCAGCGTTCGTTGGTCCATTTTGACTTAGGTAGAGACTTGTCCGGATCCGATTGGGGAATCATTTCGCCCCAGCGGAGTCGGAACAATGCTCGCCAACTTGGCAAGAGTGGTTTGCAAGGGCGGTTTTTTCATACCGTACACCGAGCAGACCCTTTAACTGGCCGTTGGTTTTTTGATCTGTTTTCGGCGAGGGTTGCTCGTGATTGTTAGTCCCTGTAACGCACCAAAATTGTCTGCCAAACGGTTACGCAGCGCCCTGGTAGCGGGCTCTGCACTGCTCTGCCTGCTCAGCGGCGGTCAGCTTTGGGCATTCAGTCTGGATGATGTATCGGCCAAGGCAAAAGAACTGGCCGCGCAGAAATACGAAGCGCCGCGCAGTAACCTGCCGAACGAGTTCCGCGACATGAAATTCGCGGACTATCAGAAAATTCGTTTTCTGACGGAAAAAGCCGAGTGGGCTGATCAGAAGACGCCGTTCAAGCTGTCCTTCTATCACCAGGGCATGCATTTCGATACGCCGGTGAAAATCAACGAAATCACCGCGAACACCGTCGAAGAGATCAAGTACGACCCGAGTCGTTTCGACTTCGGCGACATGCAGTTCGATCCCAAGGCCACCGAACAACTGGGCTATGCCGGTTTCCGTGTGCTGTACCCGATCAACAAGGCCGACAAGCAAGACGAAATCATGACCATGCTCGGCGCGAGCTACTTCCGCGTCGTTGGCAAGGGTCACGTCTATGGTTTGTCCGCTCGCGGCATGGCGCTGGATACCGCATTGCCGTCCGGCGAAGAATTCCCGCGCTTCCGCGAGTTCTGGATTCAGCAGCCCAAGCCAGGTGACAAGCACCTGGTGATCTTCGCCCTGCTGGACTCACCTCGTGCCACCGGTGCCTATCGCCTGACCCTGCGTCCGGGCAGCGACACCATCGTCGACGTCAAGGCGCAGATGTTCCTGCGTGACAAAGTCGGCAAGCTGGGTATCGCCCCGTTGACCAGCATGTACCTGTTCGGCGCCAACCAGCCGTCGAAAGTACTGAACTACCGTCGCGAGCTGCACGACTCCAGCGGCCTGGCGATCCATGCCGGCAACGGCGAGTGGATCTGGCGTCCGCTGAACAATCCGAAGCACCTGGCTGTGAGCAACTTCAGCGTGGAAAACCCGCGCGGGTTCGGTCTGCTGCAACGTGGCCGCGACTTCAGCCACTACGAAGACCTCGACGACCGGTACGACAAGCGTCCAAGCGCCTGGATCGAGCCGAAGGGTGACTGGGGCAAGGGCACCGTCGACCTGGTCGAGATTCCGACCGCCGACGAAACCAACGACAACATCGTTGCTTTCTGGAACCCGGAAAAATTGCCGGAACCTGGCCAGCCGCTCGATGTCGCTTATCGTATGCACTGGACCATGGATGAAGACACGATTCACGCGCCGGACAGCGCCTGGGTCAAACAGACCCTGCGTTCCACCGGTGACGTCAAGCAGTCCAACCTGATTCGTCAGCCGGACGGCAGCGTTGCCTACCTGGTGGACTTCGAAGGCCCGTCCCTGGCGGCATTGCCGGCCGATGCGGAAGTTCGCAGCCAGGTCAGCGTCGGCGACAACGCCGAGCTGGTGGAAAACAGCGTGCGCTACAACCCTGAAACCAAGGGCTGGCGCCTGACCCTGCGGATGAAGATCAAGGATCCGGGCAAGTCCACCGAGATGCGTGCCGCACTGGTGCAGAACATCGTGCCGGCGGACCTGGCCAAGACTTCGATTCCAGCGTCGAACTCTTCGGTTGCCAAGGCCGACAAGGTTGCCGCCAAGCAACAAGAGAAAGCGGACAAGGAAGCCAAGCAAGCGGAGGCCAAACAGGCTGAAGCGAAGCCTGTTGCAGATGCCAAGGACAAGACCAATAAAGACGCCAAGCAGCCTGTTGCTGCCGACGCGGCCCCAGCCACACCGGAATCGGCCCCGACTGAAGAAGTCCTGACCGAGACCTGGAGCTATCAGTTGCCTGCCGATGAGTAACTCTCAAGTACGGCCAGAAACTCTTTCCGAGTATCTGGCGCATCTGCCGATGACCGACGAGCAGCGCGCGGAACTCGCGGGCTGCCAGTCTTTCAGCGAATTGCATGAACGCCTGTCATCGTCGACGTTCGACGCCCCGACCGAAGCCGCCCAGGCTTCGGTGGGTAAACGCCTGACCCTGAGCACTGCCGAAGAGCTGCAGGACGCGGAAATGCTGGTGTTCGACGCCAACGGCCGGGTCTGCCTCAAGGCGACCCCGCCGATCCGGCGGACCAAGGTCGTGCCGGAGCCGTGGCGCACCAACATTCTGGTGCGTGGCTGGCGCCGGATGACCGGTCGTACCAACCCGCCGAAGCCGCCGAAGGACGAACGTGTGCTTCCGGCTGCGCGCTGGCGCACGGTGGGTTCGATCCGTCGCTACATTCTGTTGCTGCTGATGCTCGGTCAGACCATCGTCGCCGGCTGGTACATGAAAGGCATCATGCCGTACCAGGGCTGGTCGTTCGTCGACCTCAACGAAGTGCTGCACCAGCCACTGCTGCAAACCGCCACGCAAGTGCTGCCGTATGCCTTGCAGACCAGCATCCTGATCCTGTTCGGGATTCTGTTCTGCTGGGTATCGGCCGGTTTCTGGACCGCGCTGATGGGCTTCCTCGAATTGCTCACCGGTCACGATAAATACCGTATCTCCGGTAAAAGTGCCGGCAACGAGCCGATTCCGAAAGATGCCCGCACCGCACTGGTGATGCCGATCTGCAACGAAGACGTGCCACGGGTATTCGCCGGCCTGCGGGCGACCTTCGAGTCGGTGGCGGCCACGGGTGACTTGGACCGCTTCGACTTCTTCGTCCTCAGCGACAGTAACGACGCCGATATCTGTGTTGCCGAGCAACAGGCCTGGCTGGATGTCTGCCGAGAAGCCGGGGGCTTCGGCAAGATCTTCTACCGTCGCCGCCGTCGTCGCGTAAAACGTAAAAGCGGCAACCTCGACGACTTCTGCCGTCGCTGGGGCGGTGACTACAAGTACATGGTCGTACTCGATGCCGACTCCGTGATGAGCGGTGAGTGCCTGACCAGTCTGGTACGCCTGATGGAAGCCACGCCGGACGCCGGGATCATTCAGACCGCGCCACGTGCGTCGGGCATGGACACCTTGTATGCGCGCATGCAGCAGTTCGCCACTCGTGTGTATGGCCCGCTGTTCACCGCCGGCCTGCACTTCTGGCAACTGGGCGAGTCGCACTACTGGGGCCACAACGCGATCATCCGCATGAAGCCGTTCATCGACCACTGCGCCCTGGCGCCGTTGCCCGGTACAGGCGCGTTCTCCGGCTCGATCCTGTCCCACGACTTCGTTGAAGCTGCGTTGATGCGCCGTGCAGGCTGGGGCGTGTGGATTGCCTACGACTTGCCGGGCAGCTACGAAGAACTGCCGCCGAACCTGCTGGACGAACTCAAGCGTGACCGTCGCTGGTGCCACGGTAACCTGATGAACTTCCGCCTGTTCCTGGTCAAGGGCATGCACCCGGTGCACCGCGCAGTGTTCCTGACCGGCGTGATGTCCTACCTGTCGGCGCCGTTGTGGTTCTTCTTCCTGGTGCTGTCGACCGCGCTGCTGGCGGTCAACACGCTGATGGAGCCGCAGTATTTCCTTGAACCGCGTCAGCTCTATCCGCTGTGGCCGCAATGGCACCCGGACAAGGCGATTGCGCTGTTCTCGACCACCATCGTGCTGCTGTTCCTGCCGAAACTGCTGAGCATCATCCTGATCTGGGCCAAGGGCGCGAAAGAGTTTGGCGGCAAGTTCAAGGTGACCCTGTCGATGCTGCTGGAGATGCTGTTTTCCATGCTGCTGGCGCCGGTGCGGATGATTTTCCACACCCGTTTCGTCCTCGCCGCGTTCCTCGGCTGGGCCGCGACCTGGAACTCGCCGCAACGTGACGACGACTCCACGCCATGGAGCGAAGCGGTCAAGCGCCACGGCCCGCAAACCCTGCTGGGCTTCTTCTGGGCCATGCTAGTGATCTGGCTGAACCCGAGCTTCCTGTGGTGGCTGGTGCCGATCGTCGGTTCGCTGATGCTGTCGATCCCGGTGTCGGTGATCTCCAGCCGTGTCGGCCTGGGCCTGAAGTCCCGTGACGAGAGCCTGTTCCTGATCCCCGAGGAATACAATCCGCCGCAGGCCTTGCTGGCAACCGACCAGTACACCCACGAAAACCGCTGGCATGCGCTGAACGACGGCTTCGTCCGTTCGGTGGTCGATCCACAGCAGAACGCCCTGGCGTGCTCGCTGGCGACCTCCCGGCACAATCAGGCTGAGCCGATTGAGTGGTTGCGGATCGAGCGGGTTCGCCACGCTATGAAGGTTGGACCTGAAGGCCTGACCAACAACGAGCGTGTGCAACTGTTGAGCGACCCGGTGGCATTGGCCCGCTTGCATGAGCAGGTCTGGAGCGAAGGTCACCCAGAGTGGCTGGGCGCCTGGCGTAAGTCGGTCAAGGCCGACCCCCACGCACCGCTGCTGCCGCTCAAGCCAATGAGCGAACAGCCCCAGTTGGCATAATAGAAAAACCCGCGAAAGCGGGTTTTTTTATGGCTTGAAGTTTGTTCTTGAGCTTGCACCAGATGCTGTAACGGCAGCGTCTGGTCGGACGCTTTCGCGGGCAAGCCCGCTCCCACAAGGTTGTGTGTACAACGCAATTCCCAGTGGGAGCGGGCTTGCCCGCGAAGGCATCACCTCGGTCCTGAGTAAACCGAGGTATGCGGATCACCTCAAACCCTGAATTTGCCCACCAGCATCTGCAAATGCGTCCCCAACCGCGCCAGCTCAACGCTGGACGCCGCCGTCTCTTCACTCGCCGCCGAAGTCTGGTCCGACACATCCCGCACGTTCAGCACGCTACGGTTGATCTCCTCGGCCACAGCGCTCTGCTGTTCGGCGGCCGCAGCAATCTGCTGGTTCATTGCCTGGATCGCCGACACCGTGCGGGTGATGCTTTCCAGTGAGCCACCGGCGCGGCGTGTCAGTTCGACGCTGCTGTCGGTCAGGGTGCGGCTGTTGTCCATGATGGTCGCCACTTGCTGGGTACCGTTTTGCAGGCCGACGATCAGCTCTTCGATCTCCTCGGTGGACTTCTGGGTACGCTGGGCCAGGCTGCGGACTTCGTCGGCGACCACGGCAAAACCACGCCCGGCTTCACCGGCGCGGGCGGCTTCAATCGCAGCGTTGAGCGCCAGCAGGTTGGTTTGCTGGGCCACGGACTTGATGACGTCGAGCACGCTACCGATCTTGTCGCTTTCGCGCTTGAGTTCGCCCATGGCCTCGGTGGAATGACCGACTTCCTTGGCCAGGCGTTCGATCTGGGCGATGGCTTCACCGACCACTTTGTCGCCTTCGCGGGCCTGCTGGTCGGCGGCGACGGCGGCTTCGGAGGCTTCTTCGGCGTTGCGCGCAACTTCCTGCACGGTGGCGGCCATTTCGTTCATGGCGGTGGCGACCTGATCGGTCTCAATCTTCTGGCTGTTGACCCCGGCGCTGGTCTGCTCGGTGACGGCAGACAGCTCTTCGGCGGCGCTGGCGATCTGCGTGACGCCATCGCTGATGCCGCCGATCAGTTCGCGCAAGCCCTGGGTCATGCTCTGCATGGCACGCTGCAACTGGCCGAGTTCGTCACGGCGCTGCGACGTCAGGTTGTGGGTCAGGTCGCCACTGGCGACGCGCTGGGCCACGACCAGAGTCTGGTTCAACGGAATGATGATCTGCTGGGTGATCGCCCAGGCGGCCAGCAGGCCGAAGGCGATGGCCAGCACGGTGGCGAGGCTCAGCATGTTCTTGGCATGGGCGGCGTCGGTGTCGCGCACGACGGTTTGCGAGACGGTGAGTTTCTGGCTCATGTCCAACAGGATGTTGCCTTGGACGGACATGCGTGCCAGGGCCTTGGCGCTGGCCACCTGGGAGTCGCGGAACTGGCTGACGGCGGCGCGGTAGGCCTTCAGCGAATCTGTTGCCTGTTGCAGGTTGGCGATGTGTTCTTCAGGCAGTTTGGCCGGCAGGCTCTCGAGGTTCTTCAGGGCGTTGTCGATCGCGTCGAGGGCTGGCTGTTCGGCTTCGTTCTTGCCGCTGTAGGTGTAGCCGCGAACCTGGAAGCGCGCCTGCTGGATCAGCTTGCTCAGGTCGATGACGCTGTTGAACGCCGCCACGCTGTCACCTTGCAGCATGGATTTTTCCACTTCGGCGACGCGGGCCACTGCGTTGTCGGCGGTGGCGCCGAGTTTGCTGCGGGCGTCTTCACGCTGGGCGCCGGCCTGGGTCATTTCGTTGAAGGCGCGACGGTATTCGGCGACAGCGGCCAGTTGTTGATCGACCATGGCCGTATCGGCCGGTTGCTCGATCAGGCCGCGGGCGGTCTGCAGGCCGCTTTCTAGCTTGCCCAACAGATCGTTGACGGCGCCGGGACCTTGTTCACCGCGACGCATCTCGTAATCCAGGCGTGCAATGCGCAGGTCCTTGGTCAGGTCGTTGAGACTGGCGATGAACCCGAGTTTATCGCCACGGCTGGTTACGCCGCTCAGGCCGTTCCAGCCGGTGAAGGTGATCAGCAGGGTCAGTAACAGCACCAGGCCGAAGCCGATCCCCAGCTTGCGTTTGACGCTGACGTTTCCCAGATTCTCGGCTAGCCATTGGTACATGCTGAAACTCCCCTGACCACAATTTGGTTTTATGGGGAGGTTATCGGCCGGCGTGCGAAGTTCTGTAGTACAGGTGACTGACCATCCAGGGCAGATGACAGACCTGTGGGATTGTGTCCGGGATTAGAAAAGTCGTGCCAGCAGCGCGGTCACGGCGGTTTCGACGCGCAGGATGCGTTCGCCCAATTGCACCGGTTGCAGCCCGGACTTGCCCAGCAGGTCGATCTCGTAGGGAATCCAGCCACCCTCGGGGCCAATGGCCAGGGTCACCGGTTCACTGAGTGCGCGAGGGCAGGGCGGGTAATTGCCCGGATGCCCCACCAGGCCGAGGGTGCCTTCGGTGATCGCCGGCAGACGATCTTCGACGAAGGGCTTGAAGCGCTTCTCGATCACGACTTCCGGCAGCACGCTGTCCCGGGCCTGTTCGAGGCCGAGGATCAACTGCTCGCGAATCGCCTCTGGCTCCAGGAAGGGGGTCTGCCAGAAGCTCTTCTCGACGCGATAGCTGTTGACCAGCACGATCCGTGGCACACCCATGGCCGCCACGGTCTGAAACACCCTGCGCAGCATCTTGGGCCGTGGCAGGGCCAATACCAGGGTCAATGGCAGCTTGGCTGGTGGCGGTTGGTCGAGGGTGACGCGCAATTCCGCTTCATCGGCGTCCAGGCGCAGCACTTCGGCCGAACCCATCAAGCCGCCGATTCGCCCGACGCGCATGCTGTCACCGACTTCGCAGCGATGGACTTCCTGCATGTGGGTCAACCGGCGATCACACAGGACCGCGCGGTCGGCCGCAATGAAATCGGCCTCTTCAAGGAGCAGCAGGTTCACGCTTGGGTCGCTGGCGGCTGGTCGTTGTGATCGTCAGCCGGTTGGTCGTCCGGATGCTCGCCACGCTTGCTGATCAGGCTGCCAAACAGGATGCCGATCTCGAACAACAGCCACATCGGCACGGCCAGCAGGGTCTGCGAGAAGATGTCCGGCGGTGTCAGGATCATGCCGACTACGAAGCAGCCAATGACCACGTACGGGCGGATTTTCTTCAGGTATTTGACGTCGACCACGCCGATCCACACCAGCAGCACCACGGCCACCGGGATTTCGAACGCCACGCCAAAGGCGAAGAACAGCGTCATGACGAAATCGAGGTAACTGGTGATGTCGGTCATCATTTCCACACCGGCCGGGGTGGCGGCGGCGAAGAACTTGAAGATCAACGGGAACACCAGGTAGTAGGCGAACGCCATGCCGGCATAGAACAACACGATGCTGGACATCAGCAATGGCACAGCAATGCGCTTTTCATGCTTGTACAGGCCGGGGGCGATGAAGCCCCAGATCTGGTGCAGGATCACCGGGATGGCCAGGAACAGCGAGACCATCATCGTCAACTTCAGTGGCGTCAGGAACGGCGACGACACATCGGTGGCAATCATCGTCGCGCCGGCGGGCAGGTACGCGCGCAGCGGCGTCGACACGAAGGTGTAGATCTGCTGGGTGAAGGCGAACAGCCCGGCAAAGATGATGAAAATCGCCGCTACGCAGCGCAGCAGGCGGGTGCGCAACTCTGTGAGGTGCGAAACCAGCGGCATGTGCTGGTCGTTTTCAGGAAGATCGCTCATGGGGCTCGCGGCGGCAGTGTTGGGTCATGAGGGGCCGGCGCAACGGGCGCAGCCGCCGGTGTAACGGGTTCAACCGGAGTGGCTGCAACAACAGGCGCAGGTTCGACAGGCGCTACAACGGGAGCCGGTGTCGGGTCGACGGTAGCGGCAGGCGCATGAATCGTCTGCTCGCCCACGTGTTCCACCGGCGTCGGCTCCTGCTGGGTCGGCGTGAAGATTTTCCGCGCCTCCTGCTCAAGCGACAGGATGTGCTCGTTGTGCAGTTGCCGACGAATTTCGTCGGCACCGATTTCACGTTCAACTTCCTGTTTGATTGCGTTGAAGCTGCGCTTCAGACGCCCGACCCACAGGCCAGCGGTGCGCGCAGCGCCCGGCAGGCGCTCGGGACCCAGCACCAGCAGGGCAACGAGGCCGACGAGCAGCAGTTCAGAGAAGCTGATACCAAACATTAGTCAGTGCTCACACGTCTTTGCGGATCGGCTCTTCGACTTTCTGTGCCTGCACGTCGATGGTGTGCGGCTGGTTTACAGAGGCCTGGGGCTGTACCGGTGGAACCGGTTGGGCCGGGGTCGCATTTGGATCGGCCGGTTTTTCGTCGTCGTTCATGGCTTTCTTGAAGCCCTTGATCGATTCGCCGACGTCGGTGCCGAGGTTTTTCAGTTTCTTGGTGCCGAACACCAGTACCACGACAACCAGGATGACGATCCAGTGTTTCCAGTCAAAAATGCCCATGCTGCTGCTCCTCTCTAATAGTTATTCAGACGGACGGGCGCGAGGCTTTCTCGGCGTGTCCGGAGAGACCGAAACGACGGTCCAGTTCATCGAGTACAGCTTGTGGATGCTGCCCCAATTGGGCGAGCATGACCATGCTGTGGAACCACAGATCGGCGGTTTCGTAGATCACATCGCTACAGTCGCCGCTGACGGCGGCGTCCTTGGCGGCAATGATGGTTTCGACCGACTCTTCGCCGACTTTTTCCAGAATCTTGTTCAAGCCCTTGTGGTACAGGCTGGCGACGTACGAGCTGTCGGCAGCGGCGCCTTTGCGCTCTTCGAGTACCTCGGCGAGGCGGGTGAGAGTGTCACTCATGTTTGTGCCCTGCGGAATAGATGGCGTGCGGATCTTTCAGGACCGGGTCGACGGTTGTCCAGTCGCCGTTCTCATAGACGCGGTAGAAGCAGCTCTGGCGGCCGGTATGGCAGGCGATGTCGCCGATCTGCTCGACCATCAGGATGATCACGTCGGCGTCGCAGTCCAGGCGCATCTCGTGCAGGGTTTGCACATGGCCGGACTCTTCGCCCTTGCGCCACAGCTTGCCACGGGAGCGTGACCAGTAGATTGCACGGTTCTCGGCAGCGGTCAGTTCCAGTGCTTCGCGGTTCATCCAGGCCATCATCAGGACGCGCCCGGTCTTGTGATCCTGGGCGATGGCCGGCACCAGGCCGTCAGCGTCCCACTTGATCTCGTCCAGCCAGTTTTTCATCTTCGACTCCGACAGCGGGCTCGACACTTCAATAGCCGAGCTCAGGCGTTGAAACAGTGTGCCAGTCGTTCACACAACTGGCTATCGGCGCACGACCAGATACAAACCGACCGCCATCATGATTCCCGCCGGCCAATAGGCCAACTGGTTCAGCGGACCGCCCGCGGCAAGGATGGCGCCACCGGCCAGGTGTGCCGTACCGAGCAGGCGCAGGAACCAGTCGTCACGGCGTCGGTGCCACGCAGGTGGCGGGTCGTAGGCGTGGGGCTGGGACATGCGCTCGAGCAGGTCGCGGGCCATGTTGGCCAGGTGCGGCAGCTGTTCGAACTGGCTGTGCACGTTGCCGAGCAGGGTTTTGGGGCTGACCCGCTCGCGCATCCAGCGTTCGAGGAACGGCTGCGCGGTGTTCCACAGATCGAGGTCCGGGTACAGCTGGCGACCCAGGCCTTCGATGTTCAGCAGGGTTTTTTGCAGCAGGACCAACTGTGGCTGCACTTCCATGTTGAAGCGGCGCGCGGTCTGGAACAGGCGCATCAGCACCTGGCCGAAGGAAATATCTTTTAACGGTTTTTCGAAGATCGGCTCGCACACGGTACGGATCGCCGCTTCGAATTCGTTGAGTTTGGTTTCCGCCGGCACCCAGCCCGAATCGATGTGCAACTGCGCCACGCGACGGTAATCGCGCTTGAAGAAGGCGAACAGGTTGCGCGCCAGGTAATCCTGGTCTTCCGGGGTCAGGCTGCCGACGATACCGCAGTCGATCGCAATGTACTGCGGGCTCCACGGGTTCACTGTGCTGACGAAAATGTTGCCGGGGTGCATGTCGGCGTGGAAGAAACTGTCGCGGAACACCTGGGTGAAGAAAATTTCCACGCCACGCTCGGCGAGCATTTTCATGTCGGTGCGCTGGTCGGCCAGGGTCGCCAGATCGGTCACTTGAATGCCATAGATGCGTTCCATCACCAGCACTTTCGGCCGGCACCAGTCCCAATAGACTTGCGGCACGTACAGCAGCGGCGAACCGTCGAAGTTGCGCTTCAACTGGCTGGCGTTGGCCGCCTCGCGCAGCAGGTCGAGTTCGTCGTAGATGGTCTTTTCGTAATCGCTGACCACGTCCACCGGATGCAGCAGGCGCGCATCGGCCGAGAGTTTTTCGGCGGCGCGGGCGAGGATGAACAGCCACGCCAGGTCCTGGGCGATCACCGGTTTGAGGCCAGGGCGGATCACTTTGACCACCACTTCTTCACCGGTTTTGAGTTGCGCGGCATGCACCTGTGCCACCGAGGCCGAGGCCAACGGTTCGACGTCGAAACGGCTGAACACTTCGCTGATTTTCTTGCCCAGCTGTTCCTCGATCAGCTTGACCGACACCTGCGAGTCGAACGGCGGTACGCGGTCCTGCAGCTTCATCAGTTCGTCGGCGATGTCTTCGGGCAGCAGGTCGCGACGGGTGGACAGGATCTGCCCGAACTTGATGAAGATCGGCCCCAGGTCCTGCAATGCCAGGCGCAAGCGCGCGCCACGGCTCAGGTCCAGTGTCTTGCGCGGGAACCAGCGCCACGGCAAGGCGTAACGCAGCGCCCGCAGAAACCAGGGCAGCGGCAGGGCGAACAGCAGGTCATCGAGGCGGTAGCGGATCACGACGCGCTGGATGCGCAACAAACGGCGGACGGCAAGCAGCTTCATGCGTTATCGCTTGGGTCGAGGGATCGGGAAAGGCGCTCGAAACGCGCCTCGAGACGTTCCAGATCGAGCTTGATCTGGTCCAGTTCACTGAATCGGGCTTCGGCCTCGCGCTGCCCGACGAGGGTGCGCGATTCTTCGGCCAGGTATTCGCCCAGGTTCTGGCCCAGGCTGGCGAAGCCCTGCTGATAACAGCGGGCGCGGCTGCGCAGGTGACCGCCGACCAGTTGCGTGGCCACCGGGCCGAGCCAGCGCGAGAGTTCGTACTCCCAGTCCAGCTCAAGGTCCTGGAGGATCGCCGCCAGCTCCAGCAGCACGCCGCTGTTGCCGTCGAGTTCGACTTCAGGACTGTGCAGGATCGAGGTCTTGTCCTTGCTCATGGCCAGTTTCAGCAGGCTCGAGGCCGGTGCACGCAAGGTGCAGTCGGCGCCGGTTTCCCACTGGGAGGCGAGCATCAGGCCTTCGTCGCTGGGCAGGATGAACAGTTGCAGCGCCGGGCTGCGACAATCGACGGCAATCACTTTGCCGGTCAAGTGCGCCAGCCGCGGCAGCGCCGTGCTGTCGAGACGCAGCACCCGGTTCAGGCCGAGTTCAACGCTGGCGAGCAGGCCGGCGAGCAGCATCAGGGCTTGATGCCGCGGTGCAGGGCAACGATGCCTGCGGTCATGTTGTGATAGGTCACGCGGTCGAAACCGGCCTCGACCATCATCGACTTCAGG
Source organism: Pseudomonas sp. GL-R-26 (assembly GCF_019947365.1). Lineage (NCBI taxonomy): Bacteria > Pseudomonadati > Pseudomonadota > Gammaproteobacteria > Pseudomonadales > Pseudomonadaceae > Pseudomonas > Pseudomonas sp. GL-R-26. Next base: position 170,837 of record NZ_JAGYGI010000002.1, on the reverse strand, counting down.
GTTTCCTGGTTCGGGTGCATGCGGATCGATTCGGCCAGGTAGCGGTAGCTTTCCGAGTCGTTGGTGATCAGCTTGCCCATCAGCGGCATGAAGGCGAACGAGTAGGCGTCGTAGGCCTTGGACATCAGCGCGTTGGTCGGCTTGGAGAACTCCAGCACCAGCAAGCGGCCGCCAGGCTTGAGCACGCGCAGCATCGAGCGCAGGGCATCTTCCTTGTGGGTCACGTTGCGCAGGCCGAAGGCGATGGTCACGCAGTCGAAATGGTTGTCCGGGAACGGCAGTTTTTCCGCGTCGGCCTGGACGAATTCGACGTTGCCGGCCACACCGAGGTCCAGCAGGCGGTCACGACCGACCTTGAGCATGGATTCGTTGATGTCGGCCAACACGACCTGGCCGGTCGGGCCTACCAGGTGCGAGAACTTGCGGGTTAGATCGCCGGTACCGCCGGCAATGTCCAGCACGCGGTTACCGGTGCGCACGCCCGACAATTCGATCGCAAAACGCTTCCACAGACGGTGCATGCCGCCCGACAGAAGGTCGTTCATCAGGTCGTACTTGGCGGCTACCGAGTGGAAAACCTCAGCGACTTTTTCCGCTTTCTGGCTTTCCGGAACGTTTTTGAAGCCGAAGTGAGTGGTGGGTTCGGCATCGCTGCCTTTGCGCTGATCAGTCATATCGCTGTCACCAAAAGAGAATGCGCGACATTCTAATCCCCAAGGCATGCTTTGTCTTGGCAAGGCTGAAGGTAAGATGGGCAACCATCGGGACGTTTTGACGCAGCAGAGGTCAAGATGCCTCGGGAAAGCATCCATAAAGCAGGAGTCATTCGATGGCCCGTATTAGTGTTGAACGTGCCCATGGCCTGGGTAAGGAAGCGGCTCGCGAAAAGGCCGACAAGCTGGCGCAGAAACTTTCCGACCAGTATGGCCTGGAGCCGCAGTGGTCCGGCGACACCCTGAACCTCAAGCGCTCGGGTGTGAAGGGCGCGGTGCATGTCAGTGAAGATTCGATCAAGGTCGACGTGGAACTGGGCCTGATGATGTCGGCCATGAGCGGCATGATCAAAGCGGAAATCGAAAAGGCGCTGGACAAGGCGTTGGTCTGATTTCCCCTTGAAATCACATCCCTTGTAGGAGTGAGCCTGCTCGCGATAGCGGTTAAATAGACAACATTGATGTTGGCTGACACTCCGTCATCGCGAGCAGGCTCACTCCTACATTTTTTATGTGGCGCGCCCGACGATTTATGTCATTTGTTAGGGTGCCGTTTCTAATTTTTCTCCCTACTTTGTGCCAGAGCCCGACACTTACCCGGGCAGTTCCTCAAACCTTCTGCGCGTGAGGTGCACCATGGCCAAAGTTATTTTGAAGAAAAAAATCGACCCGTCGACCGGCACGCTGGGCGACGTCAAATCCTATGCCCGCAAGATCTGGCTGGCAGGCCTGGGTGCCTACACCAAGGTCGGCCAAGAGGGCAGCGAGTACTTTCAAGAACTGATCAAGGCTGGTCAGGTTGTTGAAAAGAAAGGCAAAAAGGTAGTTGCCGAGAAACTTGAAGCGGCCAATGCCGAGATCGATGAAGCCAAGAGTGAAGTCAGCACTTTCAAAGGCCGTGTCGAAGTTCAACTCGACAAGGTCGAGAAGGCGTTCGACACGCGCGTCGCAAGTGCCTTGAATCGTATCGGTATTCCGTCTAAACATGACGTTGAGACACTCTCTGCTAAGCTCGATGAGCTGACGGCATTGCTCGAACGTGTCGCGCGTAAATCTTAAGGAGAACGGGATGGCTGTTAAAAAGAAAACCGAAAAAGAAGGCAGCTCGTGGATCGGGAAGGTTGAAGATTACTCCCGAAAAATCTGGCTGGCTGGTTTAGGCGTGTACTCGAAGATCGACACTGACGGCAGCAAACTCTTCGATGCATTGGTCAAAGACGGCGAGAAAGCCGAGAAGCTCACCAAGAGCGCTGTTGGCAAGACTGTCGACGCCGCCAAGGACTCCGCTTCTTCGGCCAAATCGCGCATCAGCGGCGTGAAAGATCGCGCACTGGGCAAGTGGGATGAGCTGGAAGGTGCTTTCGACAAGCGTCTGAACAGCGCCATTTCGCGTCTGGGCGTACCGAGCCGCAACGAAGTCAAGGCACTGCACAGCAAGGTCGAAACCCTGACCAAGCAAATCGAAAAACTGACCGGTGCCAAGGTTGCGCCTGTTGCGGCGAAAACCGCAGCAGCCAAGCCTGCTGCCAAGCCGGCCGCCAAAACCGCAGCCAAGCCACTGGCAAAAGCAGCGGCTAAACCTGCTGCCAAGCCTGCGGCTAAAACTGCAGCCGTCAAACCGGCCGCGGCAAAACCAGCGGCCAAGCCGGTAGCTGCAAAAGCCGCTGCTAAACCAGCGGCTAAGCCGGCCGCCAAGCCTGCAGCGGCCAAGCCAGCAGCCAAGCCCGCTGCAGCGAAAAAACCAGCGGTGAAAAAGCCGGCAGCTCCAAAAGCCGCCGCGCCAAAACCAGCAGTGGCAGCTGCCAAACCGGCAACGCCGGCAGCTCCGGTCAGCGCATCGAACTCCGCGACCGCGCCAACCCCTGCTGTCACCCCGACTGTCGCGCCGGCTCCATCGACGCCAACCAGTCAGTCCTGATTTTCAGGGCTCAAGAAAACGCCCGGCCTGTGAAGGCCGGGCGTTTTTGTTTGCGCGTGAATCTCTGAGCGACACAAGCCCACAGGGGTTCAATGTGCTCAGGATTACTCGTGGTCTTCCAGATACTCCATCGCCATCTGTTCGGTCGCCGCCTTCATCGATGGCAGCAGGTGTGGCGCCACCAGCATCATGATCTGGTAAACCACCAATCGCACCTCGCCCTGACGATCAAGAATCCGCTGGTAATCGAGCGAGAACAGCAGCGTCATGGTGATCTGCTCCACCAGTTGCCCCAGTGCCTGGGTATCGCTGACCAGCAGCCCTTGTGCCTGCAATCGTGCCAGCAGCGACGCCAGTGTGCGCTTGAGTGCGTTGAGCAGGTTGCGAATGCCCTTGGCCAGCTTCGGCAGGCGCCCGGCGAGGTTCGACAGGTCCTGGAACAGGAACCGGTAATGGGACAGGCGTTCGACGATCAGGTGCAGGAACAGCCAGTATTCTTCGGGCGCCAGTTCGGCATCGGCCGGTGGATCGAGCAAGGGCGCCAGTTCGCTCTGAAAGCGTTCGAACAGCCCGAGAATCAGCGGTTCCTTGCCGTGGAAGTGGTAGTAGAGGTTGCCCGGGCTGATCCCCATTTCATTGGCAACTTCCATGGTGGAGACATTCGGTTCGCCCTTTTGATTGAACAACTGCAGGGCACATTCGAGGATCCGGTCGCGGGTTTTCATCCAGTCTTCTTAATCATCGGGTCTTGCCACGGCCGACAGCGGCCGTGGCTCGTTGAACGTCAGCGCACGCGCACGTAAGTACCGGGTGCTGCCTCCATCGGTGGATAGTTCTGGTTGCCGAGGGCCATGTGGGTTTCTTTCTGCGCGCCGGAACGTTGCTGTATCCAGTCCAGCCATTGGGTCCACCAACTGCCGTCGACACGCTTGGCGTCGTAGTACCAGGCCCGTGGGTCGCTGCTCAGTTTGCCGTTCTCGACGTAGTTGGCTTTCGGGTTGCTCGGGGGGTTGAGGATGCTCTGCACATGGCCGCTGTTGGACAGCACGAAGCGGCGCTCGCCACCGAGCAACAGCGTCGAGCGATACACCGCGTCCCACGGCGTGATGTGATCGTTGATGCCGGCGACGCTGAAGCTGTCGACGGTAACCTTCTGCAAATCGATCGGTGTGCCACAGACTTCCAGGCCACCCGGGTGAGTCAGCGGGTTGTGCTTGAAGAAGTCCAGCAGGTCGCCATGCAGGGCGGCCGGCAGGCGTGTGTTGTCGTTGTTCCAGTAGAGGATGTCGAACGCCGGTGGCTCCTTGCCCAACAGGTAGTTGTTGACGAAGTAGCTCCAGATCAAATCGTTGGGGCGCATCCAGGCGAAGACCTTGGCCATGTCGCGGCCGTCCAGCACACCTTTTTGATAGGAGCGGCGCTTGGCGGCTTCCAGAGTCTGTTCGTCGGCGAACAGCGTCGCGGGGCTGTCCATCTGACTGTCGAGCAGGCTCACCAGGTAAGTCGCGCTGGACACTCTGCGCAGCTGTCGCTTGGCCTGCAAGTGACCCTGCAACGCGGCAATGGTCAGCCCGCCGGCGCAGGCGCCCATCAGGTTGACCTCCCGTGCGCCGGTGATCGCCCGGCAGACGTTCATGGCCTCTTCCACGGCTTCCACGTAGGTCGAGAGCCCCCATTCACGATGGCGCACATCCGGGTTACGCCAGCTGATCATGAAGGTTTGCAGACCGTTTTTCAGGGCGTACTGGACGAAGCTGTTGTGGGGGCTCAGGTCGAAAATGTAGTACTTGTTGATTTGCGGCGGCACCACCAGCAGGGGCTTGGAATACTGCTTTTCGCTCATCGGCTTGTACTGGATCAACTCCAGCAGCTCGTTGCGAAACACCACTGCACCAGTGGAGGTGGCGACCGTCTTGCCAACCTCGAACGCTTGCTTGGTGACTTGCCGGGGCAGGCCATCGTTGTGCAGCAGATCGTCCACCAAATGGCTGATGCCGCGCACCAGGCTGTTACCGCCGGAATTGAAAAGCTCCTTGACCGCCAGTGGATTGAGCAGGCTGTTGGAGGGCGATACGGCGTCGTTGAGCAAGGTGAACGCGAAGTGGGCGCGGGCGCGGTCGTCCGGGCTCATGTCGCTCTCGTCGATCCAGCTCTTGACCTGTTTCTGCCAGCTCAGATAGGCCTGCAGGCTACGGCGATAAAACGGGTTGAGGCTCCACGCCGGATCGGCGAAGCGAGCGTCCTGCGGGTTGGTCGGGTGCAGGGTTTCGCCCAGCAGCACACGGCCAAGCTGACCGCCGAGTTTGAGTGCATGTCGGGCGCTGTGCACCGGATTGCGCAAGCCATGGGCGGCCACACTGCGCAGGGTCGACAGCAGGTCCCGACCGCGCAGGCCGGTAATCGCACTCTGTGCATTGATGAACGCGGCGGGAGTCGGTAAGGAATCCCTCGCTGGTTTCTCGCGCATGAGTCAACACTCCTTCGTCTTCAGGCCAAAAACAAACACACTGAACCAGAACACCATAGACGCTGTAACGGGTTGTTGCGCGGCGTGGCGTCCTGCCGACCGCTGAACCAGCGGTTTTAGCCGCCCAATGGCGCCGGACGCGGATGCATCACCGCGCGCTGGCGCTCCTCTTCCAGGAATTTCATGATGATCGGGGCCACCGCTTCAGCCCGGGTAATCAGGAACAGATGCCCGTCATCGATGATGTGCAACTGGGCATTGGGAATCCGCCAGGCCAGCACGCGCATGTTGATCAACGGGATCAGTGGGTCATCGTCGCCGGCCAGTACCAGGGTCGGCTGGCGGATCTTGTGCAGCCAGTGGATGCTGGTCCAGCCGAGGCCGGCGAACAGCTGCCAGTAGTAACCGAGCTTGCCCGCCGAACGCACCTTGGCCGCATGGCTGGCGGCCAGCGTCGGGTCGCGACGGAACGCACCACCGTAGATCATCGGCGCAATGCGGATCACGTGGGATGGCTGGATGTAACGTCGCGGGCTGGCCATCATCCACAGTACTTTCGGTTTGCCCGGCACCATCACTGCACCCGCCGCCGTCGCGGCCAGCACGAGTTTCTTGCAGCGCTCCGGATAGTCGTAGGCGAACTGTTGGGCCAGGGCGCCCCCCCAGGACACGCCGATGACGTTGACCTGCCCGTAGTCGAGATAGTCGAGCATCCGCGCCGTGAGCTTGGCCAGCCCCGGAAAACGATACGGCCGGTTCGGCGTCGACGAACCGCCGACGCCGGGTACGTCGAAGGCGATGACTTCCAGGTCCGGGTCCAGCGCCGCGATGAATGGGAACACCAACTCCAGGTTGGCGCCGATGCCGTTGAAAATCAGCAGGGGCGTCAAGTGAGGCTTGCCGGGGCGTACCGCCGTGCGGAGCGTCTGGCCATCCAGATCGACGGTACGGAATATGAAGGGTTGCGGCATGCTTCTGGCCCTGTGGGTCGCTTTCTCAAATTCTTCCTCGATCCCCTTGTGGGAGCGGGCTTGCTCGCGAATGCGTCAGGTCAATCGACATCAATGCTGAATGATCAATTGCTTTCGCGAGCAAGCCCGCTCCCACAGGAGGATGAGGTGTGTCAGTTACCGCTCGTGTACATAAGTGCCCGGTGCGGCTTCACCCGCTGGATAGGCCTTGTTGCCCAGTTTCAGCGGAGCTTTTTTCAGGTTGCCCGAACGCTGTGCCTGCCACGCCTGCCAGTGCAGCCACCAGGAATCGGCGTGCTTGGTCGACTCTTCCTGCCAGTCATCGGCATTGGCGGGCATTTCGGTGCTGGTCATGTAACGCGATTTCGGATTGCCCGGCGGGTTCAGAATGCTCTGGATGTGCCCGCTGCTGGACAGCACGAATTCAACGTTGCCGCCGAACAGTTGCGCCGACTTGTAGCAGGAGCGCCACGGAGTGATGTGGTCGCTGGTGCCGGCCAGGGAGAAGATGTCGGCGGTGACCTTCTTCAGATCGATCGGCGTTCCGCACACTTCCAGTGCATCGGCACGGGTCAACGGGTTACTTTTGAACATTTCGATCAGGTCGCCATGGAACGCGGCGGGCAACCGGGTGGTGTCATTGTTCCAGAACAGAATGTCGAATACCGGCGGCTCGTTGCCCAGCAGGTAGTTGTTGACCCAGTAGTTCCAGATCAGATCGTTGGGGCGCATCCAGGCAAAGACTTTCGCCATGTCGCGGCCTTCGAGCACACCGGCCTGGTAAGACTGGCGCTTGGCGGCTTCGAGGGTTTGCTCGTCGACGAACAGGGCCACGTCGCTGTCCAGGGTGGTGTCGAGCACGCTGACCAGCAGGGTCAGGGCGTTGACCTTGTTCTCGCCGATTGCCGCGTAGTGGCCCAGCAGCGCGGTGCAGGTGATGCCGCCGGAGCAGGCACCGAGCATGTTCACGTCTTTGCTGCCGGTGATGGCGGTGACCACATCAACCGCTTCCTTGAGCGCTTCGATGTAGGTCGACAGACCCCATTCGCGCTGCTCCTTGGTCGGGTTGCGCCAGCTGACGATGAAGGTCTGCATGTTGTTGCGCAGGCAGAACCGCGCCAGGCTTTTTTCCGGGCTCAGGTCGAAAACGTAGAACTTGTTGATCTGCGGCGGTACCACCAGCAGTGGGCGTTCATGCACCTGCTCGGTGATCGGCTTGTACTGGATCAGCTCCAGCACGTCGTTGCGAAAGACCACCGCACCCTCGGTCACGCCAAGGGTCTTGCCGACCTCGAATGCGCCCATGTTGACCTGGCTCGGCATTCCGCCGTTATGCACCAGGTCCTTGGCCAGATGCGAGAGGCCGTCGAGCAGGCTCTTGCCACCGGTTTCGAAGAAGCGCTTGACCGCCGCCGGGTTGGCCGCCGTGTTGGTCGGGGCGAAGGCCTCGGTCATGAGGTTGATCACGAAGTGCCCGCGGCTGACGTCCTTGGCCGGCAGGTTACTGTCGTCGATCCAGTCGTGGAGTTCCTTGCGCCACGCCAGGTAGGTTTGCAGATAACGTTTGTAGAGCGGGTTCTGGCTCCAGGCCGGATCCGCGAAGCGACGGTCATCGCTGGTCGGCAGCAGCTCGGATTTGCCGAGCAGCACGTTCTTGAGTTCAAGGCCGAAATGCGCGACATGCTTGGCGCTGTGAATCGGTTGCTTGATGGCCTGCCTGAGCACCATTCGAGCAGAAGCCAGTAGATCCTTTCCACGCAGTCCAACGACAGGATTCAGCCCCAAGGTGTTTTCCGAGGCTTGACTCTTCAAGTCATCGTTATTCTTGTTACTCATCTACGACGCTCCATTGTCCTGAGACGAGTACCGGGTCCTGCTGTGTAGTCACACAGCCAATGCCAGGTACTACTGCTCGGGGTGACCGTTAATACTGCATCGCTGCTTTTTTAATGCAGAGAGCACTGCAGGGAACTTGCCAGTTCCATTGGTTACCCGAGTTTAATTTTTTTCGCAAGCAGGCCAATCGGCGGCCCTGGAGCGGAGCATTCAAACAGATGAAATTAGAAAATGCCCTCTAAAGAGCAAGAGGCTCGGATTAGAGCATCAGCTTGACGACGGATTCGTTCGGGTCGCGGGTTTTTCCGGCGGCTTTTAGCTCGGCCAGATAATCTTCCCAGAGTGCGTCATAACGTCGCCCCAGTTCGTACAGATATTCCCAGGTGAACAAGCCGCTGTCGTGGCCGTCGTCGAAGGTCAGTTTCAGTGCGTACTGACCGGCCGGTTCTACTTTGGTCAGTCCTACGTTGATCTTGCCAAATTGCAGGATGGGTTTGCCGTGGCCCTGGACCTCGGCGGAAGGAGAATGCACGCGCAGGAACTCGGCGGGCAGGGTGTATTCCTCACCGGACGCGTATTTGAGCGACAGGGTTTTCGAGGCTTTGTGCAGCTTGATGTCGGTGGGGAGTTGGGTCATGAGCGCCGTTCCGTTATGGATGGAACCCTGTAGGAGCGAGCTTGCTCGCTCCTACAAGTATGGCTTACAGGATATAACGGGACAGGTCTTCGTTCTGCGCCAATTCACCGAGGTGGCTGTTGACGTAGTCGGCGTCGATCTGGATTACCTTGCCGTCATGGACACTGGCCAGGTCGCCGGCGCTGAACGACACCTCTTCAAGCAGGCGCTCGAGCAGGGTGTGCAGGCGACGGGCACCGATGTTTTCGGTTTTCTCGTTGACCTGCCAGGCGATCTCCGCGATGCGCTTGATCCCGCTCGGCTGGAACTCGATGTCCAGGCCTTCGGTTTTCAGCAGTGCGCAGTATTGCTCGGTGAGCGAGGCGTGAGGCTCGCTGAGGATGCGTTCGAAATCCTCGGGGCTCAGGGCCTTGAGTTCGACACGGATCGGCAGGCGGCCTTGCAGCTCAGGCACCAGGTCGCTCGGCTTGCTCAGGTGGAACGCACCGGAAGCAATGAACAGGATGTGGTCGGTCTTGACCATGCCCAGCTTGGTGTTGACGGTGCAGCCTTCGATCAGCGGCAGCAGGTCGCGCTGTACGCCTTCGCGGGACACATCGACGCCACCGGAATTACCGCGTTTGGCGACCTTGTCGATTTCGTCGATGAACACGATGCCATGCTGCTCGACTGCTTCCAGGGCCTTGGCCTTCAACTCTTCATCGTTGACCAGGCGGCTGGCTTCTTCGTCGCGCACCAGCTTGAGCGCTTCCTTGACCTTGAGCTTGCGGGCTTTCTTCTTGCCCTTGCCCATGTTGGCAAACAGGCTTTGCAGCTGGTTGGTCATTTCTTCCATGCCCGGTGGCGCGGAGATATCGACGCCGGCCATTTCGGCGACTTCGATTTCGATCTCCTTGTCATCCAGCTGACCTTCGCGCAGGCGCTTGCGGAACAGCTGGCGGGTGTTGGAGTCGGCAGTCGGGGCGTCGTCGCTGCTGAAGCCCATGCGTGCCGGTGGCAGCAGGGCGTCGAGGATGCGCTCTTCGGCGGCGTCTTCGGCGCGGTGGCGAACCTTGACGATTTCCTGCTCGCGCAGCAGCTTGATCGCAGCATCGGCCAGGTCACGAATGATCGACTCGACGTCGCGGCCGACATAGCCGACTTCGGTGAACTTGGTCGCTTCGACCTTGATGAACGGTGCATTGGCCAGTTTGGCCAGGCGACGGGCGATCTCGGTTTTACCGACGCCGGTCGGGCCGATCATCAGGATGTTCTTCGGCGTTACTTCAACGCGCAGCTCTTCAGGCAGCTGCATGCGGCGCCAGCGGTTGCGCAGGGCAATGGCGACGGCGCGCTTGGCATCGTCCTGGCCGATGATGTGGCGATTGAGTTCGTGGACGATTTCACGGGGAGTCATGGACATAGTATTTAAAGGACCTCAAGCAAGAATGAGCCGTGGTGCGGTGGCTGCACGGGCTTACTCGGCGCAGTCCTGCTCCTCAATGGTCTGAGTGTGATTGGTGAATACGCAGATGTCGGCGGCGATGCCGAGGGCGGTTTCGACGATTTCCCGGGCCGACAGATCGGTTTTCTTCAGCAGCGCGCTGGCAGCGGCCTGGGCGTAACCGCCGCCGGAACCCATGGCGATCAGGCCTTCTTCGGGTTCAACCACATCGCCGTTGCCGGTGATGATCAGGGAGGCGTCTTTGTTGGCGACCGCGAGCATGGCTTCAAGGCGGCTCAGGGAGCGGTCGGTGCGCCATTCTTTGGCGAGTTCGACGGCGGCACGGACCAAATGGCCCTGATGCTTTTCAAGCTGGCCTTCGAAACGTTCGAAGAGGGTAAAGGCGTCGGCGGTGGCACCGGCAAAACCGGCAATGACCTGGCCGTGGTACAGGCGGCGAACTTTTTTCGCGTTGCCTTTCATCACGGTATTACCAAGGGAAACCTGGCCGTCGCCGCCCATGACGACTTTGCCGTGGCGGCGAACTGAAACGATGGTGGTCAAGGGAAGAGTCTCCACGCAGCGGGGCGAAAATGCCTTATGCAAACTCATATGGGGGTGGTGGAGCGTTTTTCAACCGTAGGGCGCGGCGGGGGACGAATGGCGTGCAATAACTGTGGCGAGGGGGCTTGCGCCCGCTGGGGTGCGAAGCGCCCCCAAAACCCGGACACCATGTTGCTTCAGACAAGTCCGGAATTCCGGTTTTGCGGCCGCTGCGCGACCGAACGGGGGCGAGCCCCCTCGCCACAGGGTTTTGTGGGCAACCTCAAGCAAGGTGCCCACAGGGAGCGTTATCGGCTTTGGCGTTGTTGTAACAGCAAGTTGCTAAAGCCTGCGCCCGCCAATTGTTTCTGCGCAGTGGTCAGTTGTTCGCGGTTGCTGAACGGTCCGACCAGTACTCGATACCAGGTTTCGTCCTTCACCGTGCCGGACTCAACCGCCACGGCCTGGCCCAGCAGGATGATCTGCGCCCGAACCTTGTCCGCATCAGTCTCTTTGCGGAACGAGCCAGCCTGCAGGAAAAACTTCGTCACAGGCGCAGCCTTGACCGGCGGCGCAGGAGGCGGAGTAATCCCGGCCAAGGCAGCCTGGGCGCGAGCCGTGTCGATCTTCGCCGCTTCGGCCGGGGTGACCGGCGTGGTCGGGATGGCCGGCACTTGCGGCGTCGGCAGGGTTTTTTCCGGCACGGCATCCGGCGGCACGATGACTTCCGATTCCGGCAGCAAGGTGTAGAAGTCGTACTTCGGCTTCACCGGTTGCGTCGGGCTCGGCGGGGTCTTGTTGGCCTCGGCGATCTTGCTGGCTTTCTGCTGTTGCTGTTGCTCGACTTTTTCACGCTTGACCGTGTCGCTGCCTTTGCCCGGTTCCAGCTTCATCAGGAATACGATGAAGGCGCCGACCGTCAGGCCGATGGCCATCCACAGCCAGCCCGGGATCGGTTGCTTTGCAGGAGCTTGGTAACGGCTGGCGCCACGTTTGGGTGCAGGTTTTTTCTTGGCAGCCAACTTACATACGCTCCAGAGTTTCCAGGCCCAAGAGTTCCAGGCCTTGCTTGAGGGTGCGTCCGGTCAGCGCGGCGAGGCGCAGGCGGCTCTGCATTTGTGCCGGGGTATCGGCGGCGAGGATCGGGCAGTTCTCGTAGAAGCTGGAGAACAGGCCGGCGACGTCGTACAGGTAAGTGCAAAGGATGTGCGGGGTGCCTTTTTCGGACACGTTGTTCAGGATCTCGCCAAACTGCGCGAGCTTCGCCGCCAGTTCGTGTTCGTGTGCCGCTTCCAGAACGATCTGGCCGTCGACTTCGCTGAAGTCCTTGCCGAGCTTGCGGAACACGCCGGCCACGCGAGTGTAGGCGTACAGCAGGTACGGCGCGGTGTTGCCTTCGAAGTTGAGCATAAGGTCGAAGTTGAAGCTGTAGTCACTGGTGCGATGTTTGGACAGGTCGGCGTATTTCACTGCGCCGATGCCCACCACCTTGGCGATGTTGCGCAACTCGGCTTCGGCCAGCTCCGGGTTCTTGTCCTTGACCAGGGTGTAGGCGCGCTCCTGGGCTTCGGTCAGCAGGTCGATCAGCTTCACGGTGCCGCCATCACGGGTCTTGAACGGACGACCGTCAGCGCCGTTCATGGTGCCGAAGCCCATGTGTTCCATTTCCATCGGATGGGTCACGAAACCGGCCTTGCGCGCCACGGCGAACACTTGCTGGAAGTGCAGGGCCTGACGCTGGTCGACGAAGTACAGCGCGCGATCGGCCTTCAGCTTGCCGCTGCGGTAGCGCACGGCCGCCAGGTCGGTGGTGGCGTAGAGGTAGCCGCCGTCAGCCTTGACGATGATCACCGGCAGCGGGTCGCCGTCGGCGTTCTTGAACTCGTCGAGGAACACGCACTGTGCGCCGTTGCTCTCGACCAGCATGCCCGCCGCTCTCAGATCGTTGACCACGTTGATCAGGTCGTCGTTGTAGGCGCTTTCGCCCATCACGTCGGCCATGGTCAGTTTGACGTTGAGCAGTTCGTAGATCTTCTGGCAGTGGGACAGCGAGATGTCCTTGAACTTGGTCCACAGTGCCAGGCAATCGGCGTCGCCGGCCTGCAACTTGACCACCAGGCCACGGGCGCGGTCGGCGAACTCTGCGGATTCGTCGAAGCGTTGCTTGGCGGCGCGGTAGAAGTTCTCCAGGTCCGACAGCTCGTCGCTGGTGATCGGGTTTTCCTGCAGGTAAGCCATCAGCATGCCGAACTGAGTGCCCCAGTCGCCGACGTGGTTCTGACGGATCACGGTGTCGCCGAGGAATTCCAGTACACGGGCCACGCCGTCGCCGATGATGGTCGAGCGCAGGTGGCCGACGTGCATCTCTTTGGCCAGGTTCGGTGCCGACAGGTCAACCACGGTGCGCTGCACCGGGCCGGCCTTGCGCACGCCGATGTGGGCGTCGGCCAGGGCGGCGTCCAGGCGGGTCGCCAGGGCGTCGGTGTTCTGGAAGAAGTTCAGGAAGCCTGGTCCGGCGATTTCGGTCTTGGCGACATTTTCGTCAGCCGGCAGCGCGGCAATGATTTTTTCCGCCAGATCGCGGGGCTTCATGCCGGCCGGCTTGGCCAGCATCATGGCGATGTTGCTGGCGAAATCGCCGTTCTTCTTGTCGCGGGAGTTTTCCACCTGGATCGCCGGCGACAGGCCTTCAGGCAACACACCTTCGTTGACGAGTTGGGTGATGGCTTGTTGGATCAGCTGGCGAATGGTGTCTTTCATGGTCTTCTCTTTCGACCGCAGGCGCGGCGGCGCATCATGCGCTGGTGGAAAAACTGGGCATTATCCGTTGCGAAGACGGGCTTGCCAACCATAGCAGGCAGGATATGGATGTGTGGTGACAAAAGGGGCAAAGATCGCAGCCTTCGGCAGCTCCTACGCTGATCGCGCTTTTCTGTAGGAGCTGCCGAAGGCTGCGATCTTTTAAACTTTCAATACAAATCGACTGGATCGACATCCAAAGACCAGCGCACCGCTCGTCCGCTCGGCATCTGCTCCAGCGCCAGCAACCAACTGGCCAGCAATCGATGCAAGGGTGCCCGCGCCGTAGCCTGTACCAACAGCTGCGCACGATAACGCCCGGCCCGGCGCTCCATCGGTGCCGGGACCGGTCCCAGTAATTCGATCCCCGTCAGATTCTGCTCGGCCAGCAATCGCTCCGCCTCGCTGCAAGCCTCATCCAGGAAGCCTTCGGCCTGACCCGGTTTGTGCGCCTCGGCCCGCAGCAGCGCCAGGTGCGCAAACGGCGGCAATCCGGCCGCACGGCGTTCGCTCAAGGCCTGTTCGGCGAAGGCGAAATAGCCTTGCTCGGTCAATTGCACCAGCAGCGGATGGTCGGCCAGGTGCGTCTGAATAATCACTTTGCCCGGCTCTTCGGCGCGACCTGCGCGGCCGGCGACCTGCACGATCAGTTGAGCCATGCGCTCGCTGGCGCGGAAGTCGCCGGAGAACAGGCCACCGTCGGCGTCGAGGATCGACACCAGTGTCACCCGTGGAAAGTGGTGACCTTTGGCAAGCATCTGCGTGCCGATCAGGATGCACGGCTGGCCTTTTTGAATGGTCGCGAACAACTGGTTCATCGCATCCTTGCGCGATGTGCTGTCGCGGTCGACCCGCAGCACCGGATAGTCCGGGAACAGAATCGCCAAGCGCTCCTCGGCCCGTTCGGTGCCGGCGCCAACGGGGCGCAGATCGACCTTGTTGCACTTCGGGCACTGGCGCGGCACGCGTTCGACGTAGCCGCAATGGTGGCAGCGCAGCTCGCCGTAACGCTGGTGCACGGTCATCCGCGCATCACAGCGCTGGCACTCGGACATCCAGCCGCAGTCATGACATAGCAGGGTCGGGGCGAAGCCGCGGCGGTTGAGGAACACCAGGACCTGCTGCCCGGCAGCCAGGGTCTGGCCGATGGCTTGTTGCATCGGCCCGGAAATGCCGCTGTCCAGCGGGCGACTTTTGACATCCAGACGCAGGAAACGCGGCTGTTTGGCGCCGCCGGCTCGCTCGTTCAAGCGCAGCAGCCCATAGCGGCCGGTGTAGGCATTGTGCAGGCTTTCCAGCGAAGGGGTGGCGGAGCCGAGGACAATCGGGATGTTTTCCTGTCGCGCCCGCACCAACGCAAGGTCGCGGGCGTGGTAGCGCAAACCTTCCTGCTGTTTATAGGAACCGTCGTGCTCTTCGTCGATGATGATCAGGCCGGGGTTCTTCATCGGTGTGAACAGGGCCGAGCGGGTGCCGATGATGATGTCGGCCTCACCGTCCCGGGCGGCCAGCCAAGCCTCAAGGCGTTCGCGGTCATTGACCGCCGAATGGATCAGTGCGATACGGGCATTGAAACGCTGCTCGAAGCGCGCCAGGGTCTGCGGGCCGAGGTTGATTTCCGGGATCAGCACCAGCGCCTGCTTGCCGGCCTCGAGGGTTTCGCGGATCAACTGCAGATAGACTTCGGTCTTGCCGCTGCCGGTGACACCGGCCAGCAGGAACGCGTGATAACTGTCGAAGCCGGCGCGAATCGCCTCATAGGCGGCACGCTGCTCCGGGTTCAGCGGGAGTTCCGGTTGCGCCAGCCAGTGTTCGTGGCGTGCGCCCGGGGCGTGCCGGCGGATCTCGACCTGCACCAAATCCTTGGCCAGCAGCAAATCCAGGCTGTCCTTGCTCAGCATCAGTTTGCTCAGCAATTGATGGGCGACGCCATGGGGATGCTGGGCCAGCGTGGCCAGGGCTTCGCGCTGGCGCGGGGCGCGGGCGATGCGCGGGTCATCGAGGCTGGCCCCCGGCGCGACGGACCAGAAACGCTCCTGGCGCGCTTCGGCCAGTTCACCCTGGCGCAGCAACACCGGCAGTGCCCAGCTCAAGGTGTCGCCGAGGCTGTGCTGGTAATACTGGGAGGTCCACAGGCACAGCTTGAACAGCGCGGGCGGCAGCGGTGGCGTAGCGTCGAGCAGGGCCAGGGCCGGCTTGAGTTTCTCGACCGGCACTTCGCTGGTGTCGGTGACTTCCACCAGAATACCGATCATCTCGCGTCGACCGAACGGCACCCGCAGGCGCATGCCAGGGTGCAACTGGGCGCGCAGGATGCCGGCCGGTGCGCGGTAGTCGAACAGGCGGCGCAGCGGCGAAGGCAGGGCGAGGCGCAAAATGGCGTCGGGCACGCGGGGGATCTCGATCAACAAACAATAGGGGGGCGTGACATATAACCTGTAGGAGTGAGCCTGCTCGCGATAGCAATCTTGCAGTCAACATTGCGGCGACTGGCAGACCGCTATCGCGAGCGGGCTCACTCCTACAGGGGATCGCGTATTGGGCCGGGAGCCTAGCAGACGGTCGGTCTCAGGGACAGCTTGCGTGATTGGCATTGTCTGGTAGAATCCGCGGCCTAATTACGTGCGGTATTCAACAATAGTGTTGGGTGGCGGCACGCTAGCCTGAGGAAGACACCATGAAAGCTGATATCCATCCAGAATACCCAGCAGTTGCTGTTACCTGCAGCTGCGGCAACAAGTTCGAAACCCGTTCGACCTTCGGCAAAGCCCTGGCGATCGACGTTTGCAACGAATGCCACCCGTTCTACACCGGTAAGCAGAAGACTCTGGACACTGGCGGCCGCGTTCAGCGCTTCGCCGACCGTTTCGGTGCTTTCGGCGCGAAAAAGGCCTAAGGCCAATCAACTTGGGAAGCCGTTCCGGTTTTTCCATGCTGATAAAAAAGGCGTCCCTCGCGGGCGCCTTTTTTATGTCCGCGATTTGGCTGTCCGGTGCCCAGGCGTTTTGCCCGGCACCCAGCGGCCTGACGCCCGTCGCGGTGCAGCGGGTGGTGGACGGCGACACCCTGCGCCTGAGCGATGGCCGCAGCGTGCGCATGATCGGCTTGAATACGCCGGAGCTAGGCAAGAATGGCCGCTCCGACGAACCGTTCGCCGTGGTCGCGCGCAAGCGACTCGAAGCCCTGGTGGCGGCGAGTGACGGGCAGGTTGGTTTGCTGCCCGGCAAAGAAAGCAAAGACCATTACGGCCGCACCCTGGCCCATGTCTACGGTGCCGATGGTGCCAACCTTGAAGCGCAAATGCTCGCCGAAGGCCTGGGTTTTCAGGTGGCCGTGGCGCCGAATGTCGATCTGGTCACCTGTCAGCAAGCCGCAGAAAGCAGCGCTCGGCAGGCCGGGCTCGGTGTGTGGCGCCAGTCTCCTGTACTGAAAGCGGATCAGATCAATGCTTCCGGTTTCGCCGTGCTCAGCGGTCGTGTGAGCAAGGTGCAACGCAATCGCGGCGGGGTTTGGATCGAATTGCAGGATTCGGTTGTATTGAAGGTTGCGCCCAATCTGCTGGGGCGGTTCGATGCAGCCTCGCTGGAAAGGCTCGAAGGCAAGCAGATCGAGGCGCGCGGTTGGGTGCTGGATCGTTCGCGTCGTGGCGGACTGAAAGAAGGTCAGGCGCGCTGGATGTTGCCCTTGACCGACCCGACGATGCTTCAAGTCGTGCAGTGATTAAAAGTTGTGGACATTTTTTCTGTCGATTGTGAACAGTAGATCCCTTGTGTTCCGCGGCTCTTGGCCCAAAGTCGTAGGGCCGGGCGCTTGACAGGGGTGACCGGTCAGTCTTGTGGGGACTTTGCGAGGCGCGTATCCTCGCTGATCAGTCTGTCCAACAGTAAAAGCGGAATGCCAAAATGTCTGATCTGAAAACTGCCGCTCTCGAATATCACGCCAATCCTCGTCCAGGGAAGCTGAGTGTCGAGCTCACCAAGGCCACTGCTACCGCTCGCGACCTGTCGCTGGCCTACAGCCCGGGCGTAGCCGAACCAGTCCGCGAGATCGCCCGCGATCCTGAACTGGCCTACAAGTACACCGGCAAAGGCAACCTGGTTGCAGTCATTTCCGATGGCACCGCGATTCTCGGCCTGGGTAACCTCGGCCCATTGGCTTCCAAGCCAGTGATGGAAGGTAAAGGTGTACTGTTCAAGCGCTTCGCCGGCATCGACGTTTTCGACATCGAAGTCGACTCCGAAAGCCCGCAAGCCTTCATCGACACCGTCAAGCGCATCTCCATCACCTTCGGTGGCATCAACCTGGAAGACATCAAGGCACCAGAGTGCTTTGAAATCGAACGCGCTCTGATCGAGCAGTGCGATATTCCGGTATTCCACGATGACCAGCACGGCACCGCTATCGTGACCGCCGCCGGCATGATCAACGCCCTGGAAATCGTTGGCAAAACCCTGCCGGAAGCCAAGATCGTCTGCCTGGGGGCCGGCGCTGCCGCTATCTCCTGCATGAAGTTGCTGGTGAGCATGGGCGCCAACATCGAAAACATCTACATGGTCGACCGTACCGGCGTGATCCACTCCGGCCGTGACGACCTGAACCAGTACAAGGCTGTATTCGCTCACGCGACCGACAAGCGCACCCTGGCTGACGCCCTGCAAGGCGCTGACGTGTTCGTTGGCCTGTCCGGCCCGAACCTGCTGAGCGCTGAAGGCCTGCTGGCGATGGCGCCTAACCCGATCGTGTTCGCCTGCTCCAACCCGGATCCGGAAATCGCCCCGGAACTGGCGCACGCTACCCGTAGCGACGTGATCATGGCCACCGGTCGTTCCGACTACCCGAACCAGGTCAACAACGTACTGGGCTTCCCGTTCATCTTCCGTGGTGCCCTGGACGTTCGCGCCAAGCGCATCAACGAAGAAATGAAAGTGGCTGCGGCCAATGCCCTGCGTGAACTGGCCAAGCTGCCAGTACCTCAGGAAGTGTGCGACGCCTACGGCGGTGTCAAGCTGGAATTCGGTCGTGAGTACATCATTCCGAAGCCAATGGATGCCCGTCTGATCACCCTGATCTCCGATGCCGTGGCCAAAGCCGCGATCGAGACCGGTGTGGCGACCCTGCCGTATCCGAAGAACTATCCGCTCAAAAGCGTGGATGACGTGTTCAACGGATAAAAGCAGTCGCCCATAAAAAACCCCAGCCAAGTGCTGGGGTTTTTTATGGGCTCAAAGCGGCAAGTTACAAGCTGCAAGTTAAAAGCAGGTGCGGGCCACTAGCTTCCTCTTGTGGCTTGCAGCTGCTGCTCTAGAACAAATCGATCGGCGCCGCTTCATCCGCTGGCAGCGGGCTGCCAGGTGCCAGGCCGTTGCCCAGTTCGTTCCCCGACGGTGGCGTATCTTCGACCTTGAACAGTTCGAAGTAGGCCCCAGGCGTGCCCGGGCTGGCCGCGCGGCCGCTGATCGGGTCGACTCGCAGGCTGAGGATGCCTTCGGGCTCCGGTTGCGTATGTGGCGGTTTGCCTTTGAGCGCGGCGCCCATGTAGTTCATCCAGATCGGCAACGCGACGGTGCCGCCAAATTCCTTGCGACCCAGGCTTTCCGGTTGATCGAAACCGGTCCACACGGTCGTCACGTAATCGGCGTTGTAGCCGGAGAACCAGGCGTCCTTGGATTCGTTGGTCGTACCGGTCTTGCCGGCAATGTCAGGGCGGCCCAAGGCCAGTGCACGACGACCGGTGCCGAGCTTGATCACGTCCTCAAGCATGCTGTTGAGGATGTACGTGGTGCGCCCGTCAACGATGCGTTCGGCCACGGCGGGTGCTTGTGGCGCCTGCGTAGCACCCGGGGCTTCGCCCTGCGTTGCGTTGACCGTGAAGGCTTGAGGGGCGCTTGGCGCGGCAATGCCATCGCTGGCGGCGCCGCCCTGAGGCACGGTCGGCGGGTTGGCGACGAACAGCGTGTCGCCGTTGCGGCTTTCGATCTTGTCGATGATGAACGGGGTGATCTTGTAGCCGCCGTTGGCGAAGGTGCTCCAGCCAGTGGCGATTTCCATTGGCGTCAGGGTCGCGGTGCCCAGCGCCAGGGACAGGTTGGGTGGCAGGTCCTGTTTGTTGAAACCGAAGCGCGTGATGTAGTCGATGGTCTTGCCGACGCCCATCGCTTGCAGCAAGCGGATCGACACCAGGTTGCGCGACTTGTACAGCGCTTCACGCAGGCGAATCGGGCCGAGGAAGGTGTTGGTGTCGTTCTTCGGACGCCAGACCTTGTCCAGGTACTCGTCGACGAACACGATCGGTGCGTCGTTCACCAGGCTGGAGGCGGTGTAGCCGTTATCCAGTGCGGCGGCGTAGACGAACGGTTTGAAGCTCGAGCCCGGCTGGCGCTTGGCCTGCAATGCGCGGTTGTAGTTGCTCTGCTCGAAGGCGAAACCGCCGACCAGCGAACGAATGGCGCCGTTCTGTGGGTCCAGGGACACCAGTGCGCCCTGGGCTTGCGGGATCTGGCTGAACTTGAGCGAATTGTCCGGCTGACGCTGCACGCGAATCAGGTCACCGACCTGGGCCACGTCCGAGGGTTGTTTCGGGTTGGCGCCCATGCTGTTGGTATTCAGGAACGGCCGGGCCCACTTCATGGTGTCCCAGTTCACGTGTTCCTGGCCGGTGCGGGTCAGCACTTGCAGGCCGTTCTTGTCGACCTGGGTCACGATGGCCGGTTCCAGGCCGCTGATGGTGCGTTGTTTGGTCAGCTCGGTTGCCCAGGCTTCGCGAGTCTTGCCTGGCAGTCGCGAGTCAGGCCCGCGATAGCCGTGACGCTGGTCGTAGGTCATCAGGCCTTCGTGGACCGCGGTGTTGGCCAGTTCCTGGAGGTCGCTCGGCACCGTAGTGGTGACGCGGAAGCCTTCGGTATACGCGTCGCTGCCATAACGTCCGACCATTTCGGCGCGGGCCATTTCGGCGATGTACGGGGCGTTCACTTCCGGCGTCGGCACGTGATAGCTGGCGTTCAGCGGCTCGTTGACTGCAGTGGTGTAGTCGGCCTCGCTGATTTTTCCGAGCTTGTACATGCGCCCCAGGATCCAGTCGCGGCGCTCCTTGCTGCGCGCCGGGTTGGCCAGCGGGTTGAAGCGCGACGGCGCCTTGGGCAGGCCGGCGATCATCGCCATCTGCGCCAGGCTGACATCGCGGATCGATTTGCCGTAATAGACCTGCGCCGCCGCCTCGATGCCGTAGGCACGGTTACCCAGATAGATCTTGTTGACGTACAGCTCGAGGATCTCGTCCTTGGTCAGCTGGCGTTCGATCTGCAGAGCCAGGAGGATTTCGGTGGTCTTGCGCGAAAAGCTGCGTTCGCTGGACAGGAAGAAGTTCTTCGCCACCTGCATGGTGATCGTGCTGCCGCCGGACTGGATGTGTCCGCTTTTGACCAGCTGGGTCGCGGCACGCATCAGGCTGCTCGGATCGACGCCATAGTGGTTGGCGAAATTGTCGTCTTCAGCACTTAGTAACGCATTGATGAAGTTGGGGGGAATGTCGGCGAAACGGATCGGTGTACGGCGCATTTCGCCAAATTCTGCGATCAACTTGTTATCGCTGCTGTAGACCCGCAAAGGGATCTGCAACTGGATGCTTCTCAGCGCCTCCACGGACGGAAGTCCGGGACTAAGGTAGAGGTACGCCCCGCTCAGACCCAGAAGGAGTCCGCAGAAAACCGCGACGATGGACCAACCGAAAAACTTCAGCAGACGAATCAAGGCTTTTGGATATCCAGGGTAAAAAATGAATTGGGCAACAGGGTTCAGGCTAAATGAGAACGACCCGCGCTTGAGCAAATGCGGAAAAAAACGCTGGGCATTATAAGCATTTTTCTGATCGGGAGCGTGGCTGGCGCTGCTGTCAAGACGGGCGGATTGAACGCAATGGACATTGCAGAGTCCGTAACTCACGGAAAGTCATAGGGAATTGGTAGTGCCAGGACTCTTCAACAAAAAATCCAATACGCTGCTGGGCATCGATATCAGCTCCACCTCGGTAAAACTTCTGGAGTTGAGCCGTCAGGGTGAGCGTTTTCGAGTCGAGGCGTATGCGGTCGAGCCGTTGCCGATCGGCGCGGTGATCGAAAAGAATATCGCCGAGCTCGAAGGCGTGGGGCTGGCCCTTGCGCGTGCGCTGGCCAAGGCCAGAACCGGCCTCAAGAACGTGGCCGTGGCCGTGGCGGGCTCGGCGGTGATCACCAAGACCATCGAGATGGAGGCCGGTCTATCCGAGGACGAGATGGAAAGCCAGCTGAAGATCGAGGCTGACCAGTACATTCCTTATCCCCTGGACGAAGTTGCGATCGACTTTGAAGTCCAGGGCACCTCCGGACGCAATCCCGAGCGCGTCAACGTGCTGCTCGCCGCTTGTCGCAAGGAAAACGTCGAAGTCCGCGAGGCGGCCCTGGCCCTGGCGGGGCTGACCGCCCGTGTGGTCGATGTCGAAGCCTACGCGCTGGAGCGTTCATTCGAATTGCTGGCCAGCCGGCTCACGGTTTCCGGGGAACCTTCGACGGTTGCAGTGGTGGACATCGGCGCCACCATGACCACCCTGAGCGTGCTGCACAACGGGCGGATCATCTACACCCGCGAGCAACTGTTCGGCGGACGGCAGTTGACCGAGGAAATCCAGCGTCGCTATGGCCTGACGCTGGAGCAGGCGGGGTTGGCGCAAAAAAAGGGCGGTCTGCCGGGTGACTATGCCGGTGAGGTCTTGCAGCCATTTTGCGAGGCGCTGGTGCAGCAGGTGTCGCGCTCGTTGCATTTCTTCTTTGTCTCCGGCCAGTACAGCGCCGTCGACCATGTCCTGTTGGCCGGCGGTACCGCGTCGATCCCGGGGCTGGACCGTTTGATCGAGCAGCAATTGGGCACGCCGACCCAGGTCGCGAACCCTTTTTGCGAAATGACTCTGGGCAGCAAGGTCAATGGCGCTGCCCTGGCGAGTGATGCCCCGGCGTTGATGATCGCCTGCGGTCTGGCCCTCAGGAGCTTCGACTGATGGCACGGATCAACCTTTTACCCTGGCGCGAGGAGCGGCGTGAAGTTCGCCGCAAGCGCTTCCTGCTGGTCCTGGTGGCGGCAATGGTGGGTGCGATGGGTGCGGTGCTGGTCGCGAACCAGGTCATCAGCGGTGCCATCGACCGGCAAGTCGCCCGTAACGATTACATCGGCAAGCAAGTCGCCGTGATCGATGAACGGATCACCCAGATCAATGATCTCAAGGCGCGTCGTCAGCAATTGGTCGAGCGCATGGATGTCATCCAGGACCTGCAAGGTAATCGCCAAATCAGCGGGCGGATATTTGACCAGTTAGCGCGAGCCCTGCCCGATGGCGTGTATTTCACCGAGGTGAAAATGAGCGCAAAGACCTTGTCCATCACCGGCGCTGCTCAATCCAACAACCGTGTTTCAGAATTGATGCGCAACCTCGAGGCATCAGACTGGTTCGATGCGCCGAGCCTGACCGAAGTCAAGGCCAGGGCTGCGGGTCAGGTGGAGCAGGCCAACGTCTTCCAGTTGACCGTTCGCCAGACTCAGCCCGCAAAACCGGAGGAGGGCAAATGAGCCTGTCCGAATGGTTCGAAGGGCTGCGCAAGATCGACATCAATGACCTGGATACCAGCAACATGGGTTCCTGGCCGCCGGCGATCAAGTTTCTGGTGGCTGGTTTGCTCGTGCTTCTGGTGATGACCTTTGGCTATAGCTTTTCCACCCGCGACCTTGTGAGCCAGCTCGATCTCAAGCGCGAGGAAGAGTCGACTCTCAAGGAGCAGTTCGCCGGCAAAGCCCGCATGGCGGCAAATCTGGATCTCTACACCCAGCAGTTGAAGGAGATGGAGAACGCCTTCGACGTACTGCTGCGACAACTGCCCAGCGACACCGAAGTGCCTGGCTTGCTGGAAGACATCACGCGTACGGGCCTCGGCAGCGGCCTGGAGTTTGAAGAGATCAAGTTGCTGCCGGAGGTCGCCCAGCCGTTCTACATCGAACTGCCGATCCAGATCACAGTCACCGGGGATTACCACGACCTGGCCACCTTCGTCAGTGGTGTGGCCGGGTTGCCGCGAATCGTCACCTTGCACGATTTCGACCTTGCCCCCGTCAGCCCCAAGGGTGGCCCGAAGCTGCGCTTGACCATCCTCGCCAAGACCTACCGCTACAACGACAAGGGACAGCATCAATGAGCCCGGCACGTTGTTTTTCGGTGGTGGTGTTGCTGTCTGCCCTGTCCGGTTGTGGCGCAGGTGATGACTACACCGATCTGGACGCGTACATGAACGAAATGCGCCTGCACGGGCCGGGGAAGATTGAACCAACGCCGGTATTCCAGTCTCACCCGGCATTCACTTACAACGCGACGAATCTGCGTAGCCCGTTTTCGCCGCAGATCAGCACTGATCTGGTAGCCCGGCGGCGGGGTTCGCATGACGTCAAACCCGACCCGGGTCGGGTCAGGCAGTACCTCGAAGGCTTCAACATCGAGCAGTTTGAAATGGTCGGCACCCTTTCCAATGCAACGGGCTCCTATGCCCTGTTGCGCGGGGCGGGTGGGGTGCACCGGCTGAAAGTCGGCGATTACCTGGGGCGTAACGACGGACGGATCGTTGCGATCAGCGGCTCTCAAGTCGATGTGGTTGAAATTGTCCCTGATGGTCAGGGGGCGTGGCTGGAGCGCCCCCGGACCATTTCCTTGAAAGAGCACTCATAGTGGAACTCCAATAATGAACAGGATTCTTTCCACCGTCGGCCTTTCGCTATGGATAGCGTTGTTGTCGCCGATGGTGCAAGCGGCCAATCTCAAGGCGCTGGATGTCGCTGCGCTGCCGGGTGACCGTGTCGAGTTGAAGTTGTCATTCGATGCGCCACCCCCGGTGCCCCACGGCTACACGACGGATTCGCCGGCCCGGATTGCCCTGGATTTGCCGGGTGTCACCAGTCAGTTGGCCAGCAAGACTCGCGATCTCGGCAGTGGAAATGCCCGTAGTGCGACGGTGGTGGAAGCCCGGGACCGTACGCGATTGATCATCAACCTGACCCAGCCGGCCCCGTATGACTCGCGAATTGAAGGCAACAATTTGCTGGTAGTTGTCGGCCAGGGAGTCAAACCGTCGACATCCAGGCCGGCGGTTACCGCAACGTCGGTCCCGGCACGAGCCGCCGCGACGGCAGGCAAGGCCATTCGGGGGGTGGATTTCCAGCGGGGAACCCAGGGCGAAGGCAACGTGGTGATCGATTTGTCGGATCCATTGATTGCGCCCGACATACAAGAGCGCGAGGGCAAGATCATCGTCGGGTTTGCCAAAACCCGATTGCCCGAGCCATTGCGCGTGCGTCTGGACGTGAAGGATTTCGCCACGCCAGTGCAGTTCGTCAATGCCAGCGCGAGTGGAGATCGAGCCGTCATCAGCATTGAGCCCGGCGGCACGTTCGATTACTCGACCTATCAGACTGACAATAAGCTCACGGTCAGCGTTCGCCCGGCGACGGTCGACGAGCTGCAAAAGCGCAATGTCGGGCAACAGGCCTACAGCGGCGAGAAGCTATCGCTGAATTTCCAGGACATCGATGTGCGCTCGGTGCTGCAGCTGATCGCCGATTTCACCAACCTCAATCTGGTGGCCAGCGACACGGTCCAGGGGGGAATTACCCTGCGCCTGCAGAACGTACCGTGGGATCAGGCGCTGGATCTGGTGCTGAAAACCAAGGGGCTGGACAAGCGCAAGGTCGGCAATGTCCTGCTTGTTGCGCCGGCCGATGAAATTGCTGCCCGTGAGCGTCAGGAGCTCGAATCACAGAAGCAGATTGCCGATCTGGCACCGTTGCGTCGGGAGCTGTTGCAGGTCAATTACGCCAAGGCGGCGGACATCGCCAAGCTCTTCCAGTCGGTGACCAGTGCCGAAGCGAAACCCGACGAACGGGGGTCGATCACCGTCGATGAGCGCACCAACAACATCATTGCCTACCAGACCCAGGACCGGCTGGACGAGCTGCGCAGGATTGTCACGCAACTGGATATCCCGGTGCGTCAGGTGATGATCGAGGCGCGCATTGTCGAGGCCAACGTCGACTATGACAAAAGCCTCGGGGTGCGCTGGGGCGGCTCGATACAGAACAAGGGCAACTGGAACACCTCCGGCGTCAGCAACGGACTCAATGGGTCATCGACCATCGGAACGCTCGGCAGTACCAGCACCAATTCGCCGTTCGTCGACATGGGTGTAGCCAACAATACCTCGGGAATCGGCATCGCGTTCATCACCGATAACGTCTTGCTGGACCTGGAGCTGACGGCCATGGAAAAAACCGGCAACGGGGAAATCGTCTCGCAGCCCAAGGTGGTCACGTCCGACAAGGAAACCGCGAAAATCCTCAAGGGCACCGAGATTCCCTATCAGGAGGCCAGTTCCAGCGGCGCGACTTCGGTGTCGTTCAAGGAGGCTTCGCTTTCGCTGGAGGTGACGCCGCAGATCACGCCCGACAACCGGATCATCATGGAGGTCAAGGTCACCAAGGACGAGCCGGATTACCTCAACAAGGTCCAGGATGTACCGCCCATCAAGAAAAACGAAGTCAACGCCAAGGTCTTGGTCAACGATGGCGAGACCATCGTCATTGGCGGCGTTTTCTCAAATACTCAGAGCAAGGTTGTAGATAAGGTGCCATTTCTTGGCGATGTGCCGTATCTTGGCCGCCTTTTCCGGCGTGATGTGGTTTCGGAGAAAAAATCCGAGCTGTTGGTATTCCTCACTCCGCGTATCATGAATAATCGGGCGATTGCTGTGAGTCATTGATTCTGTGCGAAATTTGATTCTTGTTGGACCGATGGGTGCTGGAAAAAGCACCATCGGCCGGTTGCTGGCCAAAGAGCTGCGCCTGCCATTCAAAGATTCCGATAAGGAAATTGAATTGCGCACGGGCGCCAATATCCCTTGGATCTTCGATAAGGAAGGCGAACCGGGCTTTCGTGATCGCGAGCAGGCAATGATTGCCGAGCTGTGCGATTGCGACGGTGTGGTGCTGGCGACAGGCGGGGGCGCGGTCATGCGCGAAGCCAATCGTCGGGCACTGCATGCCGGTGGGCGAGTGGTTTATCTGCATGCGTCGGTCGAGCAGCAGGTCGGTCGCACGTCCCGCGACCGCAACCGGCCACTGTTGCGTACCGCCGATCCGGCCAAGACCCTTCGGGATCTATTGGAGATCCGCGATCCGCTATATCGGGAAATTGCCGACCTGGTGGTCGAAACCGATGAGCGGCCCCCACGAATGGTCGTACTCGATATTCTAGAGCGTCTGCAGCAGTTGCCACCCCGTTAAAGCGCCGCGCGAAATGCGCTATCCTCGGCGTCTCGCCATGACCGCTCAAGGTTGTGGCGGATGGCTACCGAACGGCGTCACACCAGCGGAGGCCGTGGATATTCGTTAACTCAGGGCAGAACGCCTGATTCCATCTTCACTGTGGGGACACATGCAGACACTCAAGGTCGATCTAGGCGAGCGCAGCTACCCGATTCATATTGGCGAAGGTTTGTTGGATCAGCCCGAGCTGCTGGCCCCGCACATTCGCGGACGGCAAGTAGCGATCATCTCCAACGAGACTGTTGCGCCGCTCTATCTCGAGCGTCTGACCCGCAGCCTGGCGCAGTTCTCGGTGATTTCCGTGGTACTGCCCGACGGCGAAGCCTTCAAGACCTGGGAAACCCTGCAGCTGATTTTCGACGGTCTGCTGACCGCCCGGCATGACCGCCGTACCACGGTGATCGCCCTCGGTGGCGGTGTGATCGGTGACATGGCCGGCTTTGCCGCCGCCTGCTACCAGCGCGGCGTCGATTTCATCCAGGTTCCGACCACGCTGCTGTCGCAGGTCGACTCCTCGGTGGGCGGCAAGACCGGAATCAACCATCCGATGGGCAAGAACATGGTCGGCGCCTTCTATCAGCCGAACGTGGTGCTGATCGATACCGCCAGCCTCAATACCTTGCCGGCGCGCGAGCTGTCCGCCGGGCTGGCCGAAGTCATCAAGTACGGGCTGATCTGTGATGAGCCGTTCCTGACCTGGCTCGAAGACAATGTCGACCGCCTGCGCAATCTGGACCAGCAAGCCCTGACCTATGCCATCGAGCGCTCCTGCGCGGCGAAGGCGGCGGTGGTCGGTGCCGATGAGAAAGAGACGGGCGTTCGTGCCACCTTGAACCTGGGCCACACGTTTGGCCACGCCATCGAAACCCACATGGGCTATGGTGTATGGCTTCATGGTGAGGCAGTGGCTGCTGGCACTGTAATGGCGCTGGAAATGTCCGCGCGACTCGGCTGGATCAGCGAGCAGGAGCGTGATCGCGGCATTCGTCTGTTCCAGCGTGCGGGGCTGCCGGTCATTCCGCCGCAAGAGATGACAGAAGCCGATTTCCTCGAACACATGTCCATTGATAAAAAAGTGATCGACGGTCGTTTGCGCCTGGTGCTGCTGCGCCACATGGGCGAAGCGGTGGTGACCGACGATTATCCGAAAGAGGTTCTACAGGCCACGCTGGGGGCAGACTACCGCGCCCTGGCTCAGCTTAAAGGTTAATAAGAACACGATGACTAGTTTGCATGCCGACGAGGCTTTCCTCGGCCATTACCAGTTGAGTCATGACCCTTTTGCTCCACGGGTGCCTGGCTTCAAATTTTTCCCGGCCCAGCGCAAACCCGTGCTGGGACAACTGCATCACCTGGCCCGCTACAGCCAGTTGCTGCTGGTGGTCACCGGTCCCGAGGGCAGTGGCAAGACCCTGTTGCGTCAGGCCCTGGTCGCCAGCACCAACAAGCAATCGGTACAAAGTGTGGTGGTTTCTGCCCGCGGCGCCGGCGATGCGGCCGGTGTGCTGCGCCAGGTGGCCCAGGCGCTGAGCGTCGGCCAGGCTGATGCCGACGCGATTCTGGCACAGGTGGTGCAGCTTGCACTGACCGGCCAGGAAGTCTATCTGCTGGTCGATGACGCGGAACAACTCGACGAGTCCGCCCTTGAGGCTCTGATGGTCCTGGCTGCCGGCGCGCCTGAAGGCCGCCCGCATGTGTTCCTGTTCGGCGAGACCTCGATGATCGGTCAGCTAGAGGCTTTGCATCTCGAGGAAGAGCGTTTCCACGTCATCGAGTTGCAGCCCTACACCGAAGAAGAAACCCGCGAATATCTGGAGCAGCGGCTCGAAGGCGCGGGTCGCGGTATCGAACTTTTCACCGCGGATCAGATCTCTGATATTCACGAAAGCTCGGAAGGTTGGCCTGGCAGCATCAATCAGGTCGCCCGCGATGCAATGATCGAAGCCATGATCGCCAGCCGCTCAGCGGTCAAGCGTCCAAAAATGGGGTTCAATATGCCGAAGAAACACGTATTGGCGATTTCCGCCGTGGTCGTGGTCGCGGTAGCTGCCGCCTGGTTGATTCCGGGTCGCAACAAGACACCGACCACCGGTGCACCGGCCAATGAACAGGCGCAACTGCCGCTAGGCCAGGGCCAGCCAACCGCGAATGGCGGTGCTCCGGCCGTCGAATTCGCTGGTAACACGCAGCCGATGCCATTGCCGTTGGTCGGTAACTCGCAACCGGTCATGCGCGCCCCGCTGGCTGAAGCGGCAGGTGGCATTACCGAGGGCGACGACGGCGTTCCGGTCGAGGGTTCCAGCGCTACGCCACCGACCGTTACCACTACCGCACCTCCAGTGGGCGTTCCTGCCGGCCCTGCGCCGACACCGACACCAGCAGCCAAGCCGACGCCTGCGCCGACTCAGGTCGCCACCGCCAAGCCAGCGCCTGCTCCTGTGGCCAAGCCTGCTCCAGCGCCAGCCAAGCCAGTCGTTGCGGCGGCGAAGCCTGCCGAGAAACCGGCTCCGGCGGCCAAGGCTGCTGGCGGCACCTGGTATGCCGGTCAGGCACCGGGCAACTACGTGGTGCAGATCCTCGGCACCAGCTCCGAAACTGCCGCACAAAGCTTCGTCAAGGAGCAGGGCGGCGAGTACCGTTATTTCAAGAAAGTCCTCAATGGCAAGCCGCTCTACGTGATCACCTACGGCAACTTCGCCAATCGTGATGCAGCCGTTTCCGCCATCAAGGCCTTGCCAGCGAAGGTTCAGGCTGGTAAACCTTGGCCTCGCACTGTCGCCAGCGTCCAACAGGAACTGGCAACAACTCGCTGAAGATTCGGCGGCCTTACCCAGGCCGCCTCTCCAAGCACCTCAAAATTTCTACAAGTGCACGCCGCCTTCAGGGGCTGTTGGCACTTGCTGACGACCGCGACGCAGACCCATTTGGCGCTGGGCAAGGCGCGAGGAACGCAGTTTGGTTTTTCCAAATAAGTTCCGAGCAACGCTGCCCAGCGCCAAATGGGGCGCGTCCCTTCGGGTTGCGCGCCAACATCCCCTGCGGCTGCGTGCCTTGTGGTGTCTGCGTCACAGTAGTCTTTGAGTCGTTGCGGTCAAAATTAAAAAAAGTTTTGACTAGCACAGCAGATCGCTTTAAACCTTTCACAAATGCGACATAGATTTGCGACATTTCGTCGTCAAATTTGTGAGCCTCTGTGTCGGTGTGTACAATGACCTCCCTTTTGCCCCCGCAAAGCTGACGTACGTTCGGCGCGGTTGGTAAGTGGTTGAATTGAAAAGAAATTTGCTTCGCGAGAAGCAGCCTGGTGAGAAAGTGTCTATGAAAGCAGGTCTGTACCAACCAGATGAATTCAAGGATAACTGCGGTTTCGGCCTGATAGCCCATATGCAGGGCGAGCCCAGTCATACCCTTTTGCAAACGGCCATTGAGGCCCTGACCTGCATGACCCACCGCGGTGGGATTAATGCCGACGGCAAGACCGGTGACGGTTGCGGTCTGCTGATTCAAAAGCCGGACGTGTTCCTGCGAGCGATCGCCCAGGAAACCTTCGGCGTCGAAATGCCCAAGCAATACGCTGTGGGCATGGTCTTCTTCAACCAGGACCCGGTCAAAGCCGAAGCCGCTCGCGAGAACATGAACCGCGAAATCCTGGCCGCCGGTCTGCAACTGGTCGGCTGGCGCAAAGTGCCGATCGACACCAGCGTCCTCGGCCGCCTGGCCCTTGAGCGCCTGCCGCAGATCGAGCAGGTGTTCATCGGCGGTGAAGGCCTGAGCGATCAGGACATGGCCGTCAAGCTGTTCACCTCCCGTCGTCGCTCGTCCGTGGCCAACGCCGCCGACACCGACCACTACGTGTGCAGCTTTTCGCACAAGACCATCATTTATAAAGGCCTGATGATGCCGGCGGACTTGACCGCCTTCTATCCGGACCTGAGCGATGAGCGCCTGCAAACCTCGATTTGCGTGTTCCACCAGCGCTTCTCCACCAACACCCTGCCGAAATGGCCGCTGGCTCAACCGTTCCGCTTCCTGGCGCACAACGGCGAGATCAACACCATCACCGGCAACCGCAACTGGGCCGTGGCCCGTCGCACCAAGTTCACCAACGACCTGATGGATCTGGAAGAGCTCGGCCCGCTGGTCAACCGCGTGGGTTCCGACTCCTCCAGCATGGACAACATGCTCGAACTGATGGTCACCGGTGGCATCGACCTGTTCCGTGGCGTGCGGATGATCATTCCGCCTGCGTGGCAGAACGTCGAGACCATGGACCCGGATCTGCGTGCGTTCTACGAATACAACTCGATGCACATGGAGCCGTGGGACGGCCCGGCCGGCGTGGTAATGACCGATGGTCGTTACGCGGTGTGCCTGCTCGACCGTAACGGCCTGCGTCCGGCGCGTTGGGTCACCACCAAGAACGGCTTCATCACCCTGGCCTCGGAAATCGGTGTCTGGAACTACCAGCCTGAAGACGTGATCGCCAAGGGCCGTGTGGGCCCGGGCCAGATCTTTGCCGTGGACACCGAAACCGGTCAGATCCTCGACACCGATGCGATCGACAACCGCCTGAAGTCCCGTCATCCGTACAAGCAATGGCTGCGCAAGAATGCCCTGCGCATCCAGGCGACCATGGAAGACAACGACCACGGTTCGGCGTTCTACGATGTCGATCAGCTCAAGCAATACATGAAGATGTACCAGGTCACGTTCGAAGAGCGCGACCAGGTGCTGCGTCCGCTCGGTGAGCAAGGCTACGAAGCCGTGGGCTCGATGGGCGACGATACGCCGATGGCCGTGCTGTCCCAGCGCGTGCGCACGCCGTACGACTATTTCCGCCAGCAGTTCGCGCAGGTCACCAACCCGCCGATCGACCCGCTGCGTGAAGCCATCGTCATGTCGCTGGAAATCTGCCTCGGTGCCGAGCGCAACATCTTCCAGGAGTCGCCGGAACACGCTTCGCGCGTGATCCTCAGCTCGCCGGTCATTTCCCCGGCCAAGTGGCGCTCGCTGATGAACCTCGATCGTCCGGGCTTCGAGCGCGCGATCATCGATCTGAACTACGACGAGAGCGTCGGCCTGGAAGCGGCGATCCGCAACGTGGCCGATCAGGCTGAAGAAGCCGTGCGCGCCGGTCGTACCCAGGTCGTGCTGAGTGACCGTCACATTGCCCCAGGCAAGCTGCCGATCCACGCTTCGCTCGCCACCGGTGCGGTGCATCACCGCCTGACCGAGAAAGGCCTGCGTTGCGACTCCAACATCCTGGTGGAAACCGCGACCGCTCGCGATCCGCACCACTTCGCCGTGTTGATCGGTTTCGGCGCCTCTGCCGTTTATCCGTTCCTGGCCTACGAAGTGCTGGGCGACCTGATCCGTACCGGTGAAGTGCTGGGCGACCTCTACGAGGTGTTCAAGAACTACCGTAAAGGCATCACCAAAGGCCTGCTCAAGATCCTGTCGAAGATGGGTATCTCGACCATCACTTCGTACCGTGGTGCGCAGTTGTTCGAAGCCATCGGCCTGTCCGAGGAAGTTTGCAACCTGAGCTTCCGTGGCGTGCCAAGCCGCATCAAGGGTGCGCGTTTCGTCGACATCGAAGCCGAGCAGAAAGCCCTGGCCACCGAAGCCTGGAGCCCGCGCAAGCCGATCCAGCAGGGTGGATTGCTGAAGTTCGTCCATGGTGGCGAGTATCACGCGTACAACCCGGACGTGGTCAACACCCTGCAAGCCGCTGTGCAGCAGGGCGACTACAGCAAGTTCAAGGAATACACGTCGCTGGTGGACAACCGCCCGGTGTCGATGATCCGCGACCTGCTGAAAGTCAAAACCCTCGACACTCCATTGGACATCAGCGAGATCGAACCACTGGAATCGGTGCTCAAGCGCTTCGACTCCGCCGGTATCTCCCTGGGCGCCCTGTCGCCGGAAGCTCACGAAGCCCTGGCCGAAGCCATGAACCGCCTCGGTGCGCGTTCCAACTCCGGTGAAGGCGGCGAAGACCCGGCGCGCTACGGCACCATCAAGAGCTCGAAAATCAAGCAGGTTGCCACCGGCCGTTTCGGTGTGACCCCGGAATACCTGGTCAACGCTGAAGTGCTGCAGATCAAGGTCGCCCAGGGCGCCAAGCCCGGCGAAGGTGGTCAGCTGCCAGGCGGCAAGGTCAACGGTCTGATCGCCAAGCTGCGTTACGCAGTACCAGGCGTG
Organism: Pseudomonas sp. GL-R-26; assembly: GCF_019947365.1. Lineage (NCBI taxonomy): Bacteria > Pseudomonadati > Pseudomonadota > Gammaproteobacteria > Pseudomonadales > Pseudomonadaceae > Pseudomonas > Pseudomonas sp. GL-R-26. Next base: position 137,943 of record NZ_JAGYGI010000002.1, on the reverse strand, counting down.
ACCCTGATTTCGCCACCGCCGCACCATGACATCTATTCGATCGAAGACTTGTCGCAGCTGATTTTCGACCTGAAACAAGTCAACCCGAAGGCGCTGGTCTCGGTGAAGCTGGTAGCAGAAGCGGGCGTCGGCACCATCGCCGCCGGTGTGGCCAAGGCCTACGCGGACTTGATCACCATCTCCGGTTATGACGGTGGTACCGGTGCATCGCCACTGACCTCGATCAAGTACGCGGGCGCTCCGTGGGAACTCGGCCTTGCCGAAACCCACCAGACCCTGCGTGGCAACGACCTGCGCGGCAAGGTCCGTGTACAGACCGACGGCGGCCTGAAAACCGGCCTCGACGTGATCAAGGCGGCCATCCTCGGTGCTGAAAGCTTCGGCTTCGGCACCGCGCCAATGATCGCCCTGGGCTGCAAATACCTGCGCATCTGCCACCTGAACAACTGCGCCACCGGCGTCGCGACCCAGAACGAGAAGCTACGCAAGGATCACTACATCGGTACCGTCGACATGGTGGTGAATTTCTTCACCTACGTCGCCGAAGAAACCCGTGAGTGGCTGGCCAAGCTGGGCGTGCGCTCCCTCGAAGAGCTGATCGGCCGTACCGATCTGCTGGAAATCCTCGAAGGCCAGACCGCCAAGCAGCATCACCTGGACCTGACCCCGTTGCTGGGCAGCGACCACGTGCCGGCGGACAAGCCGCAGTTCTGTGGCGTTGAACGCAACCCGCCGTTCGACAAGGGCCTGCTGGCCGAGAAAATGGTCGACATGGCCACCTCGGCGATCAACGACCTGAGCGGCGCTGAATTCGCCCTGGATATCTGCAACTGCGACCGTTCCATCGGCGCACGGATCTCCGGCGAAATCGCGCGCAAGCACGGTAACCAGGGCATGGCCAATGCGCCGGTCACGTTCCGCTTCAAGGGCACTGCCGGTCAGAGCTTCGGCGTGTGGAACGCCGGTGGCCTGCACATGTACCTGGAAGGCGACGCCAACGACTACGTCGGCAAAGGCATGACCGGCGGCAAGCTGGTCATCGTTCCGCCGAAGGGCAGTGTCTACCGCACCCAGGACAGTGCCATCATCGGCAACACCTGCCTGTACGGCGCCACTGGCGGCAAGCTGTTCGCCGCCGGCACCGCGGGCGAGCGTTTCGCCGTGCGTAACTCCGGTGCCCACACCGTCGTGGAAGGCACTGGCGATCACTGCTGCGAGTACATGACCGGTGGTTTCGTCTGCGTCTTGGGCAAGACCGGTTACAACTTCGGCTCTGGCATGACCGGCGGTTTCGCCTACGTGCTCGACCAGGACAACACCTTCGTTGACCGGGTCAACCACGAACTGGTGGAAATCCAGCGGATCAGCGGCGAGGCGATGGAAGCCTACCGCAGCCACCTGCAACGCGTGCTGAACGAATACGTCGAGGAAACCGACAGCGAGTGGGGTCGTGAACTCGCCGAGAACCTCGATGATTACTTGCGTCGTTTCTGGCTAGTCAAACCTAAGGCGGCGAGCTTGAAATCTCTGCTCTCCAGTACTCGTGCGAATCCGCAGTAACGACGCAGCTGCAAGCGGCAAGCTTCAAGCCGCAAGTTAACAGCAGTGCGCGTTGTGCCTGCCACCGTGATTGTCTTGCAGCTTGAAGCTTAGAGCTTGAAGCTGTCGTGTAAGAGGTTTTGAAGATGGGCGAACGACTCAGCAACGACTTCCAATTCATCGAGGTCGGGCGCAAGGATCCGAAGAAGAAACTGTTGCGTCAACGCAAGAAAGAGTTCGTGGAAATCTACGAACCCTTCAAACCCCAGCAGTCGGCCGACCAGGCACACCGCTGCCTGGGTTGCGGTAACCCGTATTGCGAATGGAAGTGCCCGGTGCACAACTTCATTCCCAACTGGCTGAAGCTGGTGGCCGAGGGCAACATCCTCCAGGCCGCCGAGCTGTCGCACCAGACCAACACCCTGCCGGAAGTCTGCGGCCGGGTGTGCCCGCAGGATCGTCTGTGCGAGGGTGCCTGCACCCTCAACGACGGCTTCGGCGCGGTGACCATCGGTTCGGTGGAGAAGTACATCACCGACACCGCGTTCGCCATGGGCTGGCGTCCGGACATGTCCAAGGTCAAGCCGACCGGCAAGCGTGTCGCGATCATCGGTGCCGGGCCTGCGGGCCTGGGCTGTGCCGACGTGCTGGTGCGTGGCGGCGTGACCCCGGTGGTGTTCGACAAGAACCCGGAAATCGGCGGTCTGCTGACCTTCGGCATTCCCGAGTTCAAGCTGGAAAAGACCGTGCTGAGCAATCGTCGCGAAGTCTTCACCGGCATGGGCATCGAGTTCCGCCTCAACACCGAGGTGGGCCAGGACGTGACCATGGAGCAACTGCTCGAAGAATACGATGCCGTATTCATGGGCATGGGCACCTACACCTACATGAAGGGCGGCTTTGCCGGGGAAGACTTGCCGGGCGTGTACGACGCGCTGGACTTCCTGATCGCCAACGTCAACCGCAACCTGGGCTTTGAAAAGTCGCCGGAAGATTTCGTCGACATGAAAGGCAAGAAGGTCGTGGTACTGGGCGGTGGCGACACGGCGATGGACTGCAACCGTACGTCGATCCGCCAGGGCGCCAAGTCGGTGACCTGCGCCTATCGTCGTGACGAAGCAAACATGCCGGGCTCGCGCAAAGAGGTGAAGAACGCCAAGGAAGAAGGCGTGAAATTCCTCTACAACCGCCAGCCGATTGCCATCGTTGGTGAAGACAAGGTCGAAGGCGTGAAGGTGGTCGAGACCCGTCTCGGCGAGCCGGACGCCCGTGGTCGTCGCAGCCCCGAGCCGATCCCGGGCTCCGAAGAGATCATCCCGGCCGACGCCGTGGTCATCGCTTTCGGTTTCCGCCCGAGCCCGGCGTCGTGGTTCGAGCAGTTCGAGATCCAGACCGACAGCCAGGGCCGCGTGGTGGCGCCGGAACAAGGTCAGTACAAGCACCAGACCAGCAACCCGAAAATCTTCGCCGGTGGCGACATGGTGCGCGGTTCGGACCTGGTAGTGACGGCGATCTTCGAAGGCCGTAATGCGGCGGAAGGGATCCTGGATTACCTGGGGGTCTAAACCCTGATCCTGAGCCGAATGCAGTAAAAATGTGGGAGCGGGCTTGCCCGCGAAGAGGGAGTATCAGTCGACAGTTTTGTTGCCTGACACACCGCATTCGCGAGCAAGCCCGCTCCCACAGTTGTTTCGCGGTGTTGCTAAACTCTGTATTTCATTGCGACAAATTGACCCGAAAGACAAAAGCCTCCGCTCTTGCCGTGCCTTTTGCGCCCGGCTCTGAGAAAATGCCCGTACTTTTTTTCCGGATGCCGACATGACTGCCCTGAAGAACGACCGTTTCCTGCGCGCCCTGCTCAAGCAACCCGTAGACGTCACCCCCGTGTGGATGATGCGTCAGGCCGGTCGCTACCTGCCTGAATACCGCGCCAGCCGTGCCAAGGCCGGCGATTTCATGAGCCTGTGCATGAACCCGGCGTTCGCTTGCGAAGTCACAATGCAGCCGCTCGACCGCTATCCACAACTGGACGCGGCGATTCTCTTTTCCGACATCCTGACAATCCCCGATGCAATGGGTCAGGGTCTGTATTTCGAAACCGGCGAAGGTCCGCGCTTCAAGAAAGTCGTCAGCACCCTGGCTGACATCGAAGCCCTGCCGATTCCTGATCCGCAAAAAGACCTGGGTTACGTGATGGACGCGGTCAGCACCATCCGCCGCGAACTGAACGGCCGTGTGCCGCTGATCGGCTTCTCCGGCAGCCCGTGGACCCTGGCGACCTACATGGTCGAAGGCGGTTCGTCGAAAGACTTCCGCAAGACCAAGGCCATGCTCTACGACAACCCGCAAGCCATGCACCTGCTGCTGGATAAACTCGCGCAGTCGGTCACCAGCTACCTCAACGGCCAGATCATGGCCGGTGCCCAAGCGGTGCAGATCTTCGACACCTGGGGCGGCAACCTGTCGGCAGCGGCGTACCAGGAGTTCTCCCTGGCCTACATGAAGAAAATCGTCAGCGGTTTGATCCGCGAGCATGAAGGCCGCAAGGTGCCGGTGATCCTGTTCACCAAGAACGGCGGCCTGTGGCTGGAAAGCATCGCCGACGCCGGTGCTGATGCACTGGGCCTGGACTGGACCTGCGACATCGGTAATGCCCGCGTCCGTGTTGGCGACAAGGTCGCGCTGCAAGGCAACATGGACCCGACCGTGCTCTACGCCAAGCCGGAAGCGATTCGCGCGGAAGTCGGGCGCATCCTGGCCAGCTACGGCAAAGGCAGCGGCCACGTGTTCAACCTCGGCCATGGCATCACGCCGGAAGTCGATCCGGAACATGCCGGCGCGTTCCTGCGCGCGGTACATGAGCTGTCGGCGCAGTATCACGAATAGCGATTGTCCGTTTTCAAAAAGCCTGTCCCGCCTAGTGCCGGACAGGTTTTTTTATGCCGATTAAAAGCTCAATCGATAAAGCATTACTAGCTGTAAGAATGTTTTCTTTCTTTGTCGGACCGAGGAATGGAGAGACTGTTCCTGCCTCGCGTGTTGATTACTCCTACATAGAACTTTCTTCCATCCCCGTAAGGTTTCAGGCTCTTGTCCGGCGTATCGCCGAACAGTCACGAAGCGAACAGGGGTGCCCACAAGGCGCCCTGTTTTCGATAAGCAGTCTGGAATACATCATGAAAATTACATTTGATAAAAGAAGTGCTTTAACGGCCTGCACTTCATCGATGATCCTGTTATCGGCAATGCTGGCCTCTCAAACCGTTTCCGCCCATGGCTATCTGGAAGTGCCGCCTTCGCGCGCGTTGGCTTGCCAGAAAGGCTTGAACACCAACTGCGGTGGCGCCCAGTACGAGCCGCAGAGTGTCGGTGAAACCTTCAAAGGCTTTCCGGCAGGCGTCGGCAGTGCTCCCTTGCAGGGGCCGGTCGATGGCAAGATCGCCAGTGGTGGTCACGCGCTGTTCTCTGCCATGGATGCACAGTCCGCCACCCGTTGGCACCTGACTGAAATCAAGGACCGCAACATCGATTTCAAGTGGCATTACACAGCGGTTCACCCGGCCACCAAGCACGAGTATTTCATCACCCGCAACGGCTGGAATCCGAACGAATCGCTCAAACGCACCACCTTTGAAAGCACGCCGTTCTGCACCATCAACGGCGACAACAAGCGTCCGGAGTCCAGCGACAAGCACAACTGCAACATTCCGGCAGACAAGTCTGGCCATCACGTCGTCCTGGCCATCTGGACCGTGGGCGATACCGATGCCGCGTTTTACAACGCTGCGGATCTGAACATCCTGGCGGAGCCTGAGCTGCCTGGCGGCTGGTCCTCCGTAGGCAGCATTGCGCCTTCGACGGCGCTGCTGGTGGGCGACAAGGTCAAGGCCCGGGCGTTCACCGCCAATGGCGAGAGCCCGGACTACAGTGTCGAAATCAGCATCGATAACGCTGAAGACGGCACGGCGCAAAACTGGTCGTTCAAGCTGGCCGAAAAAATCAACCAGACCCACAGCCTTGTTCGTGCCGGTATCCGCGACGAGAGTGGTAATGTCGAGCCGGTCAAAGGCACCAACAGCCTCTACGCACAAAAAGAAAGCGGGGTAGTCCGCTACGAAGTGCAACTGGACATGAAGGAGGACACCGCTGCGCGCATGGCGGTGGCCTCGCAGCAAGCCGAATACGTCCTGGATAAAGGCCGGGCGAAGGTCGAGTTCAGCATGATCGCGAACCGTGCGATGAACGTTGAAGCCACCTTGCTCGACCAGAGCAACAAACCGGTAGGTACCACCTCTACACAAGTGGCCAGTGGCTCCACCTCGTTGTCCATGGATGTGCGCAGCAACCCCGGCGCACACACTCTGACCCTGGTCGGCACCACCCTGGATGGCCGCACGACTCGTCAGGACACCCAGACCACCCAACTGACCGGTGAAGGCGCGGGCATCGAATACGATTTCGTGTTCCCTGAAGGCCTCAGCGACTACACCGCCGGCACCAAGGTGCTGCATCCAAAGACCAACGAAGTCTTTGAGTGCAAGCCGCTCCAAGTGTCGGGTTACTGCAAGCAGTACAGCCCCTCCGCCAACGGTTATGAACCGGGTGTCGGTGCTCACTGGCACATGGCGTGGAACAAGTTGTAAGTCCCCCTCGTAGTACTTCAGGCGATCGGTAGCCGATCGCCTGAAGGTTTACTTCTATGACGTTGATCGAGTTGAAAATGACGGTTTCAGGTTATTCCAGACAGCGCGTACTGCTGCATTGGTTGTCTGCGGCGGTGATCCTGTGGACCTTGCTGTCCGGTTTTCTTGCGGCCGGTTTCGAGGTGTCTGCGCACACCAGGGAGTCGGTTGCGTTCTTCAATGTTTCGCTGACGACTGTGTTCATACCGTTTTACCTGTGGCGCCTGTTTCTGTTTTTCACTCATACCCGTTTTTCGGGCCTGAGGTCGTTGTCGCTTGTCGAGGTGCTCGCACTGTTCGTGCACTCATCGATTTACCTCATCGTCGGTGCCGTTCTGGTGACCGGCGTGTTGATGATGGATCGCCCGATCAATGTATTCGGGGTTATCGAGATCGCTCAGCCGTTAAGCGATCCACGACTGATCGAATTGTTCGTCAAGGTCCACACGTGGGCGTGTGTGGTGTTGTCGCTGCTGCTGGCCGTCCACATCGGCGCCGTTATCGTGCATGAGGCCTGCAACCACCGGGTGCTGCGACGTATGTCTTTGCGCCTGTGCGGCAAGCCTGGGCCCGGGCGACTTGAGTGAGGCCATGGTGATGTTTTCGCGCGAGCGCTTGACCGGACTGGCCTTGCTCCTGGGCAAGGCGAGCCTGTTGGTCGTGCCGTTGGTCTACGGGGCATTCCTGGGCTGGCAGGAGTGGCGCTATCGCGAACAGTTGGTGTTGCCAGCACCGCTCGCGGCCTCGCGAGCCGCTCCCGCACCCCCTCAAGCGCTCGACGCAACGGCGGTTGCAACGGTGCTCGGTCTGACCACGGGTGCCGAATTGCTGCCGAGCGCGGAACCGCTGACCTTGAAGGCAAGCTTCGTCGTCACCCACGGCTTGTCCCGGGTGCTGCTGGCGGACTCGCAAGGCGCGCGCATCTACCAGGTCGGCGAGCGCTTGCCCGGTGGCAGCGTCTTGCGTCGCGTCGAGCCCGATCACGCGGTGTTGTGGAGCAAGGGCCGAGAGGAACTGTTGACGCTCCAGCCTCCCGCGACGGGTTTTCTGCAACGACTCGATCCCCACGGCAAGCCACAAGTGCCCAGCGTTTCTCCGCGTTTTTTTAGCCCGCTTGCCGGGTCGACAGAGTGATCAAGTTCATGAATAGCTTTCTCGGTGCGCAAGCACTGCGACCGGTGATTTTTTTCGTCGCCATGGTGGTAACGCTTTCCCATGGCGCGCTTCAGGCCGAGGAAGAAAAGTGGCAACTGGCGATGAACAACGCAGAGCTGCGCGACATCGTCGAAGAGATCTCCAACATTCTGGGGACCACCGTAGTGCTGGACCCCAAAGTCTCCGGTCGAGTCACGGTCATGTCCCGGCAGGCCCTCGATCGTGAAGGGGTGCGCCGGTTGTTCTATTCGGTGCTCGATGCCCACAACTTCACGGTGATCGATGAGGGCGACCGGATCCTCATCACCCCCGTCGCCGAGGCCAAGACCCGTGCCGGCCAGGGCACGGTCAAAACCACCACGGCGTCGCAGTTCGTGACCGAAGTCATCGGCTTGAACACCGGTAGCGCCACTGATATTGCCGGGTTGGTGCGGCCATTGGTCTCTGCCAATGGTTATGTCGGCCCTTCGGTGTCGGCCAACGCGTTGGTGCTGACCGATACGGCTGCCAATGTGAAGCGCATCGCCCGGGTGATCCGCGAACTGGACTCCGGTCAGAACAACCTGTACGCGGTGGTCCAGCTCAAGCATGCCCTGGCGGGCGATGTCGCGCCGGTGATCGAGGCCTCCATGGGCAAGCGCAATGCCGATTCAGCGATACAGGTACTGGCCGACACCAGGACCAATCGCCTGATTTTCATTGGCCCGCCGGTCGTTCGCCAGCGCCTGATCGAGCTGGCCCGAGGTCTGGATACGCCGGCCACCACGACCCTCGACAATGCCCGGGTGATTCGCCTGCGTCACAGCGATGCCAAGCAGTTGGCCGAGATTCTTGAGTCGATGGGGCAGGGCAGAAAACAGGTGGCCACCGTCGGCAGCGCCAAAGATTCATCTGGTGGTGCAGCCTTCATGATCAAGGCCGATGAAAGCCAGAACGCGCTGGTGCTGATTGCCGAACCAGCCCAGGTACGGACCATCGAAAACATCGTGCGTCAGCTGGACCAGCCACGGGCTCAGGTGTTGATCCATGCCGCCATCGTCGAAATCTCCGGCGACATCGCCGAGGCCGTTGGTGTGCAGTGGAACCTCAACACAGGCAACGCCAAGGGCTTCATCAACTTTCCCGGCACCGACATTCCGATCGTCGGTGGGCTGAAGTTCGACGAGAAGAGATCAGCGCCAGAAGGGGCGATCCTGCAACTGGGCGGTGACCGCTTCGGTGCGCTGGTTTCGGCGCTGGCCAGCAACACCCACAGCAACCTGCTGTCCACGCCGAGCCTGTTGACCCTGGACAATCAGGAAGCCGAGATCATCGTCGGCCAGAACGTGCCGTTCAAGACCGGTTCCTACGCCACCAACAGCAACGGTGCGGAGAATCCGTTCACCACCGTCGAGCGCAAGGACGTTGGCATCAGCCTGAAGATCAAGCCTTACATCAACGAAGGCTCGACGTTGCGCCTGGAGGTCGAGCAGGAAGTGTCGGACATCGCACCGTCGGTATCGGGCATCGACTCCTCGGACCTGATCACCAACAAGCGAGCGCTCAAGAGCACCATCCTCGCCGACGATGGCGAAATCATCGTGATCGGCGGCCTGATCAGGGACAGCGTGCGTACCCAGAAAAGCGGCGTGCCGCTGCTGCGAGACATTCCCTACCTCGGCGCGTTGTTCCGCTGGAGCCGCGACACCCAGACCAAAAGCAACCTGATGGTGTTCTTGCGCCCGACCATCGTGCGCAGCAAGGAAGACCTGTCCCAGGTCAGCCAGCAGCGGTACAACGCGCTGCGTGACTTGAGCAAATCAGGGGCGGGGGAAAACAACTCGCTGTTGCTGCCATCCGAGGCGCGCGGGTTGTTCGAGTCGGCCAGCGACGCGCCAGTATTCGATTTGCGCGGCAAGGCGCAGTGAACCCATGAGCGAACTCTGCGAGCAACTGCCCTTCGGCTTCGCCCGGCGTTTTGGTGTGTTGCTGGAGCATGACGGCGACGACTTGCGTCTTGCCCTGCGCAGTGATGCGCCGCTCACCGCATTGGCGGAAGCGCGCCGGGTGTGCGGGCGGGCATTGCCGTTTCAAATCGTCGGGGCCGATGAGTACGCCTCGCGCCTGGCGGCGGCCTATCGCGAGGGGCACAGTGCGGTCGAGCAAGTTGCCCAGGGGCTGGACGAAGAACTGGACTTGCTCAGCCTAGTCGATCAGGTCCCGCAAACCGCCGACCTGCTGGAGCAACAGGGCGACGCACCGATCATTCGCCTGATCAACGCGCTGCTCGGTGAAGCGGTGCGTGAGCATGCCTCGGATGTGCACCTGGAAACCTTCGAGCAGTACCTGTCGGTGCGCATGCGGGTGGATGGCCAACTGCGTGAAATGCTCAGGCCCAAGCGCGAACTGGCGACGCTGCTGGTGTCGCGGATCAAGGTCATGGCGCGCCTGGACATCGCGGAAAAACGCGTGCCCCAGGATGGGCGAATGGCCTTGCGCCTGGCCGGGCATGAAGTCGATGTGCGGGTCTCGACGCTGCCTTCGGCCCATGGCGAACGGGTGGTGCTGCGCTTGCTCGACAAGCAGGCCGGGCGGCTGGATTTGCATCGGCTGGGCATGCCGGACGATACCCTCGCGGCCCTGCGTCATCTGTTGGGCAAGCCCCACGGCATTCTGCTAGTGACCGGGCCGACCGGTTCCGGCAAGACTACCAGCCTGTACGCCGCGCTGAGCAGCCTGAATGACCAGACCCGCAACATTCTCACGGTCGAAGACCCGATCGAATATCACCTGCCGGGTGTCGGCCAGATGCCAGTCAATCCGAAGGTCGACATGACCTTCGCCCGGGGCCTGCGGGCGATTTTGCGCCAGGATCCGGACGTAGTGATGGTTGGCGAAATCCGTGACCGCGAAACCGCTGAGATCGCTGTCCAGGCGTCCTTGACCGGGCATCTGGTGCTTTCGACCCTGCACACCAACAGTGCGGTCGGAGCGGTCACACGGCTGGTAGACATGGGCGTCGATGCCTATCTGCTGGCGTCCTCGCTGGTGGGCATTCTGGCCCAGCGTCTGCTGCGCACCTTGTGCCCCCATTGCAAGGTTGCGTACCTCGCCGATGCGGCGGCCTGCCAGCGCCTGGGGTTCGACACGAGCACGCCGCACACCCTGTTCAAGGCCTCGGGCTGTGAACAGTGCCAGCACGGCTATCGCGGACGTATCGGCATTTACGAACTGATCAGCGTAACACCCGCAGTCTCGGCGCTGATCCATCAGGGCGCCAGTGAGCAAATCCTCGTCGACGAAACGCGCAAGGTCTCGCGCAGCCTGTTCCTGGACGGGCGCCAGCGAGTGCTGGAAGGATTGACCAGCCTCGATGAGTTGCTGCGTGTGACCCAGGAGAACTGACCGGTGCCGACCTTCGACTACCGCGCCCACGACGCCCAGGGACGATCCTGCAAGGGACGGCTGGAGGCCGATGGACCCCGCCATGCGCGACAGTTGTTGCGTGAGCGTGGTTTGTGGCCGCGTGTGTTGACCGAAGTCCGGATCGGCAGTGGCACAGGCAGGCAACCTCGCGGAGGAAGCCTGAGCGCAGCTGATCTGGCGTTGTTGACGTTGCAACTGTCAACGCTGGTTCAGGCCGGACTGCCCCTTGAGGAAGCGCTCGATGCGGTGGCGAAGCAGAGCTCAAAGCGCAAGGTTGCGGGCTTGCTCTCGGCGGTCAGGAGCCGGGTCATGGAAGGCCACGCCCTGGCCTCGGCACTGGGGCAATTTCCACGAGCCTTCCCCGAGTTGTTCCGCGCCACCGTGGCCGCTGGAGAACGCTCGGGGCATCTGGGCCAAGTGCTGGAGCAACTGGCGGCCTACACCCAGGCCCGCCAGGCCTCGCGGCAAAAGATCCAGATGGCTCTGGTGTACCCGTTGATCCTGATGTTGGCCAGTGTGGCGATCGTCGGTTTTCTGCTCGGTTATGTGGTGCCGGATGTGGTGAAGATCTTCGTCGACAGCGGCCAGCCGTTGCCCTGGCTGACCCAGGCGCTGATCGGCGTGAGTAACGGCCTGCGCGACCATTTCCTGTTGTTGATGAGCGTACTGGCGACGCTGTTCGGCCTGTGGCGCTGGAGCTGGCAGCAACCGAAATGGCGTCTGCGTTGGCATCGTTGGGTGCTGAATGCGCCCGTCCTCGGTGAAGTGCTGCGTGCCATGGAAGCCGCACGGTTTGCCAGCACCCTGGCAATCCTCGGCAAAAGTGCCGTGCCCTTGGTGGACGCCCTGGAAATTGCTGCCGCGGTCATCGGCAATCTGACCATCCGTGCGCGGATGGTCGATGTCGCCCGCTCGGTCCGCGAAGGCGGAACGCTGACCCGCGGCCTGGAACTGAGCGGCGACATCCCGCCGATGATGCTGCACATGATCGCCAGCGGCGAACGTGCCGGCGAGCTCGACCGCATGCTGGCCAGGGCCGCCGAACAACAGGAAAACAGCCTCGCCGCGCGCATTGCGCTGGTGGTGAGCCTCTTCGAGCCGGCGATGCTGGTGCTGATGGGCGGCGTCGTGCTGCTGATCGTCATGGCCATCCTGCTCCCGATTCTCAGCCTCAACCAATTGGTGAATTGATCCATGCAACCTGTCCGCAAAAACCTTTCCCGTGCGCAACGCGGTTTTACCCTGATCGAAATCATGGTGGTGGTGGTCATCATCGGCGTGCTGGGGGCCATTGTGGTGCCACAGTTCATGAGCCGCCCCGATCAAGCCAAGGTCACTGCCGCCAGAATCGATATCCAGGCCATCGCCACCGCCCTGGAAATGTACCGCCTCGACAACGCCCATTACCCCTCGACCCAGCAAGGCCTGGAAGCGTTGGTCAAACGTCCCTCCGGACTGCCCGCGGCACGGGGCTGGAACCCTCAGGGTTACCTCAAGAGCATGCCGGTCGACCCGTGGAACACGCCTTATCAGTACCTCAATCCGGGTGTGCGATCGGTAGACGGCACTTACGACCTGTATTCCCTGGGCGCCGATGGCGTAGCGGGCGGCGAAGGGTTTGCAGCCGAAATCGGCAATTGGGGCCATTGATCCGTGGGCTACCGCTGCCGAGGGTTTACCTTGCTGGAAATGATGGTCGTGATTGTCGTGGTCGGCATATTGCTGGGCATGGTGAGCCTTGCCGGTGGGGGTAATCTCGCGCGTCAGGTCAAGCAGGAAGCCGAGGCGATGGTGCAGGTGATTCATCAACTGCGTGAGCGTGCGGTGTTCGAAGGCCAGGAATATGGCCTGCGCCTGAGTGCCGATGGCTACCGGGTGATGCATCTGGGTGTTCGTGGATGGGAGCCGGTGAAGGAACTGACCGACTGGCCTCTGAACGTGCGAGTACGTTTGCAGCAGGACGGCTATGGGGCAGGGCTGGGCGCCGACGAAGGCCCCCCGCAGTTGCTGTTGCTCAGCAACGATGAAACCAGTGCCTTCACGCTGGCATTCGAGTCCGGCAACAGGACCTGGCTGAGCCTGTCCGGCGATGGCATCGGCGAGGTGGCGATCGATGACTAGCCGGTCATCCTTGTCGTCCATGGGTGGCTTCACGCTGCTGGAGATCATGGTGGCCCTGGCGGTCTTCGCGACACTGGCGGCAGCCATGCTGTCGGCCAGTCAATACGCGGTGAAGCAGCGCGGCGCTGTTGAGGAGCGACTGTTTGCGGCGTGGCTGGCGGACAACCGGTTGAACGAGCTACGCCTGCAATCCGGCTTGGCGGCCGGCCAGCAACAACAGATCGTGTCCATGGATCAGCGCGATTGGGTGCTGCAACAGCACATCAGCGCCACCGGCGATCCGCGTTTGCTCCAGGTCGACATTCAGGTCAGCCCGGCGAACAGTGCGCACGCCTTGCATCGTGCCAGTGGCTGGATACTTGCGGTTCATGACTAGGCAGCGTGGGTTCACCTTGCTGGAGCTGGTTATCGCCATGGCCATCTTCGCCGTGCTGGGGCTGGCCAGTTGGGGCTTGTTCGATAGCGTGCTGCGAGTGCAACAGGGCACGGCGGCCCACGAGCGAGAGCTGAGGAGCCTGCAACGAGCGATGGCGGTGATCGAGCGGGATCTGCTGCACGTCACCGCACAGCCGGTGGTGCTCGCAGCGCCGCTTTTGCAGTTCCAGCGCAGTCACTGGCGCAATCCTCTGGACCAGCCGCGCAGTGAGCGCCAGATGCTGACCTATCGACTCGACGGCGGCGTGCTGTGGCGCGAAAGCCAGGGCGAAGGTACGGAGTTGGTGCAGCGGCAAAAACTGCTCGAAGGCGTTCGTGAGTTGCGCTGGCGTCTGTTCGACAGCCAGTCCGGCTGGGTCGCTCATTGGGTGGACGGGCAGGAGGCGAAGGCGCTCATGGCGCTGGAGGTGCAAGTCTCTGTCGGGCGCTTCGAATCGATTCGTCGGGTGTTGCCGATGCCGGGTGCATTGCCGTGAACGGGCGCCAACGCGGCATTGCGTTGATCAGTGTATTGCTGGTCATGAGCCTGGCACTGCTGATCATTGGTGGCGTGTTGCGCAGCCATCACCTTTCGCTGCAAAGCAGTGGGCAACAGTTGCAGCAAATACAGCTGCGGCAACTCGCATTGGGCGGGGAAACCTGGGCGTTGTTGCTGTTGCGCGACGCGTTGCAGGACGCAAAAAAACCCGTCGAGCGGATTCAAGGCTGGACGGCCATGGCACCGGGTTTCGAGGTTGAAGATGCGCAGATCCGAATCGATATCGATGACCTCGCCGGACGCTTCAATCTCAATGGGTTGTTACGCCAGGGGCAGGTGGATCAGGTCACCCTCAACCGTTGGGCGCGCCTGCTCGAGTTGCTCGAACTGCCTCCTCTGCAACTGAGCCAGGTCGGGCCGCTGGGGGAACTGAGCCAACTGCGCTTGCTGCCTGGCATTGACGCTCGCCTGCTGCAGCGGCTGGAACCCTGGGTGGCGCTGCTGCCCGCCGACACCGCCTTGAACATCAACACCGCACCGGCGCTGCTGTTGAGAACACTCGGCGAGGTGGACGCCGCGACCGCCGATGCGCTGGCGCATCAGGCGGCAACAATGCCCTGGGCGAGCGTCCAGGCGTTTACCCAGGACCCGTTGCTCTCCGGGCAGGGCCTGAGCAGTCACGGGCTTGGCACCCAAAGCCGCTGGTATCGGATAAGGGTGCAGGTGACCCGGGACGGGCGCGAACTGCACTTGGCCACGGATGTCGGACACGACCCCAAGACTCGACAACTGACGGTGCTGCAACGACGTTTTCTTCCCATGAGTAGCCACGAGAGACCGCGATGAACACTTGGCTTTACCTGACCGCCGAGGGGCAAGACGCACCATCGGGCCTCTGGCCCTGCGTCCTGTGGTCGCCAACCCTTCGACGCCTGCCGATGCCGCTGAATCAGGCGGCCTCCGCATTGCAGGGGCAGGTAGTTGATGTGCTGTTGCCCATGGAAATGTGCAGTTGGGTTCGCAGCGAGCCATGGCCGTCGCGACGCAGGCCCGAAGCCCAGGCCATGGCCTACGCCGTGGAAGATCAACTGAGTGACGCGCTGGAAGTTGTGCATCTGAGCGTTGGCGCTCGTGATCGTGACGGCTGCTACCCGGTCATGGTCATTGACCGCGAACGGTTGGCCGCCGTACTCGACTTGCTGCGCGAGGCGGGTATTGAGGTGCGCGGGGTGTTCGTCGATGCCGATCTGTTGTCCGGCGATCAGCCGTGCGGCGCATGGTGGCTCGGTCGCTGGTTGTTGGGTGCAGGCCTGTCGGCGCGCCTCGCGATATCGCAAGACGACCTGGCTCTGCTCACTCCGTTATTGCCCAAGGACATGCAATGGCTGGATGAGCGTGAGGCCCCCGCCGTCATCGACCAATGCCTGACCCACCGCCCAACCCGGGCCATCAACCTGCTGCAGGGGGCATTCGCCCCACGGGGCAAGCGTCTGCCCTGGCGTGCCGGCGGGTGGGCGCTGTTGATGCTGGCGCTGTTGACCTGGGGTGCCAGCGAAACGCGGATCCGCTTCCTCGACAGCGAAGCCCGCCGCCTGGCCACCCAGAATGAACAGCGATTCAAGGCGCTTTACCCGGAGCAAAGCCGCATCGTCGATATGTCAGCGCAACTCAAGGCCCTGCAAAGCCAGCCTGTGGAGTCGCAAAACACCCGCATTGCCGGGCTGGTCCGGTTGATTGAGCAGGTGATTGGCGCCAGCCCGGTCGAGGTCCAGCGCATCGAGTTTCGAGCAGGCGAAGGATGGAAAATCCAGCTGACCGCCAGCGGCTTTACCGAGCTGGAGCAGTTGCGGGAACGCGGACGACAACAAGGCATGCCCGTCCGGCTCGATAGCGCAAATAAAACCGCTGACCGGGTGCACGCCACCCTCACCGTGGAGGACGAGGCATGAAGCAGACATGGCGACGCATTTCCGAGCGCGAACAACGGCTGTTGCAGGTGCTGGGGGCTTTTTTGTTGGCTGTCGTGGCTTTCAGCCTGATCTGGCAACCGACCCGGCAGCGGCTGGAAACAGCCGAGCGACAATACCAACAGCAGGCGGGGCTGGCCGCACAACTGCAACAGGCGTTGCCGCGCAGCCATGTCCCCGTCGACAGCGAAAAACCGCTTTCACTGCGCATCAGCGAAAGCGCTGCGGCGGCGGGGCTGGAGATCCGTCAGATGGAGAGTGACAGTGATCTGCTGCGCGTGACCCTCAATGGCAATGCGCAGCCCTTGATGCAGTGGCTCGATGGGATCGAGCGCGATGGAGTCGCGCTGCAAACCCTGACGCTGGAGAAGCGTGACGATGCCCTGGAGGCGCGGGTGGTGCTCAGGTAGTTGTGTCGTAGTACATGAGTTGTTGACGAAAAAACCGGAGTAATCATTGCTTAATGAAACGAACGTCCGGTTTGTACCGGACGTTATTTTTATTCGTTTTCAGCGTCTCAGCGTCCCAAGAGCTGTTCTGCGTAGCGAGCAATGACGTGGTCGAAAGCTTCATACTGGCCGTCTCGGGGGTGGCGGTATCGTTGAATAATTGCTTCGAGTTCTTCTATGGCAAAGCTAGCCAGAAACTCATTATCGAAGATGCCTTCCAGTTTTTCTTTACGCCGATTGTTCAAAAAACTGATATCGAGGGCGAGAATGTTAATCATATTCTCAGCAGGTTCGTCGGTATCCGTTGCCTCTATGCGGCCGATCAACGTAAACCTGAATCGGCTTTCGCAGTCCTCGTCCAGAGGAGATACATTGGAGTTTTCGTCGAATTTATTGCCTTTACTGTGCCCGCAATGTGCAGGTTTTGGATCTTCGGTTTCGCCTTGGCAGGAGGCGTGAAGGTTGGTGTACTCAAGATCTAAGTGAACGAAGTGATGTTGCGGCCGGAAATGCTCTACATGACTGGACTCACGAGTAATTTTGTTTCCGCAGTAACAACAAACATAGCCTTGCTCGCGAAGCAAGCTATCGTGAAGAGCTTGTTTTTCAGGGTTGCGTAGTATCGAGTAAGAGGGTGTCCAACCTTCATTCGCTAACGCTTTCCACTGGGTAAATAAAGCTGGCTCAGTTCCTTTGATCACTCGCTTCATCGGCCAATAATCTCCTTGCGCTTAAGCAAGGCTTCGGCTCTTAGAAACTCAGGTAAATCGGGGGCTATTTTTTTGAGTGTATGGAGTAACGATTTAGTTTTTTCGAGATTGTTGTCCTCCAAAGTGGAGAACAATTCAGAGAGCAACGCTTCAATTTTGGGTTCGCGCTGAGCAACATCCATGACCTCCTCAAGCACGCTGCTTGAGTCTAAACCATACGTGACGCGCGGGTGAGATGAATGTCCGTCATTCAGTACAATGACTTCTTCAGGCTTTAGGCTGCCGATGATTTGAGGAGAGTGGCTGGCCGCAACGAACTGAATTTTAGGAAATGCGTTCCTGAGCGTCGTCACTATGCTGCGCTGCCACGCTGGGTGAAGGTGAATGTCTAATTCATCTATGACGACGATTCCGCTAGTCAACTCTAGTACCTTGCTTCCAAATTGAGGATTCAAAAGGCACATGCGCCGTGCAATATCGGCAACAAGCGCGATCATTCCCCGCTGCCCGTCACTTAAATCACTAAAGAGGAACGACTTGCCTCCAATATTTACGACTAAGTTGCGTAGTTCTAGGTCGTACTCAATGCCTTGCGATTCTGGTAGTGCAACTTTTAGTGCAGAGTTCACCCATTGCAGTTCGTCGTCGAAATTTTTGCGAGGTCCGGAACGCGACATTCTCTGTAGTCTTTCTAAGGTTTTACCGATTATCCAGTTTTCAAATTCTTGAAGGTTTGCCGCTGCGTCAAGCCAGTTTAAGTATGCATCAAGTCGTGATGATTGTTGCTTGACGGCGGACTCAGCAGAGGTCTTGCTAGAAAGCCACCTGCGATCAGCTCGATACAATGCAATTAACGGAAGCTCGACGGTGCTTCCGTTATCTATAAGTTCCAATTGTTTAGAGATTGCTATGTTAATTTCAACGTCGAAACTTCCAGAAACACCATTGCGATCTTTAGAGATGCTCCAGGTTTTAAAGCCGAAGGCGGTGCCTGTTGCACTAACATTGAGTGGATAGGCTCTCTCAAATCGAAGGCGGTCATCGAATTTTTGAATGACAAACCGTACATCTTCATCTGGGATTTGCGAAGATTGCTTTCCCATTGAATTAAGGAAGTTTCTGAAGCATAGGGCTACTGCTTGCAGCAACGAAGTCTTACCACTCCCATTCACCCCTACTACCAGATTAAAACCCGGTTGGAAGTCGAAAGTGGCGTCCTCGTAGCAACGAAAATTCTGAATGTGGAGACGGTCCAGACGCATTCTGGCTTTCCTTTACCAAGACTGA
Organism: Pseudomonas sp. GL-R-26; assembly: GCF_019947365.1. NCBI lineage: Bacteria > Pseudomonadati > Pseudomonadota > Gammaproteobacteria > Pseudomonadales > Pseudomonadaceae > Pseudomonas > Pseudomonas sp. GL-R-26. The sequence goes on along the minus strand of NZ_JAGYGI010000002.1, from coordinate 119,715 downwards.
CGAATACCGTCAGTGTACCTCGGTCCACGGTTCTCGCTAGGGCGCCGTTATGGCTAAACCTGTGCTGTACCCGGCAGCAGTGGCAACTTCGCCAGTTTCAACGCCGTCAGCAGCGCCACCACCAGCAGCGTGCCGATGAACAACCCGATGCCGTTCCAGCCGCCCAGGTGCCAGAACACGCCACCTACCGTACCGGCGATGCTCCCCCCGGCGTAGTAGCTGAACAGGTACAAGGACGATGCTTGCCCCTTGGCCCTGGTGGCGCGGCGGCCGATCCAGCTGCTGGCCACCGAGTGGGCGCCAAAGAAGCCGAAGGTAAAGATCAGCATGCCGATGATCACCAGCGGCAATGGCGTGAACATCGTCAGGGCCAGGCCGCCGATCATCAGCGCGATGGTGCTCCAGAGCACTTTGCGGCGACCGAGTCTGTCGGCCAGCGAGCCGATTTTCGCTGAGCTGTAGATGCCCGACAGGTACACCACCGACAGCAATCCGACGAAGGCCTGTTCCATGTGGTACGGCGCGGCCAGCAGGCGATAGCCGATGTAGTTGAACAGCGTGACGAACGCACCCATCAACACAAAGGCTTCAAGAAACAGCAGCGGCAGGCCGGCGTCGCGAAAGTGCATGGTGAAACCGTCGAGCAGGCTGCGCGGGTGCAGCGAGCGGGCGCGGAAGTTACGCGATTCCGGGAGGATTTTCCAGAACACCGCCGCGGCAATCAGCGCCAGGCCACCGATCACCAGCATCGCCGTGTGCCAGCTGACGAAGTCGATCAATACCCCGGTGATCAAGCGTCCGCTCATCCCGCCAATCGCGTTGCCACCGATGTACAAACCCATGGCGAGGCCGATGTGCTGTGGGTGGATCTCTTCGCTCAAGTAGGTCATCGCAACCGCCGCCAGACCGCTCAACGACAACCCAATCAGCGCACGCATCAGCAGCACACCGTGCCAGCTCGGCATCATCGCACTGGCCATGGTGCACAGCGCAGCGGCGAACAGTGCGGCCACCATCACCGGTTTACGCCCGATACGGTCGGAAATCGGGCCGGTGATCAGCAGGCCGATGGCAAGCATGCCGGTGGCGATAGACAGGATCAGGCTGCTCTGCGCCGCGTTGATGGAATACTCGTGGGACAGCAGCGGCATCATCGGCTGCACGCAGTAGAGCAGGGCGAAAGTCGCGAAGCCGCCGCAGAACAACGCCAGCACCGTGCGCATGAACGCCGGGGTGCCTTTTTCGATGTAGATCTCCGCCAGCTCAGCGGCGATAGCGTCCGGTGCTGCGGGAGGAACTTCATGGGCGAGTGGGGCGACAGCAGTTTTCACGTGGGACCTCGGAGGACGCAGCCGGTCAGGTAATGAAAAAAGCATATAGCTGGCTAATGATTCAATCCAATATATTGTTCGACCTGTTTGATAGCTTTAACGACCTAATGGGGTTTCCATGGAATTGCGTCATCTGCGCTACTTCATCGCCGTCGCCGAAGAACTGCACTTCGGCCGCGCCGCACAGGTGCTGGGCATCTCCCAGCCACCGCTGAGCCAGCAAATTCAGGCGCTGGAACAGGAGGTTGGCGCGCGGTTGTTCGAGCGTACCAATCGTCGGGTCGAGCTGAGCGAGGCCGGTCGGCTGTTTCTGCAAGAGGCTCGGCTGGTGCTGGCGCAGGTCGACAAAGCGGCAGATGTCGCGCGACGGGCGCAACTGGGGGAGTTGGGTGAACTGAAAATCGGCTTCACCTCGTCGGCACCCTTCAACTCGACCATTCCCCAGGCGATTTTCTCTTTCCGCCAACGCTTCCCGGCGGTGCACCTGAACCTGCGGGAAATGAGCAGCACCCAGGTGGCCGATGCGCTGGTAGACGAGTCGATTGAAGTCGGCATCATGCGCCCGCTCGTGTTGCCGGATTGCCTCAGTGTGGTCGAATTGATGCGCGAGCCGCTGGTTGCGGTGCTCAGCTCCAAGCACCCATTGGTAGAGGGCAGCGAAGAGGGCTTGTTTCTGTCAGCCCTGGCGCTTGAGCCCTTTGTGTTTTTTCCGCGCAGCTATGGCAGTGGCCTGTATGCGCAGTTGCTCAGCCTGGCGCGGGATGCCGGTTTCACTCCGCATTTTGCACAAGAGGCTGGCGAGGCGATGACCATCATCGGGTTGGTGGCTGCGGGTCTTGGCGTCTCGGTGATGCCGGCGTCTTATCAGCGGATGCGTATTGACGGCGTGGTCTATCGACCGTTGCTCGATCCGGCGGCGGTGTCGGCGGTGTGGTTGGTGCAGCGTAAGGACCAGAAGTCGGCGATGGCGCGGGCGTTTGTGGAGTTGCTGACGCGCAAGGTTGAGCCGTCGAAGGCGTGACTGTCTGCGATGGTTTGCTCTGACTACCGAACATCGAATGATCAGAACTCGGTATTGAGTGGGTGTAGCTCAAGCGCTACACTTCGCGCATGACGGAGATCCTTCGAAGTTCTACATTTTCAGGCTGGCTAACAAAGCTGGCCGATAGCCGCGCCAGGATGCGTATTCAGGTGCGGATTGACCGCATGGCTGACGGGCATTTTGGAGATGTCAAAGCTATCGGAGATGGATTGAGTGAAGCACGAATCGACTATGGTCCTGGGTATCGGATCTACTTCATGCAACAAGGCCGTCAGTTGATCATTCTCCTGTGTGGTGGAGATAAAAGCAGCCAACCTCGTGATATCAAACAAGCCAGGCTTATTGCGAAATCCTGGCAGGAGCAAAACCCATGACCGAACAATTCACTCGCTGGGACTCTGCTGAGTACCTCAAGACCGAAGAGGACATGGCTATCTATCTGGACGCTTGCATGGAGGAAGCGGGAGATGATCCAGCATTCATCGCCAAAGCTCTCGGGACCATTGCACGTGCCCGCGGCATGACTCAGGTCGCCCGCGATTCGGGGCTTTCTCGGGAAAACCTTTACCGTGCATTGTCGGGTGAAGGGAATCCGGAGTTCGGCACCATTCTTAAAGTCATCAAGGCTCTAGGTTTGAAGCTACACGCTAGCACGTGAGTAGCTGTGCAAAACGATGCAGGTCTGAGTAAGTCTCCTCGGCCGATACAAAACCGACCTGTTTGTGAAGGGGCGCCGCAAGGCGCCCTTTGTCGTGTCTGGTGTACGAGCTACACCGAAATTTGCTTCTGCAATCGTCGCCCGATGACATCCATCAAATCGCAGCCATCACGCAATGAAGTGACCAGCACCCGCGCCAGTTCGCTGTAAATGCCTTCGTCAAACGCAAGGCTTTCCAGCAGTTGAGTCGCGGTGCGAATGCGGTAGGCCGCTGTTTCGTGCAAGACGTCCAGCGGTGCTTGGGTGTCGATCACCAACGATGCAATTTTGCAGTCGATGCCAGTGATAGGCATATATCGATCCATGACAAAAAACCTCCAGTGGTAAGTACGCGAACACAGGGTGCTCGCGGTTGGCGAACTTCAGGCGATCCCTAAGGCGGGTCCAGGTTGTCTAACGCCCGGTTTACCAGTAACTCGCCTAGCACCGCGAGTTGCTGAATGGCCAGCGCCACATTGCGGCGGGAGCCTTCCAGTTCGCCGGCAAGATCGGTGGTCATGACATTCAGCGAGGCGAGGGTTTCGCAGGCATGGCAGAGCAGGGACTCCGTGTCGATGTTCGGGACGATGGTGAACACGTGGCTGATGGGATCGGGGCGGTCCGGGTTGCGCAGTCGAGCACTGACGAGACGTTCGGTGATCTCGGAGAGTTTGGACAGTTCGACGAAGTCAGCGGGTGGAAGGTCTGGGGATTGCGACGGACTGGGGGTGGTTTTTTTCATCATGGAACTCCCTGCAGAGTTTAAGAAAATATCAAACCAATGCTGCTCAGCAGCAGTTTTTAATAGTTGGACTCGGGTGGTATGCAGGTGGAAGTATTACCAGAAAATTCGGATTTATTAATCAAGAAAATGAACATTTGTGCAATTAAATGATTCGTAATTTGCAGTGTGTAGGAATTGTCTGGCATTGCTTTTAAGTGTTGTGGTTTTTCCTGTCTGTGTAGGTTTTTTCTGTAGGTTAAGTCCATGAGAGATTGTTGTGGGTATTTTCCGATTGGGATGTCGGAAGTATCTCGACGGAAATATTATTTAACGGTTGTCATGCGTATTTTTATATTTGCTTTTGTGCCGTGCTTCGCTATGTAGGATGCTGCTCTCACAAAAAGCCTCGGTAGCGGTCAAGCCGTAGTGGCTACCTGATGTAATCGGAAATGTGAGTGGTAAGGTTGATGTACAAAAAAGAAAAGACGGAAAATTTGAAAAATAATATCAAATACTTGATAAAAAGCCGTGGGGAGACGCAGCTGTCGCTGTGTAATTCCAGTGGTTTGACCAGAACTACGATATACAACATTCTCGAAGGGCGGGTTGTAAACGTTCAGCAGTCGACGATTCGCAAAATTTCTGATTTTTTTGGTGTGTCATATAAAGAGATAGAAACTGTTGATTTTGAAGAGAGAGAAATAATTGAAAGTGATGTTTCTCCGGAAGGGAATATGAACCCGGCCGCTGTTCCTGTGATCAAGGAAAGCGATTTGATTCGGAGTTTGGATAAAAGAATTGGCGAGCTCTGCACGATTTACCCATTGACATACTATTTTGGAACGGCTTGCAATTTAATAGGTGTTCTTCTGGAAAATGAAATTTCCGGTATAAATGACTCGGGAGACTTGTTGATCGTAAAGAAGGGGCTGTCGATTTGCGGTAAAGAGCAGTTGGTGTACGACGCCGAGATCAAGAGGCTGCGTATAACATCTGAATGTTGTGTTGAGTCAGATGTTGTTCGTGTTGTAGGTGAAATAATAGAGGAAAGATTTAATGGGTAGTGATTGTGAGAACAGCAAGTATAAGTTGCTAGGTTTTGAGAGTAATAAAAGTCTAGCTGTAATTATGGTTATCTCTACTGGAAAAGTCATTAAGGTTAAGCTGGGTGAAGTGCTGGAGAGCGAAATTATAGATAACTTGAATAAGTCTGAAGTTAAAGACTTGTACAAAAAATATTACTCGGCTGGAGCAGCATTGACCACCTATGAAATGCAAGATCGTCATGAGCGATCATGGATGATTTATGTTGCGCTCAACGTTTTCCTGCTTGCGCTTTACGTTTTTACAAATATTGCGGCGACAAAGCTTGTTTATTTTCAGATGTTTGATCTGGTCCTTCCTCCTGCTGTATTTCTTTATCCATTGACGTTTTTAATAGTTGATTTGTTGAATGAAGCATATGGGCTTAGATTGGCAAGAAGAGCGTTGATATTTGCTTTTGTTAGCAACGCTTTCATTGTGCTATTGCTAAATGCCGTCATGTATCTACCGGAATTGCCTGATTGGAAACTTAATGCGTCATATTCTGAAATTGTTGCTCAGGTGTCATCTGTTTTAGTAGCGTCTTCAGTGTCGTTTCTTTTTTCTGAATACATAAATACTTACTTGTTGTGTAAGATAAAAGAGCTGACGAACTCCAGGTTTCTATTTCTGCGAGTTTTTTTCAGTACTTTTTTTGCGGTGATAATAGATAGCTTTCTTTTTTGTTATATTGCGTTTTATGGCGTTATGCAAAGCAACGACATTCTCAATGTTGTGTTTGCTCAGATAGCTGTAAAGATGTGCTTTGCTGTATTTAATGTTTTTCCGGCCTACGGAGCAAGATCATTGTTTAAAAGGTATGTGACTAGTGGGTACGATAAATAGCGTAAGGGCCGTTAGATGTTGATTGCTCACGACCCTTGCGTTAGGTTGTACTTATAGGTCTATTTTTGCCTTTAGGCTTTTTATGATTTCGCTTTGATTTATTAGGAACTCACTAAGTCCATTTGCCCGAAGGTTACAAGCATCACAGTTTTCACAACCACTTCCCTTTAACCCGTTATAGCAAGTCAATGTGTGGTCGCGGATCAAACCAAGTTGTTCGTGATGGTCAGCCAAAGCCCAAGTTTCTGCCTTATTTAGCCGCATAAGAGGAGCTTCGATGCGAACGCTGTAATCCATTCCCAAGTCAGTGGCGTTGTTTAAGGCCTTAACAAAATCATTGCGACAGTCAGGGTAGCCGGAGCATTCTGTTTCAGAAACACCAGTTATTACCGTTTCAGCACGTACTTGATAGGCATAGATACATGCCAAGGTTAAAAACAGAATATTCCTGCCTGGTACGAAGGTGTTTGGTACACCGCCGTCGGCGCTGTTTGCGCTAGGCACTGGGATGTTGTCGCGTGTCAGGCTGCTGATAGCCAGCTCATTGAGCACTGACACGTCCAATACTTTATGAGCGGTCACGCCAAGTCGATTTGCAAGCTGCTGCGCCACTTCAATTTCCGCTCGATGGCGCTGGCCATAGTCAAACGTAATGCAGTGAATTTCGTCGTACTTCGGTAACGCATGGATTAAGCAGGTCGTTGAGTCTTGCCCGCCACTAAAAACGATAACCGCCTTTTTTGTCATGGTTCGGTCTTCCCTGGGATGCCCTGACGGGGTGTCTGGGGGCATTGACCCTACCGGGAAGTTCAAACGCTGGCTGTGGGACGTTTCCGAATTTACGTACTCCGGTTTCCGTTTATGTCATTTCATTGCGGGACAATGTTTGTGGCGAGGGAGCTTGCTCTTGCGGGGTCGGGCTGGCGCTCCAGCGCGCAGCGACCCCAAAGGGGGCTGCTTCGCAACCCAACGGGGGCAAGCCCCCTCGCCACATTTGTCGCGTGGGGCTCAAGACCAGCGCTTGAAAATCAGCGAAGTATTCACCCCGCCAAACGCAAAATTATTGTTCATCACGTACTGGTTGCTCATCTGCCGAAACTCGCCGCGCAGGTAGTCGAGCTTGCCGCAATGCGGGTCGACTTCGTCGAGGTTGAAGGTGTGGGCGTAGAGGTCGTGGTTCATCATTTCGATGCTGAACCAGGACTCCAGCGCACCGCAGGCGCCGAGGGTGTGGCCGAGGAAGCTTTTCTGCGAGCTGATCGGCATGTGTTCGCCGAACAGGCTACTGGTGGCCAGGGTTTCGGCGATGTCGCCTTGTTCGGTGGCGGTGCCGTGGCCGTTGACGTAGCCGATGTCCGATGGTTTCAGCCCGGCGTCTTCCAGGGCCAGTTCCATGGCCCGGCGCATGGTGACTTGTTCGGGACGGGTGGTGTGCTGGCCGTCGGCGTTGCTGCCGAATCCGACGATCTCGGCATGGATGCGCGCGCCACGGGCCAGGGCGTGTTCCAGTTCTTCGAGCACCAGCATGCCGCCGCCTTCGCCGATCACCAGGCCGTCGCGTGCGGTGTCGTAAGGGCGCGGGCTGCGTTGTGGGGTATCGTTTTTCAGGCTGGTGGCGTAGAGCGCGTCGAAGACCATGGCTTCGGTCGGGCACAGTTCCTCGGCACCGCCGGCGAGCATCAGCGGCAGGCGCCCGAACTTGATCGCCTCGTAGGCATAGCCGATGCCCTGGCTGCCGCTGGTGCAGGCGCTGGAGGTGGGGATCAGGCGACCGGTGAGGCCGAAGAAGATGCTGATATTGGCTGCCGTGGTGTGCGGCATCATGCGCACGTAGGAGTTGGCGTTCAGGCCTTCGGCCACCGAGTTGAGCAGCATGTTGCCGAACGCCTTGATCTCGTCGGTGCTGCCGGTGGAGGAGCCGCAGGCAACGCCCATGCGCCCGTCCTTGATTGACTCGTCGCCCAACAGGCCGGCGTCGGCCAGTGCCATCTCCGCCGCACCCACAGCAAGCCGTGAAACCCGGCCCATGCTGCGCAGTTGCTTGCGGGTCCAGTGGCTCGGCACCTTGAAGTCATCGATGGGGCCCGCCAGGCGCGTGTTGAGCTCGGTAAAACGATCCCACTCGTCCATCCGGCGGATGCCGCTGCGGTTGGCCGCGAAGTTGCCGGCGATGGTCTCCCAGTCGCTGCCCAGTGAGGTGATGCCGGCCATGCCGGTGACGACGACGCGCTTCATCAGCACAGGCCTCCGTTGACGGCCAGAACCTGCCGGGTGATGTACGAGGCTTCCGCCGACATCAGGAAATTCACCGCGCCGGCCACCTCTTCAGGGGTGCCCATGCGTTGTGCGGGGATCATTTTCATCAGTTCTTCCACCGGCACATTTTCGTCGAGCATGGCTGTGTCGATCAGGCCGGGTGCGACACAGTTAACGGTGATTTTGCGCTTGCCCAGTTCGATCGCCAATGCCTTGGCCGCGCCGATCAACCCGGCCTTGGAGGCACTGTAGTTGACCTGACCACGGTTACCGATCAGCCCCGACACCGAGGTGATGCAGACAATCCGCCCGGCGGCGCGACGACGGATCATCGGCATCATCACCGGGTGCAGCACGTTGTAGAAACCGTCGAGGTTGGTGCGCATCACCACATCCCAATCCTCCTCGCTCAGGGCCGGAAAGGCACCGTCGCGGGTCAGGCCTGCGTTGAGCACCACGCCGTAATAGGCGCCGTGGATTTCCACGTCGGCTTCGAGAATTTCTTTGCAACGGGCGCGGTCGGACACGTCGAACTGCAGGCTGCGCGCACGACGGCCCAAGGCCTCGACTTCGGCCTTGACCGCTTCTACGTCCGCCAGGCCGCTGCGGCAATGCAACACGATGTCGTGCCCGGCCTGGGCCAGGCGCAAGGCGATGGCACGGCCGATGCCACGGCTGGAACCGGTGACCAGTACGGATTCAGTCATGACTGGACTCCTTCGGGTTCATGGAGATATTGAGCGGCCTGGGGTGGGCGGAATACGTTCAGACGAGCGGTAACGTGAATGCCGGGAGCGTTGATGTGGCACTCGAACACGCCCATGCCGTTTTCGTCTTCCAGGGAGCGAATCCCGTGGATGGTCAACTCGGTACCGGCCGGAAAACTTTCGACGTTGCATTCGAACTTTCGGCTGCCGAGCAGGAAGCCCAATTCCACCGCATCACCACGCTGGCGCGCATGGCAACCGGCGAAGGCGGCCACGCTCTGGGCCATCAGTTCGATGCCGACCCAGGCCGGCAGGCTGCCGTCGGGGAGATTGAACAGGCCATCGGGCTTGACGGTCAGGCGCGTGTGAATCTGCTCTTCATCGAACGCCAGGATCTGATCGATAAGGATCATGTCGCCAGCGTGGGGCAGCAGTTCGGCGAGCGGCCAGTCAATCATGGGGCGTCTCCGATAATCAGGCTGACGTTGTTGCCACCGAAGGCAAAGGAATTGCTCATCAGGTAGCGGGGTGCAATGGACGTCAGGCGAGTGGTCGGGGTCACCCATTGCAGCGGCGGCAGTTCGGGGTCGGGCTGTCCGTCCCAGACGTGGGGCGGCAGGGCATGCTCGCGATTGTCCGGGCTCAGGCTCAACCAGCAGAACGCCGCTTCCAGCGCCCCGGCGGCACCGAGGGTGTGGCCGGTCATGGGTTTGCTCGACGAACAGGGTACGCCGGCCGGGAACAGCGTCGCCACGGCCTGGCTTTCCATGGCGTCGTTGTGCTGGGTGGCGGTGCCGTGCAGGTTCAGATAAGCGATCTGCTCCGGTTGCAGGTTGGCACGGCCCAAGGCTTTGCGCATGGCTTGCAGGGCGCCACGCCCGCTCGGCTCCGGGGCGGAGATGTGATGCGCATCGGAACTGGCGCCGCTGCCGAGCAAGGCAATCGGTTGGCTGTCGCCTGCACGCCTGGTCATCAGGAACAGCACCGCCGCTTCGCCAATGTTGATGCCATTGCGGTTCACCGAAAACGGATTGCAACGCTGTTCCGAGACTGCTTCCAGCGCCGAGAAACCGTTGAGGGTCAGCTTGCACAAGGTGTCGACACCGCCACACAGCACCGCGTCGCAAATGCCCAGGTCCAACAGGCGTTGGGCGCTCATCAAGGCCCGGGCGCTGGAGGTGCAGGCTGTGGAAATGACATAGGCCGGCCCGCTCAATTGCAGCCACTCTGCGAGGAAGTTCGCCGGTGCCCCGAGTTCCTGTTGCTGATAGTCGTACTCGGCAGGGAACTGCTTTTCGCGCAGGTAATGCGCCAGGCCCTGGCTGGCCTCATCGATACCCGAGGTGCTGGTGCCCAGCACCACACCGATGCGGTCGCGGCCGTAGGTCTGGATCGCGCTGTCGATGTCCGGGCGAATTTGCAGCGTGGCCTCCAGCAACAACTGATTGTTGCGGCTGTGATGGCGCGACAGGTCGGCTGGAATGCTTGCCAGTTTGCCCTGGACCGCACCGACCGGCAGCGTGCGTTGCGGCACCCACCCGGTTTGCTCGCGCATGCCGCCGCAGTCGCCGGCAAACAGGTTGCGGGCAACTTCCTGCTTGTCGCGGCCCAGCGCGCACACCAATCCGAGGGCATTGAGGTAAGCCGTCATGGCGTTTCACCGCTCAGGGGGGTGACTTGATAGGCCGGACCATGCGGTAGCTTCAATTCAAAATTCTGCGGTTGTGCGTAGTGGATGTCCCAGCGCTCGGGCAGGTACCGTTGCCTGCCGTGCTGCCAGGCGCCGGGATAATTGGCCGCCAGTTCATCTTGCGGCGTCAGCGCAAACAGCAACGCTGCGAACAGCTCCCGGGCTCGCGGATTGGGCGGTAATAAACCATCTGACTCCCAGGTTTTATCGACCAATTTCTGGCGGGCCTGGGGAATGCCCAACAGGTCCATCATCGACCAGCGGATACCCGCCTCTTCACGCTGGATCACCAGCACCCAGTCCTCGCGTTCCTCGGCCTGCCCGCGCTGGATGTGCAATTGCAGCGGCAGCGGCAGATCCGGATTGTGTACGGGCAGCGGCGCCCGGCCGGCGCAGGCGCTCAGCAGCAGGGTTGCGGCGATCAACAGATATCGCATAGCACCGATAACCCCTGTAGGCGCGAGCCTGCTCGCGATGGCGGCGTTATAGTCGACATCCATTTTGACTGACCCACCGCTATCGCGAGCAGGCTCGCTCCTACAGGTTGTGCAGTTCAAGCGACGGGTAATCAACATCACACAGTTCCTTCAAAAGGTTTGCGCGCCACCACATTGACCAGGGTTTCTTCGCGTTGGCCAAAGGGTTTCGGCTTGCACACACCCAAGTGTTCGAGCAGGCCGAAATCCTTGGCGCGACTCCACCACAGGTACGGATAAGACACGTTTTGCGCGGTAAATTCGAAGCCCTGCTGGCGAATCATTTGCAGGTACTGCGCCGCGCTTTTCTGCACGTGCATCGGGTGGCGGAACAACCAGCGGATCACCCAAGTATCAATGTAAGCCTCGGTGGATTCGGCGAACAGCAGATAACCGCCGGGTTTGAGCACGCGGTAGAACTCGGCCAGTGCCTGTTCCTGCTCCACCAGATGATGGAAAGTCTGGTGACAGAACAGCAGGTCGATACTGGCGTCCGGCAGGTTGAGGCTGGCGCAGTCGCCGCCGATCAACTCCACTTCCATGCCCTGGCGGGCCGCTTCTGCGCGGCTCTGGTCCAGGCTCTGGGGATCGGCATCGATGCCAATCAGACGACCGGGCGCAAAGGCCTGGCGCAGCAGCGGGAATGACTTGCCCTGACCGCAACCGGCATCCAGCAACACCGGGCTTACAGGCAGCGCTTCGCTGAACAGGCTGCGCAAATCGTCGATCGCCAACCGCAGCACATAGTGTTGCCAGATCTGGCTGCGCAGGAACCACAAACCGAAACGGGTTTCTTCGACGTACTTGTCGCTCAAGTAGTTCATGTCGCATCCCTGGCACAGAATTCGGATATCGCCTTCAACCGGCGCCTGGCTTCGCTGACGAACGGATTGCGGCGGTCCCAGGCATATCCGGCAAGAATGGAGCTGATCATCCCGCGAATTTCAGGCGAACTGCTCTCGTGGAAAATCACATCCTGGAAAGTCCCGGCGTACCAGCCTTCGACGTAGCAACGGAACGTGTCGACGCCGCGCTTGAGCGGTTCGGCGAACTCGGTTTGCCAGTCGACGGCTTCGCCTTGCAGCTGACGGTGCAACACTCCGGCGGCCATGCTCGCCGAACGCATGGCGATGGTCACGCCGGAGGAAAACACCGGGTCGAGGAATTCCGCGGCATTGCCCAGCAGCGCGAAGCCCGGGCCGTGCAAGGTTTTGACGTTGGCCGAGTAACCGCCGATGGTTCGGGCTTCGGTGTCCCACTGCGCATTTTGCAACACGCTGGCCAAGCTTGGCGTCTCGGCGATAAAGCTGCGCAGGCACTCGTCCAGATTGTCGCTGCGGCCGGCGAAACGCTCTTCTGCGGCGACCACGCCGACCGAGCAGCGCCCGTTGCTGAACGGGATGGTCCAGAACCACACGTCGCGCTGGGTCGGATGAGTGGTCACCAGGATCTTGCTGCGGTCGAAGGCCGGGAGGTCGATACGGTCTTCGACGTGAGTGAACACGGCCTGACGCACCGGGAAGTTCGACGGCGCCTCGAGGTCGAGCATGCGCGGCAGTACGCGGCCGTAACCACTGGCATCGAGCAGGAAGCCGGCCTCGACGCGATACTCGCTACCGTCTTCGCGGCGCACGCCGAGCTGCGGTTTTCCGGGGGAAATGTCGACGCTGACGATGGTTTCGCCATAGCGGATATCCACGCCTTGCAGCGCGGCCTGATCGGCCAGCAGCTTATCGAAATCGGCGCGCTGGACTTGAAAGGTCGTCGATTTGCCGTGGCTGAACGTCTCGCCGAAATCGAACGCGCTGTAGCGCTCGCCCCAGGCAAACGCAGCACCGGTTTTCAGCTGGAAGCCGGCGGCGTTGACGGCGTCGAGCATGCCCGCTTCTTCGACGAAATCCAGGCAATGGGCCAACAGGCTTTCACCGATGGAAAACCGTGGAAAATGCTGACGCTCGATCACCAGCACATCGTGTCCCTTGCGCTTGAGCAGCGCGGCGGCGATGGCACCGGATGGACCGGCGCCGATGACCACGACCTGACGACATTCCATTTCAACGGTTGGCATGGGGGCTCCTTGCCGGGACAGCGGCTTTCAGGGGGATTCGGTGCATGCCGGTCAGGGCTGGTAGCAGTGTAGCGATCAGGCCCATGAGCATCAGGCCAAAGTACAGCGGTGGGCTGATGAGTTGCTGTTGCAGCAGCAGGTTGAGAAAAACGATCTCGCTCAAGCCGCGGATGTTCAGCAGCACACTTTCCCGCCAGCGGCTGGCGCCTTGGAACGAGGCCCCGGCCCAGCCGAGGCCGAGCCAGTTACCCAGCAGTTTGCTCAGCATCGGCAACAGCAGCAGGGCGAGCAGTTGCACCCAGCCGAGGCTGTCCATCGCGCTGTGCACGTTGATCTGCACGATGCCGAACGTGAGGATCAGCGGGATGGCGATGTACGTCTGCAAGCGGCCCATCCACACGGCCGGCAGCGGCAGGACCAGCGGGGCTTTCAGCGCGGTCATGATCAACACATAGCCGATGCCGAAAATCAGCGCGTTGAGCTTGAAGTGTTCGGCGACGACCAGCAGGGCGAAAAAGCACAGGCTGTAGAGCCATGTCTGGCGCAAACCGAGCAACCGCAGCAGCACCGGCAGGCACGCGCCAGCCAGGGGCAGCAACAGGCTGCTCAGGTGCAGGCTGCCCTGGGCGATGCCGAACAGCGTCCAGCAGGCGAGGTCGATGAGGATCGCGGTTTGCACCAGTCGCCGGGTGGCGGCGGGCGGGTAATCGATGTGCCGCAGGTACAGGTACAACACCGGAATCGCGGTGATAGCGAACAACAGGCCGACGGCCAGCGAGCTGATCCACGGTTGCGGCGGCAACAACCAGACGGCGGTGGCGAGGCCGCAGGCAAACGGAATGCAAAAGCTGGGCAGGGCGATTTTCAGGCTTTGGCGATCCAGTTGCAGGTCGATCACATCGCTGAGGATGTAGCCCAGCAACAGGGCAAAGCTCAGGCTGTAGAGGTTCTTCAGCCAGCCCGGCGATACCAGCAGCGCACCGCTCAATTGCCATTGGGGCTCGATCCAGAAATACATCAACAGCGGCAAGCCGAGGGTCGCCAGCAACAACTGGCTGACGATGGGAATCAGGCCAAAATGCCGGCCGAAGCGGGTCGCAAAGGCGAACAACACCAGCGCCATCGCCCAGAACAGAACGACCATCATGTTGCCCGCTCCATGGCCGTGGGCTCATGCACCTGGCGACCGGCCCACGGTGCAAGCAGGAAGCTGAAGATCAGGCCGAGGCTCACCGACAGACCGAAGTTGCTCACCGCCGGGGTGCTCGACACCGCCAGCAGGCCGAACGACAGCCAGGTGGTCAACGCCGCCAACAGGGTGCCCAGCAGGCTCACGGCCGCGCCGCCGACCTGTTCGCGCATCAGGATCGCGTAGTCGACACTGATCGCCGTCACCAGCAGCAGGCCGAACAGGCTGAACAGGGTCAACGGCTGCCCCAGCCAGCCGAGGCTGGCCAGGCTGCACAACGCCGCCAGCAGGGGCAGGGACACGATACGCAACGCGCCGCCGAGGCCGAATGGCAGGATCAGTACCAGCACGATCAACACACAGGAGGCGAGTTTCAGTTCCGCGGCACTGATTTGGGTGGCCGCGAAGACGTTGTTCAATTCACCCAGTCGATCCACCAGTGTCACGCCGGGTAAATCCTCACCCTGGAGCCGCAGCAGGGCCGGGTTGTTGATGCCTTGCAGGCTGACCATCGCCGCCACGCCGTCATCAGTCGGCCCCAGCCACAGCGGCCGGTAGGGTTCTGCCAACGGGCCGCTGAGCGCTGCGTCGATGTCCACGGTCGGCAATGCCTGTAGCTTCGTCAGCTCGGCTTGCAGCGCCTCGGCCGGTACGCCGATGTCGAGCAAGGGTTGCCAGAACGACGGCAGTTTGCTCAGCGCGTTGCGCACCTGTTGCTGTTCGTTCGGCGGGCTGACCAGTTGATTGAGCGACAGATAACCCTGGAGCTTTTCCAGGCCTATCAATTGATCCAGCCGCTCTCTCAGGGCGGTCTGGCGTTCGAGCAACTGCTGCTGATTGGCGGCGCGTATCAGGAAGAACTGGCTGGTGGGTTGATAGCCGGTGATCTGGGCAATGGTCCGGGCTTCGTCGGTCAACTGTTGCGGTGCGCTGATCCACTGGCGGATGTCGTTTTTGCTGCCCAGTTGCAACAGGCCGCCTACACAAAAGGCGATCAGCAGCGCCAGCAAGACAGGCGTTTTCAGCTGTTTGAGCAGCGCTTCACGACAGTCCAGCAAAAGCTCGCACATGCGCAATGGCCACTGCGCCGGGCGCAGGTCTACGCCCTTGAGCAATGCCGGCAGCAGGCACACGGCGGACAGATAGGCGCCGAGCAAACCGGCGGCAGAGAATGCGGCAATCTGGGTCAGCGCCGGGAAGGGTGTCCAGGCCAGGGCCAGGTAACCGATGCCGCTGGTGATCAGGCTCAGGGTCAATCCGGGCAAGGTCATGCGCAGGGCTGGCCAGCTGTGCCAGGGTTTCAGGCTCCAACTCTTGGACAGGTAGTGCAGCGGGTAATCGACGGCAACACCGATCAGGCTCGAACCCAGCACCAGGGTCATCACGTGCATATGGCCGAACAACGCCACGCAGGCCACCGCTCCGAAGAGCATCCCGACCAGCACCGGCACGAACGCCAACAAGACGCGCCAGCGCCGGAAGGCCAACAGCAGCAACAGCAAAATCCCCACGGTGGCACCGCCACCGACCCAGGTCATCTCCCGGGCGGCCTGCTGCTGCCCGCTGGCTGCGTACAACAGGCCGCTGGCGGCGAGCAGTTGCACGTCGTGCCGGGCGGCTACTTCGCGGCTGTGCTCGAGCAGGTCGGCCACTTGCAGCGGCAGGTTCATGTCGAAGGCGTTGCCGGTGGTGCGCGCGCGCAGCAGCACCCAGCTCTTGCCATCGGCATCGGCGACCAGGGCGCCGCTGCCGATGTCCAGTTGCACCGAGCCGCGTTGCGGCTGGCTGTTCTGGATGCGCCCGGTCAGGCCCAGCCAGTCGTCCTGGCCTGGCACCAGGCTGTAACCGTTGAACGGGTCGAACAACGCCTGAACCCGTTGCTGGATAAAGGTGTCGGGGTGCTCGATCAGCAGTTGTCGGTCCGCCGCCTGGAGCATCGCCAGGCGACCTTGCAGCAATTGCGTGCGCAGTGCCGGCAAGTCGGCTTGCAGGGTCCACTGGACCTTTTCGAACAAGCCGCTGGCTTGCCATTGCTCGCCGAGTGTCTGCGCCATGGCGACGGCCCGCTGGCGATCGCTGTGGCCGACCAGCACCAGCATTTCGCGGTTCAGCGGTTCTTGCATGCGTTGTTCGGCGCGCAGTTCCAGGGCATCGGGCGCTGTGCCGGGCACCAGGTCCATCAGGTTGGCCGACAGCGGCGCGGCGTCACGCCATTGCCAACCGGCGAGCGCCAGTACTGCCAGCAGCAGGAGCAGAAACAGCCGTGGCAACCACCGTTCACTCGGCAAAGTCATGTTGCTCCGCGTCGCTCAACGGTTGGGTGCTGGTGCTGTCCTGCATGCGCAACAACGTACTGTCGCCCTGGGTTTCGAGCAGTTCGATGCTGTGCACCAGTTCTGCGCCGGTAATGTTGATCTGGTTGAACACCTGCTTGAGCAGCATCGAGCGCGGCAGCAGCGTGAGCTTCCAGTTCTGCGCATCGCCGCTCAGGGACAGCTCGAAATCCCGTTGCAGGCCACTGCTGTCACCTTGCAGCACGGCGAGGAACAAACGGTTCTGCTCGGCACCGGCGCTTTTGCCCGGCAGCATTTGCCAAACAATGCCGTCACGCCGGGCAATGCCTTTGGCGGTGATGCGATAGTCCTGTTGCAGTGGTGTTTTCAGCAGCCATAACAAGCCGTGGTTTTTTGCCAGCACGAACGTGCCCTTGCTGGTCAGCGGCCGGGGCAGGGCGCGCAGGTGTTTTTCCTGGATGAAGCTGCCGTGGATCACCTCGGGCCGGGCCAATTGATCGCTGAGTTGTTGCAGGTCGAAGGCGCTGGCCACTGAAGAGAGCCCGAGCAGCGCCAGAGCAGCGAGGCATCTGAAGATCGACTTCATGCCAGCACCCTCGCCACAGCGTCGGTGAACACTGTCGGTGAAACCAGTTGCATCTCGCGGCTGGCGATGTCGACGGCCACCTGTACCGACATGCCCCGGGTCAGGCGCTCACCGGTTTGCAGGTCGCTGATCAGGTAGTTGATCTTCAAGCGGTTCTCCCACTCCACCAGGTTGGCGCGCACGTTGAGTGTCTGGCCGAACACCGCGCCGCGCACGTAGCGCAATTGCAGGTCGATCACCGGCCAGGCATAGCCGGATTCGTTCATCGCCGTGTAGTTGTGGCCGATCTTGTCCAGCAGCGCACAGCGGGCGACTTCCAGGTATTTGACGTAATGGCCGTGCCAGACCACGTGCATGCTGTCGACATCAAAGAACGGTACGACGATTTCCGTGTCGGTGTAGAGAAATCCCTTGCTACGCATGCAGCCTCCAGTGTTGTTCGGCGATGCGTTGCAGGCACAGGCGCAATTCGCCTTCCAGCGCGCGGTCTTCGATGACCGGTGGGAAGTCCTTGGCCAAGGCTTCATGCATGGCGGCCAATGCGGGTGGCAGTGGTCGTGCATCTTCGGCCTGGCCGCGCAGCCAGACGCCCTGATTGGCCGCCAGCAGCGTGGCTGCGGCCACCTGTTCGGTGAGTTCCAGCACGCGGATCGCATCCCGGGCGGCGATGGTGCCCATGCTCACCTTGTCCTGGTTATGGCATTCGGTGGAGCGCGAGAAGACGCTGGCCGGCATGGTGTTTTTCAGCGCTTCGGCGGTCCAGGCACTGGTGCCGATCTGCACCGCCTTGAAGCCGTGGTTGAGCATGGCGCGGTCGGCCGTGGCGCCCGACAGGTTGCTCGGCAAGCCATGGTTGTAGCGCTCGTCCACCAGCAGCGCGAGTTGCCGATCCAGCAGGTCGGCGACGTTGGCCACGAGGTTTTTCAGGCTGTCCATGGCGAACGCGATGTGGCCGCCATAGAAGTGCCCGCCGTGCAGTACGCGCTCGGCTTCGGCGTCGATGATCGGGTTGTCGTTGGCGCTGTTGAGCTCGATTTCGATGAACGAGCGCAGCCAGTTCAGGCTGTCGGCCAGCACGCCCAGCACATGGGGCGCGCAGCGCAGGGAGTAGCGGTCTTGCAGGCGATGCAGCGGTGCGGTCGGCGCGTCGATGGCCAGATCCTGGCGCAACCACGCGGCGACCTGCATCTGCCCCGGGTGTGGCTTGGCGGCGAACAGGCGCTCGTCGAAGTGCTCCGGGTTGCCTTGCAGGGCGACCACGTTCAGCGCGGTGATGCGCGTGGCCAGATGCAGCAGGTAATCGGCGCGTGCGTACGCCAGGCAAGCCAGACCGGTCATCACAGCGGTGCCGTTCATCAATGCCAGGGCTTCTTTCGGACGCAACACCAGCGGTTGCCAGCCGAGTTCACGGTGCACATCGGCAGCCTGCCGGCGCTCGCCACGGAACATCACCTCGCGCTCGCCGGACAGCGTGGCGGCCACATACGAAAGCGGCGTCAGGTCACCACTGGCGCCCACCGAACCTTCTTCCGGAATCAACGGCAGGATGTCGTGTTCAAGAAACGCCTGCAGGCGCTCCAGCAACTCCACGCGCACCCCGGAAACACCGTGGCACAACGACTGTAAGCGCGCCGCCAGTACCGAGCGGGTGGCCTGGGCGTCGAGCAGTTTGCCCAGGCCACAGCCGTGGAAGGTGTACAGGTGACGGGGCAGCGCCTCGACGTGATGCAGCGGCACCGCGACCACGCAGGAATCGCCGTAACCGGTGGTCACGCCGTAGATCACGCCTTCCTTGTCCAGCAGCGAGTCGAGAAAACGCGCGCCCTTGGCGATGCGCTCGCGGTAGGCGGGATCGCTTTGCAACTGCGTCGGCACCTTGCGGTTGGCCAGTGCCAGCACGTCTTCAATGCGCAAAGGGCGTTCGCCGAAGGTTACCGGCTCAAGCGTTGGCGTCGTCATCGGTCTTCCAGAAAGGGTAAAAGTTGAACCATTGTTGGGGCGCTTCGAGGCAATAGTGACCCAAGCGTTCGGCGTAGCGGGAGGCCCACTGATGAATGACCTGTTCGCGGTCGCTGCGCTTCCAGGTGATTGCCTCAGCGAAGGGTTCAATGGTCAGTCGATAGTCGCCGTCGGGCTTTTTCAGGCACAGCAGCAGGTTGACCGGGCATTTCAGCAGGCCGGCCAACAGCCACGGGCCCTGGGGGAGCCTGGCCGGATGACCGAGGAAGTCCACGGTCGCGCAGCGTCCGCCATGCAAGGGCACGCGGTCGCCGGCAATCGCCAGCCACTCGCCGCGCTCCAGGCGCTCGCTCAGTTGCAGCATGATCCCGGGGTCGAGTTCGCTGACCTGGATCAGGCGCAAATTGGTCGCCCCGGCTTCGCCCAGCAAACGGTTGAACTGTTCAGCGTGCTTGGTATGCACCAGCACGTTCATCGTGACCTTCTCGCCGATCTCCGCCAGTGCGCGGCAGACTTCCAGATTGCCCAGGTGTGCGCCCACCAGCATCTGCCCGCGGGTACCGCGCAACTGGTCGCGCAGCAGCGCCGGGTCGATGATCTCGATTTGTTCGATGCTCAGCTTGCCGTTCCAGACGTCGAGTTTGTCGAGCATGGAATCGGCGAAAGCCATGAACTGGCCGAACACCCGCCAATGGCTCGGGCGCAATTCGCTGCGCCCGCTCCAGTCGGTCAGGCGTTGCTGGTATTGCCAGGCACTGTGTCGAGCGCTGCGACCGAACAGGAAAAAGTACAGCACGATGCCGTACAACACTGGGCTCAGTACTCGACGGCCCAGCACTTTGGCGCCGAACGCGGTGAGCTTCATCAGCCAGAAGCTGCCCCGTTCTTCGCGGTCGGCCCAGTGCTGCTTGTCTGCGCTCATGCCCGCCACCGTCGCCAGAGGATCACTGGCGTACGCAGCAACATGCCGAAGAACAGCCGCGTGTGCATGCTGGAAATCAGCACGTTGTCGTGGAACATCCGAAAATGCGAAACACCATCCAGCGGGTAATGGACTTTGGTTTGCAGCCATTGCATCGGCTGATTGCGCCAGGCCAGACGCACCAGAATGTCCGAGTCGAAGTCCATGCGCTTGCCGATTTTCGCTGATTCGATCAATGCCAGGACTGGCGGCAATGGGTAAACCCGGAAACCGCACATGGAGTCGCGAATCTGCAACGACAGGGTGTTGATCCAGACCATGACGTGAGTCAGGTAGCGCGCATACAAACGGCCCTTCGGCACGCTGGCGTCGTATTGCGGATAACCGCAAATCACCGATTGTGGGTAGCGGCGCGATTGTTCGATGAAGCGTTTGACGTCCTGCAAGTCGTGCTGGCCATCGGCATCCACCTGCAAGGCATGGCTGAAACCCAGGCGCGAAGCTTCGCGCAAGCCGGTCATGACCGCGCCACCCTTGCCCTGGTTTTCGGCGAGGCGGATCAGGTAAACCATGTCACGTTGGGCCAGGCGATCCAGCACCCGGGCGCAGCGCGGGCTGCTGGCATCGTCCACCAGGATGCACGGCAGATGGCTGGCGATCAGCGCATCGACCACCGTGGTGATGGCAGTTTCATGGTTGTACACCGGGACGATGGCGCAGGGGCTATGCATGCGCCGCCTCCAGCAAGACCCGCCCGCTTGAGCAGGTGGCGGTTTCGTTGCGATAGGCGAAATACAATTTGCCGCGCGCCGGATCGAAGCGCAAGTGCAGCTGGATCTCATCCCCCGGACGCACCAGTTGCTGGAACTTCAAGACTTCCATGCCGGCGAATTTTTTCGGCAGGTTCATCAGTTGCTGGCCCAGGCTCAGCGCCCAGTCCACCTGCACCACGCCAGGCAACACCGGCGCCTTGGGGAAATGCCCGCTGAAATAGGCCAGGTCCGGTGGCACGGCCAGTTGCAGGCTCCACTCGCCATTGCTTTCGACTTGCTCCAGCACCTCGGGCGCTTTGGGGCGCGGTGCCAGCAGCAGGGCGTCGACGTCGGCCTGGGGCAATTTGCCTTGAGTGTTCAGCGGCAGTTGTCGCAGCAGGCGCCAGCGTCTTGGCAGGGCCAGGGCTTCGCAGTGTTGGCTCAGGTGCTGGCGCAATTGCTCGGTGAGGCTGCGTCGACCCTGATTGCGCAGCACATGCAAACCGGCCTCGCTCAGCACCAGCAATGCCCCCAGGGAGGCGCGGTTTTCCTGAACGACACCGAGCCGCGCTTCGATGATCCATTCATGGGCCGTCAGCGCTTGTTCCAGCATCGGCAGCGAGATGCGTTTTTCTTCCAGTTTGACGATCCGGTCCAGTCGCCCAAGCAACTCGAAGCGACCATCGATGGCGATGCGCGCAGCATCGGCAGTGTGTTCGACATGGCCATTGGGCAAATACGGCGAAGCGATCAGCAGCGCACCCTCACTGTCTTGGGTCAGCGTGACATCGGCAAAGGGCTGCCAGAGTTCCGCGCCCTGACGCCAGGCGATGCCGCCGGTTTCCGAACTGCCGAAGATTTCCGTTGGCCATTGCCCCAGACGCTCGTGCAGGCTCTGTGCGGCCTCGACCGGTAATGCGCCGCCGGAGGAAAACACCCGGCGTACAGAGCTCAAGGCCGGCCAGTCGAGATTGTCGCTCATACGCTTGAGCAGCGCCGGGCTGGCCACCCAGGCGAAAGCCGGGTACTCGCGGCTGGTGCGTTGCAGGTCTTCCGGAAAGGCCAACTGCCGACGTACGAACGGGCGCCCGGCGCACAGCGGCCACAGCACCCGAAACAGCAGGCCGTAGATGTGCTGGGTGGCGACGCTGCCAATGATGCACGCCGGGCCCAGGTCGGCGCCCCACAGCTGTTCCAGGGCTTCGACTTCATTGGCCAGTTGGCGCAGGTTTTTTTCGATGCGCTTGGGTTCGCCACTGGAGCCGGAGGTGCACAGGCTGAGTTGGCAGTTATCCAGGTCCAGCGCGGCGGGACTGAGCGGCAGCTGTTGGAGGTCGCCAAGGTGCGCATCGTCGGGCTGATCGCTCAGCCACAGATCAACTTCACCTGACCAGCGTTGGCGGGTCTGGGGTTGCAGGTCAGACGGCAGCAGCACGCTGACCCCGGCACGCCAGGCGCCGAACAGGGCAATCGCCAGGTCGGCGGCATCCTCGAGGTGCACAGCCATCTGCCGCACACCCCGGGCTTGCAGGCCGGCGGCCAGGCGCAGCGCCTGTTCGCACAGTCGAGCGTGATCCAGTGCCGGAGTGGTCGTTACGGCGCGTTCCGGCTGAGCCTTGAGCAGCAGGTGCTCAAGTTTTATCCAATTCATGGGCGGCCTCGTACCCTTTGTCGTATGAGCCATTCAATGGCAAACATCAGGCCTATCAATCCGTAGGAAATCAGGCCGGTGTACAACGTCCACCAGCTCAGCGGCGCCCAGAGGGTCAGGGCGGCGGCACACAAACCGTTGCATAGAAAAAAAACGCTCCAGGCGATGGTCACCTGACGGGTATAGCGAATGCCCTCGGCCGGCAATTGCGGTTCGCGCACCCGGGCCAGGCGTTCAACGATCGGTGGGCCGAATGTCAGGCTCGATCCAAACAGCACCAGCATGAAGCTGCTGATCAACACCGGATACCAGCGCAACAGCGCCGGGCTGTCGAACAGCGCCAGCAACAGACAGAACACAATGGCCGCCGTGGCCATCCACAGGCTGCCCGGCCGTCGTTTGCCGGTCAGCGCCCGGGCCAGCCACAGCCCACCCAGCAGCAGCCCGAACTGCCACGGGGCGAAATGCTCCATGCCGAAATACACCGCAAAGGGATACAAAAGGCCTGCCAGCAGCAGGCCGAGGCCAATCAGTCGATTCATGCGGCCGGTTGAACCAGACGGTAGACCGCCTCGACCACGTCACTGACGGTACGCACCGATTTGAATTCTTCGGCGGCGATTTTCTTGCCGGTCTGACGTTTGATGTGATCAATCAGGTCGACCGCATCAATGCTGTCGATTTCCAGGTCCTGATACAGGTTGGAATCCAGGCTCACACGCTCCGGGTCCAGTTCGAAGAGCTCGACCAAGGCATCGCGCAGGGTGTTGAAAATGTCGTCACGAGTTTGCATGGTCCGGTCTCAAGCTGCCTGTTTTGCAGTGACGAACGCCGCAAGGCTCGCCACGTTACTGAAGTGATTACGTGTGTCCTTGGCATCGGCGTCGATTTTGATGCCGTACTTTTTCTGGATGGCCAGGCCCAGTTCCAGGGCGTCCACCGAGTCCAGGCCCAGGCCTTCGCCGAACAGGGGCTGGTCGTTGCCGATGTCGTCGGCACTGATGTCTTCCAGGCCAAGGGCGTCGATGATAAGCATTTTGATATCACGGTGCAGATCGCTCATCTTCGGCGAGCTCCTTAATAAAGTAAGAATGTAGATAATCGTTGAGCTTGCGCGAGGCCTGCGGAGCCGGCCCCTGCGTGGCGAAGGTCTGTGGGTCTATATCGGCCCCGACCCGGAAACTGAAGTGCACGCGCCGCTTGGGGATGCGATACCAGGGCTCGGCCTTGGTCAATGTGGTCGGGCTGACCTTGATAATGACCGGGGTGAGGATTTTCGCACCACGCAGGGCGATTGCCGCGGCGCCCCGATGAAAGGCCGGGGGGTGGCCGGGTTGGGTGCGCGTACCTTCCGGGAAAATGATCAGGGTCTGGCCGTCTTTCAGCGCGTCGGCAGCGGCGTCGAGCATGTCCATGCTGCCGTCGTTGCTGATGTATTCGGTGCAACCCAGCGGCCCGCGGGTGAAATGGTTTTCCCAGAGGCTTTGCTTGACCACGCAGTTGGCGTGACGCACCAGGCCGATCAGAAAGACCACATCGATCAGCGATGGGTGATTGGCAATGATCATTTGCCCGGGACGACCGAGTTTTTCCGCGCCCTCAATGTTATAGGTCAGTACCCCGGTACGGGCCATGAAACGCACAAAAATCCAGAAACAGCGGCTGACCGTTTGCCGGGCCCGCAGCCGATGGGTCCGGGCGTCGCCGGGCAGGCAGTTCAGCAAAGGGAAAATCACCAGGCGTAGGCACAGCCCGCCCAACCCGAACAGGGCAAAGCTCGCGGCGGTGGCCAGCAAGCGCCAGTAATAGGCGTCGCGGTTTTTCTCGGTCACGGGTTGCGTTGCCAGGTCCATTCACGATTTTTCCAGGCATGTTGGCAGGTGGTTTGCTGGCCGAGCAGCGCACACAACAGATTCAGCGCGTGGGGCCAGCGGGATTTGGACAACGCATCCGAGGAGCTGTTCAGGGACAACTGCCAGTCGGTGCCAGGGGTAATCAGCAGGCCGATGGCATAAGGGAACGGCACGTCGTCGATCCAGGTTGAGTAAGCCTCGGGCGGCCGCTCTTCGGTGATCACCAACAGCACCGCGCTAGCGCCTTCGGCCAACAGCGCGGCAGCTTCGATCATGCCATGTTCCAGGCCATCGCCTGCGGCTGCCAGGGCCGTCATTTCGCTGGTTTCACCACGCATGATCGACCACAAGCCAATGATCGCGTTATGCACCGACAAGCTGAACTGAGTCGGCGATAGCGGTTGATCGGTGGCCAGATCACTGAGAATCTCGATCGTGCGGGGCGTTTCGCCGTGACGGGAAACAAAGACCAATGGCAGATCCTGCCGACCTTCGGCCAATGGCCAGCCGACACTGAATGCCATGCGCGCCAGACGACTGAGCCGCCGACGCTGCATGGCCGGCAGAAAGGAAACGTCGGGAGCGACATCGCTGTCCGGCAGCACGACCGGTTGTCGGCACCAGGCCTGCCAATCGTTCACGCTATCAAGCCCTGGGGCCCAAGCGCGCCATTGGGCGATGTTGAAGTTGATCACAGACATTCATCCCACCCTCACGGGCTTACTTGACGCGGGGAGCGGCCGTGAGCCGGGACTTACCCTGCGTGGCGTTTGGCGCCGAGTGGCGCGCATTATCCCGGTGCCGGGAACGTGTAGCAAATGCTGGTTACATTTTGCTCAGCAAGATGAAGCTGCAGGTTCGCAAAAATTGAACGATTGGTAATTATTCACAGAATTATGACTCCGTCTGTCGGTTCTGGCGTTGAATCACCGGGGCGTTCAGGGCTTTTCAAGCAGGAGAAGGCAACTGACTGTGTAGTCCCTTTGCTGACAAGGTAGCGAAGCAACGCTGTGGACCACTACACTCGGTCATTCATTGGTACACGGAGGTTTTGACATGCGGCGCGTGGTGTTCAATCAGAAAGGTGGCGTCGGCAAATCCAGCATTGCCTGCAATCTGGCGGCGGTCAGTGCCAGCGAGGGTTTTCGCACCTTGTTGGTGGATCTCGATGCCCAGGCCAACTCCACTCAGTACCTGACGGGGCTCACCGGTAGCGATATCCCGATGGGCATCGCCGATTTCTTCAAGCAGACGCTGTCTTCCGGGCCGTTCTCCAAAAAGAATCAGGTCGACATCTACGAAACCCCGTTCGATAACCTTCATGTCATTACCGCCACGGCCGAGCTGGCGGACTTGCAGCCAAAGCTTGAAGCCAAGCACAAGATCAACAAGCTGCGTAAGTTGCTGGAAGAGCTGAGCGAAGACTACGACCGGATTTACCTCGACACCCCGCCAGCGCTGAATTTTTATGCGGTTTCGGCGTTGATCGCCGCCGATCGTGTGTTGATCCCCTTCGATTGCGACAGTTTTTCACGCCAGGCACTGTACGGCCTGATGGCGGAAATCGAAGAGTTGAAGGACGACCATAACGAAGGCCTGGAAGTCGAAGGCATCGTCGTCAACCAGTTCCAGGCCCGCGCCAGCCTGCCCCAGCAAATTCTCGATGAACTGATCGCCGAAGGCCTGCCGGTGTTGCCGGTGTACCTGGCCAGCTCGGTACGCATGCGCGAATCCCACCAGGCCAATACGCCGCTGATCCATCTCGACCCGCGGCACAAGCTGACCCAACAGTTTGTCGAGCTGCACAATTTGCTGGAAAATGCCTGATCTTCCAGGCGACGCAAAACCCTGTGGGAGCGAGCAAGCTCGCTCCCACAGGGTCTGTGTTGCCTTCAGATCCCTTGGCTACGCAACCAGCTCATCAGTTGCGGTAGCGGAAAGGCCCCGCTCTGCCGGGCGATTTCCCGGCCGTTCTTGAACAGGATCAGGCTCGGAATCGAGCGAATCCCCAACTGTGCCGACAACTGCTGGTTCGCCTCGCTGTCCAGCTTGGCCAGCCGACACTTGCCCGCCAGTTGCCCGGCCGCCTGCTCGAACACCGGCGCAAACGACTTGCACGGCCCGCACCAATCCGCCCACACGTCCACCAGCAGCGGCAGATCGCCCTTGATCTGGCTGGCGTAGTCGCCTTGCTTCAATTCAAACGGCTTGTTCAGCAGGACTTCTGTCTTGCAGCGCCCGCATTTCGGGTGGTCATTGAGGCGCTCGGCGGGAATGCGGTTGAGGCCGTTGCAGTGGGGGCAGGGGATGAGGAGTGGGTCGGTCATGAAAAATCGTCCAGTCGAAAGCGAATGATCTTTATTTGGAGACATGACTGCGGATTTTCAATCGTGCAGTGCCTCACGACGAACAACTGATCTCCAGATGCTTGCCCCATTCCGGTGGTCGCTCGGCATAGCTTTCCATCCCCGGTTGTTCCTCGAACGGGTTACTCAGCACGGCGTGTAGCCGGCGGACTTCCGAGTAGTCGCCGTTCTGCGCCGCCTCGATGGCCTTTTGCGCCAGGTAGTTGCGCAGGATGTACAGCGGGTTGACCGCGTGCATCCGCTGGCGGCGCTGCTCTTGATCAAGCGTGCCTTCACGTGCCACCCGGGCGACGTAGAGCTCGCCCCAGGCGTCAAAGCCCTTCAGGTCGACGAAGTCGTCACGCAAGCGGGTGATGGCCTGTTCCGGTGCCTCATCACCCAAACGGCGGAAAAACAGACTGTAGTCGACGCCGCTGTTTTGCATGAGTTGCAGCAGGTTCTCCAGCAGTTTCTGGTCGTCCTCCTCGGCTGTGGTCAGGCCGAGGCGGCGGCGCATCAGGTCCAGGTAATGGGCCTGGAACAGCGGCAGGTACAGGCCGAGGGTTTCGCGCAGGGCCTCGACACTGATGAACGGCGTCAGGGCCTGGGCCAGCGCGCTGAGGTTCCACTGGCCAATCGGCACCTGGTTGCTGAAGGAGTAACGGCCCTGGTCGTCTGAGTGGTTGCAGATGAAGTTGGCGTCGAAGTCGTCGAGGAAGGCGAACGGGCCGAAATCGAAGGTGATGCCCAGGATCGACATGTTGTCGGTGTTCATCACTCCGTGGCAGAAGCCATAGGCCTGCCATTTGGCGATCAGTTCGGCGTTGCGCTCCACCACTTCGCGGAACATCGCCAAGTACGGCTCCGGTTGTTCCAGGCACTGTGGGAAGTGCATGGCCAGCACGTGATCACCCAGCTCTTTCTGCTGCTCTGGGCGCTTGGTGTAGTAGAAATACTCGAAGTGCCCGAAGCGCACATGGCTCGGCGCCAGGCGCAGGACCATGGCCGCGCGCTCCTGCTTTTCGCGCCACACCGGGGTATCGGAGCCGATCACGCACAAGGCGCGGGTGGTTGGGATGTTCAGGGCAATCAGGGCTTCGGAGGCGAGGAATTCGCGGATCGACGAACGCAGTACCGCCCGGCCATCGCCCATGCGTGAAAACGGCGTCTGGCCGGCGCCCTTGAGGTGCAGGTCCCAGTGTTCGCCGGCCTCGTTGTACACCTCGCCGAGCAACAGGCCGCGACCGTCGCCCAGTTGCGGGTTGTAGGACCCGAACTGATGCCCGGAATAGACCATCGCCCTTGGGATCGCGTCGGCCCAGAGCTTGTGGCCGCTGAACAGTTCGGCGAACTCCGGGGTTTCGGCCACGGCCGGGTCCAGGTCCAGCAGTGCCATGGCGGCAGGGCTGGCCACGACCAGGCGCGGATTATCGATGGGCTCGGGCAGCACGTGGGCGGAAAACGCGTCGCCCAGGCGGTCGAAGCGGTTATCGAAAGTGAGTTCGTCGAGGGCTTTCAAGGGCCGGCTCCAGCAGAATGTCCGAGCATTCTGCTGGGGAATGGCCAGTTAGTCGAGTTTGGCGGCGGGCGGTTCTTGCGCCGGCTTGCCGTCGACGACCGGCACGATGGTTTTCGCTTCCGGTTCGATCGGCACCATCTTGTATTCCTGGCCGTGCAGGTTCTTGAGGTAGACCTCCATCTGCCGGAACGAGATGTTGATGTGCTGCTTCTTGAACTCGCGGTTGATGAAGCGGTTGACCTCGTCGAGCACCGGGTTGCGGTCGCCGAGGTCGCGCACGTGCATGCGCAACTCGTGGTCGAGGGTGCTTTCGCCGAAGTTCAGGAAGTACACGTGGGGTTCCGGGTCTTTCAGTACGCGCGGGTTATCCCGGGCGGCCTTGAGCAACAGCTCTTTCACCAGGTCCAGGTCCGAGCCGTAGTCGACACCGAGCTTGAGGGTCACCCGGGTGATGGTGTCGGTCAGCGACCAGTTGATCAGTTGCCCGGTAATGAACGTCTTGTTCGGGACGATGATGTCCTTGCGATCGAAGTCGGTGATGGTCGTGGCACGGATGCGGATCTTGCTCACGGTGCCCGACAGGTTGCCGATGGTGATGGTGTCGCCGATCCGCACCGGACGTTCGAACAGGATCATGATGCCGGAAATGAAGTTGGCGAAGATCTCCTGCATGCCGAAACCGAGGCCGACCGACAGCGCCGCCACCAGCCATTGCAGCTTGTCCCAGCTTACGCCGAGGGTCGACAGCGTCGAGACGAAACCGACGCCAGCGATCACGTAGGACAGCAGCGTGGTGGTCGCATAGGCACTGCCCTGGGCAAGGTTGAGCTTCGACAGCACGAACACTTCGAGCAAGCCTGGCAGGTTGCGCGCCAGGGCGAAGGTGATGCCGATGATGATCAGCGCGCCAAGCATGTCGCCGATGCTGATCGGCACCATGCTCATGTTGGCGCCGGTACCGCTGGTGTATTCGTAGAGGGTGATGTTGTCCAGGTACGAGAAGACCGTGATCAGGTCGGCCCAGACCCAATACAGTGCCGCCATGAAGCCGCCGAGCAGCGCCAGGCGGATCAGGCGCAGGGACTGTTCGTTGACCTTCTCGATGTCCATTGTCGGCTCTTCGATGATGGCTTCGCCGTCGGCGGTCTCTTTCGCTGCGTTACGTTTGGCCAAGGCGCGCTGATAAGCCAGGCGACGCGCCGCTACGCTGAGACCTCGCACGAAGGTGGCTTCGATCACCAGCCAGAACATCAGCAGGTACAGGGTGTTGATCAAGCGGTCGCTGAGCTTCAGCGCGGTGTAGTAGTAGCCAAAGCACACGGCCACGAACAGCGCGACGGGCAGGGCGGTGAACAGGATCCCCACCAGTTTGCGGAACAGCGAGGCGTTCTCATGGGTCGGGCTGCTGATGAGCAGGCGGCTGAGCAGCAAGGTCATCAAGGCGTAGCAGATGAGCACCACCGGCATGCCGAGCACATCATCGGCCAGTGCCGCCGGTTGCAGCTCGGCAACGGCGACGACGGTCACCAGTGCCATCACCACGATGCCGAGGCGGCGGATCCATCTGCGCAGGAACTCCACCTGGGGCTTTTCCCAGCGGAAATGCAGTTCTGCCACACCACCCGGCGCGAGGATCCGGTAGGCGGTGTAGAACACCAGCCAGGCCCCGGCCATTTGCAGCAGCGCCGCACCCATATTGGCGTTCTGCCCACGGGCGTCAATTCGCAGGGCCAGCCCGCACAAGGCGAGGCCCAGTGAAACCGGCATCGCCAGCAGAATATTGATCAGAATCGCCTGCGGCGTGTGCCACTGGCTATCGCGCTTGAAGTGACCGATGTCCTGGTGAACCTTGTTCAGTCGCGCGTACAGATTCTTGCGCCGCCACAACAGCGCGCCGATCAGCAGGGCCAGTGGCAGGAACAGCAGAGGGCGCTGGGTCAGGCCGTCGGTCAGTTCGCTCAGGCTTGAAAGTACCGGCAGCGAATCGAGTTGCCGCTGGAGGCGATCCGGCACACTGTGAATCCACTCCAGGTCCAGCGGCTTGTTGCTGGGAATCCAGAACATCTGCTCATCGAGCGTCGCCCGCAGGCTTTGCGCGGTGCTGAGCAGTTGCTTCTGGTTCAGTTGCAAGGTGATGGATTCATTGAGCACCGCGCTCAGCTCGCGGTTCAGTCGCTCCAGCAGGTCGGCGCGGGTGGTGGCCAGTTCCATCAGGCTTTTGCGCAGCTGCGCCGTGACTTGCTCGGGGGGTTGGGTCGACAGCAGGTTTTCGACGTAGGTGGCCGGATTGCTCAGCAACTCCCGTTGCTGGCTGACTTCGAACTGATACAGGCGAATGTCGGCAATCTGGTCGGCCAGGTTGCGGTCGAGCCGCAGGCGCGGCAACGCCTGTTTCTGTTTGTAGAGAATCTTCGAGAGCAGCAGACTGCCTTTGAGCACGTTGATTTGCTCGTCCAGGGCCGCATCGCTCTGAGTCAGGCTGTCCAGTTGCTGCTTGGTCTGCAGGTTCTGCTGGGTGACTTCGTTCAGGCGGTCGGTGCTTTTGAGCAGGTAGTCCGAGAGCTTCAGGTTGGCCGCGCTTTCGGTGGCCAAAAGGCTGCTGCCGCCGGCCTTCTGCGCTTCGATGGATTGCTGGGTGACCGTTTCCTGGGACAACGCCAGACGCTTCTGGTTGATCAGGGTTTGCAGTTCCTGGATTTCCTGATCAAGGCGGTCGGATCGCTCCGACAACAGGTCATGCTGGCTGCTGCCAAGGTCTTGCAATTGGGTATTGCCGGCCAGCTCCTGGCGCCGCAGCGGGATCAGGGCGTTCAGCGCTGCCAGCTCGGCATTGAGCTGGTCGCGCTGCTCGGCGCTCAAAGCCTTGCCGGCGTCCTTGCCGTTCTTGAGGATGGTGTTGATCTGCTGGATGCGCGTCTGGCTGCTGGAAATCTCCGCTTGGGCGCGCTCGGGGCGGGTCTGGGCAGTGATGATCAGGCTGTTGGCATCGGCCAGGGCCTTTTGCAGGTCGCTTTGCTGGGTGGAGCGCTCGGTGAGCAATTGTTCCAGCTGCTGGATCGGTTCCTTGGCGAAACGCTGCGCCACCGGCACCACGGAACTGGCCTTGAGGCGGGTCAGTTCACGCTGGTTCTCGATGGTCTGTTTGGGCGCACTGCTCAATTGCTGCTTGAGTGTGACCAGCTTCTGCTCGTAGTCACGCTTGTTGTTGAGCTGGCTCAGCGTGCCTTGCAGGACGGATTGCAGGGCCTTCTGATCGGCTTCCGGCAGTTTGCGGTCGGCGATCTTGTCCAGGCTCGCCTGTACGGCTTCGCTGGAAGGCGGTTCGGTCGCTTGCGCCACTTGCGATAAACCAAGGGTGCCGACAGAGAGACTCAAGCCCAAAAGGGCGATGGCGAAAATGGAGCGCAGGTTAGGCATAAAGACCGGTCAAGCAAGTGATAGTGGAAGCAGTTTAGAGGAAGAGTCCGGGACCCGGGCGACTTCCTTCGGGGAATCTGACGCCCACTTTGCCGATCTTGTTCCCGTCCATGACGGCCACGGTCCAAATGGTGTTGTTCCATTCCACTTGGTCGCCTACCACCGGCGCGCCGCCGACCTTCTGGGCAATGAAGTGGCCCAGGGACATGTCCGGATCGATGCCTTCGACCTTCAGTCCATAGAGGGCTGCAACCGCGGCCAGCTGGGCGTCTCCTTCGAGTACGAAGTCGCCAAAGAAGCGCAGATCGAGGCCCCGTTGTGGCGCCTGGCTGAAGAGTTTTCCGAGGGCCGGCAGGTTGTGTTCATGGCCGATGACACACAGCAAATCATCGACTTCCAGCACCGTACTACCCGACGGATGGAGCAATTGTTGGCCGCGAAACAGGGCAGCGATACGGGTGCCTTCGGGCATTTTCAGCTCACGCAGGGGCGAACCGATGCACCATTTTTCCGCGCCGAGGCGATAGACGAACAGCTCCCACTCGCTGGTGACGTGCACTTCCAGGGCCGAGCGGGAGATGGGTGCAGGCTCCGGAGGCACCGTCACCTTCAGCAGCTTGGCGACCCACGGCAGGCTCGTGCCCTGAACCAACAGCGACACCAGCACGATAAAGAACGCGAGGTTGAAGTACAGCTGGGCGTTGGGCAGGCCGGCCATCAGCGGGAACACCGCTAGAATGATCGGGACCGCGCCGCGCAGGCCGACCCAGGAAATGAACGCTTTCTCGCGACCATGGAACGCCTTGAACGGCAGCAGGCTAACCATCACCGACAGTGGCCGGGCAAACAGAATCATCCACAGCGCCAGGGCCAGTGCCGGCAAGGCGATAGGCAGCAGGTCGTGAGGCGTCACCAGCAGCCCCAGCACCAGGAACATACCGATCTGCGCCAGCCAGGCCATGCCATCGAGCATGTGCAGGATGCCGTGGCGGCTGCGCACCGGACGGTTGCCGATCACCAGGCCGCAGATGTATACCGCCAGGAAGCCACTGCCGTGCAGGGCGTTGGTCAGGGCAAAGACGACCAACCCGCCAGCGATGACCAGAATCGGATACAAACCGGTGGCCAGGTTGATGCGATTGACCAGTTGCAGCATGAGCCAGCCACCGCCCAGGCCAATGACGCCACCTATGCCGAACTCGCGCAGCAGGTGGGTCAACAGGCTCCAGTGCAGGCCGGTCTGGCCGCTGGCGAGCATGTCGATCAGGGTGACGGTGAGGAACACCGCCATCGGGTCGTTGCTGCCGGATTCGATTTCAAGGCTGGCGGTTACCCGCTCGTTCAGGCCTTTGCCACCCAATAGCGAAAACACCGCCGCGGCGTCGGTGGAGCCGACGATGGCGCCGATCAGCAGGCCCTGGATCAGGTTCAGGTTGAACAGCCATGCGGCCGCCATGCCGGTCAGCCCGGTGGTAATCAGTACCCCGACTGTGGCCAGCGACAGCGCCGGCCATAACGCCACGCGGAAACTCGACACCCGGGTGCGCAAGCCGCCGTCGAGCAGGATCACTGCCAGTGCGAGGTTGCCGACCAGATAAGCCGTGGGGTAGTTATCAAAAAGAATGCCGGCGCCATCGACACCCGCCGCCATGCCGACTGCCAGGATGATCACCAGAATCGGGATGCCGAGACGGGACGAAAGTGAGCTCACCAGAATGCTCGCACCTACCAGCAACGCGCCGATCAAGAACAGGCTGTTGATGGTCGTTGCATTCAAAGGCAGTACTCCAGAAAGCTGAAAGGCGGGCGCAAACTGACCATGCAGTCTGCGTGCCAGCGATTCTAACCTGTTGAAATGTGATGCTGTCAAAAAGCTTTTTGCAGGCGATTCTTCACGCCGGGTGAAATCATTGTGGCGAGGGGGCTTGCCCCCGTTCGGCTGCGAAGCAGTCGTAAATCCGGTAGACGCGATTTAATGGATGTGCGCAGTTAACAGGTTTGGGGTCGCTGCGCGGCCCAACGGGGTGGTGCGGCATTCCGACAAGCCCCTCGCCACAGAGTTAAAGGCTGAACCGCCCAACCATCGTGTTCAGGTCCACCGCCAGGCGCGACAGTTCGTTACTGGCCGCACTGGTCTGGTTGGCCCCGGTGGCCGACTGCACCGACAGGTCACGGATGTTCACCAGGTTGCGATCCACTTCACGGGCCACCTGTGCCTGTTCTTCAGCGGCGCTGGCGATCACCAGGTTGCGCTCGTTGATTTCGACGATGGCGCTGTTGATGGTGTCCAGCGACATCCCGGCGCCACGGGCGATGTTCAGGGTCGATTCGGCGCGTTCGGTGCTGTTGCGCATCGAATCCACCGCGTGCTCCGTACCGCTCTGGATGCTGCCAATCATGCGTTCGATCTCGCTGGTCGACTGCTGGGTGCGGTGGGCCAGGGCACGAACCTCATCGGCCACCACCGCAAAACCACGACCGGCCTCACCAGCGCGTGCCGCTTCGATGGCCGCGTTCAACGCCAGCAGGTTGGTCTGGTCGGCCAGGCCACGGATCACGTCCAGCACCTTGCCGATGTCGCGGGACTCGTTGGCCAGGTCGCCGATCAGGGTCGCGGTGCTCTGTACGTCGGCGCTCATGCGTTCGATGGCGCTGACGGTTTCCTGCACCAGGTCACGGCCGTCACCGGCTGAGGTGGTGGCGTTTTTCGAGGCTTCGGACGTGCTCACCGCGTTGCGTGCGACTTCTTCCACGGCGCTGGTCATTTCGTTGACTGCGGTGGCGGCCTGTTCGATTTCGTTGTTCTGCCGGGTCAGGCCACGGGCGCTTTCGTCGGTGACGCTGTTGAGTTCTTCGGCAGCCGATGCCAACTGTGTGGCCGAGCCGGAAATACGCTGCAGCGTGTCGCGCAACTTGTCCTGCATCTTTGACATGGCCAGCAGCAAGCGGCCGGCTTCATCCTGGCCGTCAACGTTGATCGGACGCGTCAGGTTGCCTTCGGCGATCTGTTCAGCGGCGCCCAGGGCATTGGTGATCGGTTGGGTGATGCTGTTGGTCAGCAACCAGGCGAGCAGCAGCGTCAGCGCGGTGGCAATAACCAATAGGGCGATCACAAGGTTGAACGCCGAATCGTATTGATCCACCGCCTGTTGGTTGGTGTCGTTGGTTTGCTGGGTGTTGATCTCCAGCAGACGGTTCAACACGGTGTTGACCGCTTCGGAGTTGTTGAGCAAATCGGTGTTGAGCAAGCTGCGCAGTTCATCGACCTGATTGTTGCGCGACAGGGTTTTCATCCGGTCTTCGATCTGGCGGTACTGACCCAGCAGTTGTACGTATTGATCGTAGGTCGCACGCTCCTGCGGGCTGGCGATCAGCTTTTCGTAGGTTGCCTGGGCGGTGCGAATCTGCTGGTTGCGAGTCTCCAGCAGTTCCATGGTTTTCTGCTGCACGTCCGGCTCGCGGTTCACCAGCAAGCGGTAGGACAGCACCCGCAGGCGCAAGGTGAGTTGGGTGAACTCGTCCAGGCTCTTGATGCTTGGCACACTGTTGTTGGTGATGTTCTCGGCGGCGCCGCGGATCTTGCTCATCTGATTCAAGGCAAACACCCCCAGAACCATCATCAAGCCGCCAATCAGGGCAAAGCTGAGGAACGCGCGAGGGGCGATATTCATATTACGAAGGGACATGGCGATCACCGAAAAGAGCGCATCCGTGCGGGGCTGAGGCTGTTGTATGGATGACTTATCGGTCGCCAGGCTGAAGTCTTGAGCCCGCCGTGTTTCAGCCGGTTGCACCTTGTGGCGACGAAGTGCAGGAACCAGATGGGCCAATCACAGTCTTTAAAACTCGCGAGGAAGGTCGCCCGTCAGCAAAATCAAGGCTTTGCGTCTGTATAACCCTGGCATCCAGGGTGACTTTTCTTTATCGTACGCGCCCTTTGAAAAAGCCCGGAAAATCAAAATGTTGGAAGCATCCCTAAGCCAATTGGAACAACTGGTCAGTGACCTGGTGCAGCAGAACCAGAGCCTGACCACGGAACTGGCCCAGGCCAAAGATGAAAACGAAAGCCTGCAACTGAGCCTGATGGAACACGAAGAGAAGCAAGGCGCCACGGCGGCTCGCATCCAGGCCCTGGTTGAGCGCGTCAGCGCAGGCCCTGTCAGCGCATGAGTTACAACGCCGCAGGGGTAAAAGTCGTCTCGATCCTGGGAGAGGACTATTCGATCAAGGCACCGGCCGGGGAAGAACAAACCCTGCTCGATGCCGCGATGATGTTGAAGGCAGCCCTGGCCGAAACCAAGAGGAAGTACCCGACGCTGATCGGTGACCGACTGCTGGTGCTGGCGGCGATGAATCTGTGCTCCCAGCAGATCGAAATGCAGAAGCAGCACAAGCTCGAACTCGACCGTTACCAAGAGCAAGTCAGCGCCACGGTTGAAGTGATCTCCAAGACGATCAATCAGGCCTGATCGGCTTTGCGCACAACCAAAGAATAGATTGTCGGTTGGTTTGTATACAATCGGCACGGCTGTTGCAGTGTTTCAGCCTCTTATTCTTTGGGGGTGCTCCATGCAGTTCTGGCGACGCAGTATTCAATGGCAGTTGATCCTGAGCATGGGCACCGCTCTGCTCGTCAGTATTCTGATCGTGGTTGGCATTTATACCCTGGTGGTCAATCGTCTCGCCCAGAGCTATCTGGTCGAGCAGGCCTTGCCATCGAGCATCGAAGCGATGCGCAACGACATCGAACGTATCCTTGTCCAACCGCTCACCGCCGCCAAGGACATCGCCAGCAACAGCATGGTGCGCGACTGGCTGGCCGGGGGGGAAGACAGTGCCCAGGTCGGCACGTTTACTACCTATCTCGAAGGCATCCGCGCCGAGCACAAGGCCTTTACCGCGATTATTGTCGGCACCGCGTCCAACCATTACTTCACCGAAAAAGGCCTGGATCGGACCCTCAGTCGTTCCAATCCGAAAGACGCCTGGTTCTACTCGTTCCTCGACAGCAACCAGCCGCGCACTCTCAACATCGATAACGACACGGCCACCGGAGAATTGGCGCTTTTCATCGACTTCAAAGTCGAGCAGGCCGGTAAAGTCGTGGGCGTTGCCGGGCTTGGCCTGAGCATGAAAGAGCTGTCGGAGCTGATTCACAACTTCAGCTTCGGAGAGCGTGGCAAGGTCTATCTCGTGCGTTCCGACGGTTTGATCCAGGTGCATCCCGAGGCGCAATTTAGCGGCAAACGCACTTTGACCGAGCAGATTGGTGCTACGGCAGCGCAAGCGGTGATGAGTCAGCTTTCTACCTTCAAGGCCACTGCCACCAACAGCGGCTTCCAGCGTGACGGTGAAGACTTCCTCGCGTTAAGCCTGCCATTGCGTGATCTCGGCTGGACCCTGGTGGCCGAAGTGCCGCAATCGCAGATCTACGCCGAAGCCCGCCGCGCCATGTGGATAAGCAGTGGTATCGGCCTGGCGGTGGCCTTGGTGTGCCTGTTGCTGGTGGTGTTGCTGGCCCGTGGGCTGGTGCGCCCGATTCGTCAGGTAACAGCGGCATTGGTAGCAATCGGTAGCGGCGGTGGAGATTTGACCCACCGGTTAGATTCCAGCCGTGCTGATGAGCTGGGCGATCTGGCTCGCGGTTTCAATCGGTTCCTGGATAGCCAGCGCGACATGATCGGCGAAGTGCTGACCACCAGCGAGCAGTTGCGCACCGCTGTCGGCCAGGTTGCACGGGTTGTGGATAACACCGCTGAACGCTCCGGCCGCCAACAGGAAATGACCGACATGGTTGCCACTGCGGTTCACGAAATGGGCCTGACCGTTCAGGAGATCGCCCAGAACGCCGGCAACGCGGCGGTCGCATCGCAAACGGCTCGGGATGAGGCGATGCAGGCACGGGAAGTGGTAGGCGGATCGATTCGGCACATTGAAAATATGTCTGACGAAATCGGCGTCGCGGCCACGGCGGTGGGTGAACTGGCCCATCAAGTGGCGTCGATCGACCAGGTGCTGGCGGTGATTCGCGGGATTTCCGAGCAGACTAATCTGCTGGCGCTCAATGCCGCTATCGAAGCGGCGCGGGCCGGGGACATGGGGCGTGGATTTGCCGTGGTGGCCGATGAAGTGCGGACTTTGGCGCGGCGTACACAGTCGTCAACCGATGAAATCCAGCAGATGATCGGCAGCCTCAAGCAAGGTGCGGAAAACGCAGTGTCGTCGATGCATTCCGGGCAAGCGGCGACAGGTACAGGTGTCGAGTCGAGCCAACGTACCGGCGCCTCGTTGACTGCGATTACCGGGCAAGTGGAACGCATCAGCGACATGAACCATCAGGTGGCGACGGCGACAGAAGAGCAGTCGGCGGTGACCGAAGAGATCAACCGTAACGTGCAGGGTATTTCCGATCTGGCCCGGGCGACGGCGGGGGAGGTCAGGGCTTGTCGGGATGATTGCCAGACGTTGCAGCGGTTGGCGGATGATCTGGCGCGGCAGATGGGTGGGTTCAAGCTGAGTTGAGAGACAACTTTGTGGCGAGGGAGCTTGCTCCCTCGCCACAAATACTTGCCGGTCGTCAGAACCACTCATCCTGCATCGTCAGGCACACATCATCCCGCGCCTCAAGAATCGCCAGCTCATGGTGGCATCCCGGCACTTCCCACGTCAGGAAGTACCGCGCCGCCTGCAGCTTGCCTTTGTAGAAGCTCACATCCGTCGCATTCCCCTTGACCAAACCTTCCTCGGCGCGAATCGCCTGTTCCAGCCAGCGCCAGCCAATCACCGTGTGGCCGAACACCTTCAGGTACAGCGCCGAGTTCGCCAGGCTGCTATTAACCTTGCCCTGGCCCAGATCAACCAGCAGGCCGATGGTCACGGATTGCAAACGAGCAACCAGTTTTTCCAGCGGTTCACGCAGCGGCGTCAATGAAGCAAACGCCTGTGCTCGCTCACCAGTGTCAGCGATCAGGCGGATCAGTTGCTTGAGCCCCGCGCCACCGTTCTGCGCCAGTTTTCGGCCCAGCAGGTCCAGCGATTGAATACCGTGGGTGCCTTCGTGGATCGGGTTCAGGCGGTTGTCGCGGTAGTACTGCTCCACCGGGTATTCGCGGGTGTAGCCGTGGCCGCCGAGGATCTGGATTGCCAGTTCGTTGGCCTTCAGGCAGAACTCCGATGGCCAGGATTTGACGATCGGCGTCAGCAGGTCCAGCAGTTCATGGGCCTGCTTGCGTTCGGCTTCGGTCGCAAGCGTCGTGGTGTCATCGAACAGGCGCGCCGCATAAAGACCCAAGTCAAACGAACCTTCGACGTAAGCCTTTTGTGTCAGCAGCATGCGTTTGACGTCGGCGTGCTGAATGATCGCCACCGGCGCGGTGTTCGGGTCCTTGCTGTCCGGTAGGCGGCCCTGCGGACGCTCGCGGGCGTATTCCAGCGAATACAGATAGCCGGCGTAACCGAGCATCACCGCACCCATGCCGACGCCGATCCGTGCCTCGTTCATCATCTGGAACATGTAGCTCAAGCCCTGGTGCGGCTTACCCACCAGATAGCCGACACAGTCACCGTTATCGCCGAAATTCAGCGCGGTGGACGTGGTGCCGCGCCAGCCCATCTTGTGGAACAAGCCGGCCAGCAACACATCGTTGCGTTGGCCGAGGCTGCCGTCGTCATTGACCAGGAACTTGGGCACGATGAACAGCGAAATGCCCTTCACCCCGGCCGGCGCGTCTGGCAGCTTGGCCAGCACCATGTGCACGATGTTTTCCGACAGCGGATGATCGCCACCGGAGATGAAGATCTTGTTGCCCTTGAGGCGATAAGTGCCGTCGGACGCAGGTTCCGCGCGTGTACGAATATCCGACAACGACGAGCCGGCGTGCGGTTCGGTCAGGGCCATGGTGCCGAAAAAGCGGCCGTCGATCATCGGTTGCAGGAAGCGGCGCTTCTGCTCTTCGGTGCCGAAGCTTTCGATCAGGTTGGCCGCGCCCATGGTCAGGAACGGATACGACGTCGAAGCCGCGTTGGCCGACTGAAAGTGCGAAAAACAGGCTTGGGACAGCAAGGTAGGAAGCTGCATGCCGCCGGCGTCGAAACTGCGCGCGGCGTTCAGGAATCCGGCTTCGAGGAAGGCATCCACTGCCGGTTTCACTTCGGGAATCAGAATCGCCTGACCGTTCTCATAGCGCGGCTCGTTCTCGTCACCCTTGCGGTTGTGCGGGGCAAAGAACTTCTCGGCGATGCTGCGGGCGGTGCCAATGGCCGCATCGAAGGTTTCGCGGTTGTGCTCGGCGAAACGCTCACGCTGGGTCAGGCCCTCGGCATCGAGGACTTCATACAGCTCGAAAGCCAGATTGCGGGAACTGAGCAACGTCTCGGACATGGCGGCCTACCTTTTGTTGGAATGGGCCGAGTCTAAGTGGGGGGATAAAGGCTGAACAGGATGATTGATGACCGTGATAATGGGCCAGCGCAGCAACTTTGCAGGCACCACAAAACAACTGTAGGAGTGAGCCTGCTCGCGATGACGGCGGCACATCCGAAACAGATGTGACCGACAGACCGCTATCGCGAGCAGGCTCACTCCTACAGGGATTTGATTGCCAGGCAGCCATTGCAGCTGCCTGGCGTATCGGTTTTAGCCGATGGTCATCAGGCTGGCATTACCACCCGCCGCAGCGGTGTTGACGCTCAACGCACGCTCGATCACCAAACGCTCCAGCGCAATGTTGGTTTCGCCTTGCGACAGACCCTGCACACCGACGATGGCGCCGGCACGCTTGGCAACCTGCTGGCACACCGCACGCAACTGGTCGGAATGGCCGTGATGCACAACCCCATCAAACACCACTTCATCCTTGTTCCAGTCGGAAACCAGCTTGATGCGCGCCTGAATATCCTTCGGCAGACGTGCGAACAAGGCTTTGGTCATGTCAGCTTCAGGCCATACCGCC
Source organism: Pseudomonas sp. GL-R-26 (assembly GCF_019947365.1). NCBI lineage: Bacteria > Pseudomonadati > Pseudomonadota > Gammaproteobacteria > Pseudomonadales > Pseudomonadaceae > Pseudomonas > Pseudomonas sp. GL-R-26. The sequence continues at coordinate 79,357 of NZ_JAGYGI010000002.1, read as the reverse complement.
GAACCGCCGACTGCCAATACCGCCGCCAGTTGCGTCAGCAGATCACCTTCGACTTCCGCCAGGCACAGCACGTGTTCACGCGGCAGGATCGCATAGCTGTTGCGCTCGCCGGTCGGGCCAGCCAGTACGCGGGTGATACCGCTTTGCGATTGCGCGGCGAATTGCACGCACAGGGTGCTCAGGTCGGCGAGCTTGTGGCTGTCGGCCCAGGCTTTCAGGGCGGTCAGTGGCTTGCTCATGGCGTCGCGCAGACGAACGTCCGGTGCCGCGGCAGCATCGCCGCGAGCGAAGGATTGTTCGATCGCATCCGCAGGGCGGGTCGACAGCAGGCGGTACAGGTACAGCGGGCCGCCGGCTTTCGGGCCGGTACCCGACAGGCCTTCGCCGCCGAATGGCTGCACGCCTACTACTGCACCCACGATGTTGCGGTTGACGTAGACGTTACCGGCATTGACGTTGTCGATCACCTTGGCGATGGTCTCGTCGATGCGGGTGTGCACGCCCAGGGTCAGGCCGTAGCCGGAAGCGTTGATCTGGCCGATCAGTTGATCGATGTCCTTGCGCTTGTAGCGAACCACGTGCAGCACCGGGCCGAAGATCTCCCGTTGCAGTTCGTCGAAGCTTTCCAGTTCGATCAGCGTCGGCATCACGAAGGTGCCGCGTTTGACTTCTTCGGCATCGGCGATGGCCACCTGGTACACGCTGCGACCTTTGTCGCGCATGGCCTGGATGTGCTTCTCGATGCCCGCCTTGGCTTCGGCGTCGATGACCGGGCCGATGTCCACGGACAGACGCTCAGGGTTGCCGAGACGGCTTTCAGCCATCGCGCCCTTGAGCATTTCGATGACGCGGTCTGCGGAATCTTCCTGCAAGCACAAGACACGCAGGGCCGAGCAACGCTGACCGGCGCTGTCGAAGGCCGAGGAAACCACGTCGATCACGACTTGTTCGGTCAGTGCCGAAGAGTCGACGATCATCGCGTTCTGGCCACCGGTTTCGGCGATCAGCGGGATCGGACGACCCTGGCTGTCCAGGCGACCGGCGATGTTGCGTTGCAGCAAGCGCGCGACTTCGGTGGAGCCGGTGAACATCACGCCTTTGACGCGCTCATCACCCACCAGGCCGGCACCGACGGTTTCGCCACGCCCCGGCAGCAGTTGCAGCACGCCTTCCGGAATGCCGGCCTCGAGCAGCAGGCGCACGGCTTGGGCGGCAACCAGCGGAGTCTGTTCCGCAGGCTTGGCCAGTACCGGGTTACCGGCGGCCAGCGCAGCAGCCACCTGACCACTGAAGATCGCCAGCGGGAAGTTCCACGGGCTGATGCACACCACTGGACCCAGCGGACGGTGAGCGTCGTTGGTGAAATCGTTGCGTGCCTGCACCGCGTAATAACGCAGGAAGTCCACGGCTTCACGCACTTCGGCGATGGCGTTGGCGAAGGTCTTGCCGGCTTCGCGGGCCAGCAGGCCCATCAGCGGCTGGATCTCGGCTTCCATCAGGTCGGCGGCGCGTTCCAGGATCGCGGCGCGCTCGGCGGGCGGGGTGGCCTGCCAGATCGGTGCAGCGTTGATGGCGCACTGGATGGCGTTGTCGACGTCTTCGACGGTCGCTTCCTGCACATGGCCGACCACATCACGCAGATCGGACGGATTCAGGACCGGTGCCGGCGCTTCGGTGCTGGAGGTGCAACCGAGCATCGGCGCCGCTTTCCAGTGGTTGTGCGCAGTGGCGAGCAGGGCGCAGGACAGCGAAGCCAAACGATGTTCGTTGGCCATGTCGATGCCGCTTGAGTTGGCGCGTTCCGAACCATACAGGTCGCGGGGCAGTGGAATGCGCGGGTGCGGCAGACCGAAGCCACCTTCCACGGTTGCCATCTGCTCGATGCTGGCCACCGGATCGGCCACCAGTTCCTGGATCGAAATCGACTGGTCGGCGATGCGGTTGACGAACGAGGTGTTCGCGCCGTTTTCCAGCAGGCGACGTACCAGGTAGGCCAGCAGGGTTTCGTGGGTGCCGACCGGAGCGTACACACGGCACGGACGGTTCAGCTTGCCTTCGGAAACTTTGCCTACAACCTGTTCGTACAGCGGTTCACCCATGCCGTGCAGGCACTGGAACTCGTACTGACCCGGGTAATAGTTCTGACCGGCGATGTGATAAATGGCCGACAGGGTGTGGGCGTTGTGCGTGGCGAACTGCGGGTAGATGACTTCCGGCACCGACAGCAGCTTGCGGGCGCAAGCGATGTAGGAAACGTCGGTGTAAACCTTGCGGGTGTAGACCGGGTAGCCTTCCAGGCCTTCGACCTGGGCGCGCTTGATTTCGCTGTCCCAGTACGCGCCTTTTACCAGGCGGATCATCAGGCGATGACGGCTGCGACGAGCCAAGTCGATCACGTAGTCGATCACGTACGGGCAACGCTTCTGGTAAGCCTGGATCACGAAACCGATGCCGTTCCAGCCAGTCAGTTGCGGCTCGAAGCACAGGCGCTCGAGCAGATCCAGCGACAGCTCGAGGCGGTCGGCTTCTTCGGCATCGATGTTCAGGCCGATGTCGTACTGCTTGGCCAGCAGGGTCAGCGACAGCAGGCGCGGGTACAGTTCGTCCATCACGCGCTCGTACTGGGCGCGGCTGTAACGCGGGTGCAGGGCGGACAGCTTGATCGAAATGCCCGGGCCTTCATAGATCCCGCGACCGTGGGAGGCTTTGCCGATCGAGTGGATGGCTTGTTCGTACGAGGCCAGGTACTTCTGCGCGTCGTGCTCGGTGAGTGCGGCTTCACCCAGCATGTCGTAGGAATAGCGGAAGCCCTTGGCTTCGAACTTGCTGGCATTGGCCAAGGCTTCGGCGATGGTTTCGCCGGTCACGAACTGCTCGCCCATCAGGCGCATGGCCATGTCGACGCCCTTGCGGATCATCGGCTCGCCGCTCTTGCCGATGATGCGGCTCAGGGACGACGTCAAGCCGGCTTCGTTGTGCGTGGAGACCAGTTTGCCGGTCAGCAGCAAGCCCCAGGTGGCGGCGTTGACGAACAGCGACGGGCTGTTGCCCAGGTGCGGCTGCCAGTTGCCGGTGCTGATCTTGTCGCGGATCAGGGCGTCGCGAGTGCCTTTGTCCGGGATGCGCAGCAGCGCTTCGGCCAGGCACATCAGTGCCACGCCCTCCTGGGACGACAGGGAGAATTCCTGCAGCAGGCCCTGAACGATGCCGGCACGGCCGCCGGCGCTCTTCTGGTTGCGCAATTTTTCAGCAATCGAGGCGGCGAGTTTGTTGGTGGCGTCGCACATCGGCGCCGGCAGGCGAGCCTGCTCGATCAGCATCGGCACGACTTCCGGCTCAGGGCGACGGTAGGCGGCGGTGATCGAAGCGCGCAGTACCGATTGCGGCAGGATGCTTTCGGCGAATTCGAGGAAGCACTGGTGGGCGTGATCCAGAGGCGCGTCGACGCTGTCGTCGGAATCCTTGGTCAAACCGCTCAGCTCGGTCAGGGTTGCACCACCCTCGAGTTTTTCCAGGTAATTGAAGATTGCCTGCTTGATCAGCCAGTGCGGCGTGCGATCAATCGAGGTCGCGGCGGCCTTGAGGCGTTCGCGGGTCGGGTCGTCAAGTTTGACCCCAAGGGTGGTGGTAGCCATGTTTTTATCCTCATGTTTGCCACGACTGCGTGGCATCAGCTGGCGGCAAGATTAGCCGTGCGACTGTTGAGGTGCAACCGGGTGCAACCCTTTTTTTGTCGGAATATTACGCAACTCGTCAGGAAATAAATTCCGGTACGGCAGTGCCGCCTCTGCTTGGTGCTTTTTAGGGTGGTTGGCCCTCTTTCTTGCTCCGAAAAGGAGCAAAAACCGGGGTTTGATATTTATTTCCGACTGGGTGCAACTTATTCTCGAGAAACTGGTTGCACCTTATTTGCTTTGTTGAATAGCATTCGCGCCCAAGGTGCAACCCGGGAAAACCCGGGTGCTCCGGCTGATGGCTTTCCTGGGGAAACATCAGTCATAAATGCGCGGGAATCCGGATCGTCTGTCAAACGTATGCGTTTGCGAGCGGTTCACCAGCCGCCGCTACATAAAAACAAAGCCAGGGCGTAACTTAATGAGCGTAAGCAATCCAACCCTGATCACGTTTGTGATCTACATCGCAGCAATGGTGCTGATCGGCTTGATGGCCTATCGCTCCACCAACAACCTTTCCGACTACATTCTGGGCGGCCGTAGCCTGGGCAGCGTCGTGACCGCACTGTCCGCCGGTGCCTCCGACATGAGCGGCTGGTTGTTGATGGGTTTGCCCGGCGCGATCTACATGTCCGGTCTTTCCGAAAGCTGGATCGCCATCGGCCTGATCATCGGCGCCTACCTGAACTGGCTGTTCGTCGCCGGCCGTCTGCGTGTGCAGACCGAGCACAACGGTGATGCACTGACCCTGCCGGACTACTTCGCCAGCCGTTTCGAAGACAAAAGCGGCCTGCTGCGGATCATCTCTGCGGTCGTGATCCTGGTGTTCTTCACCATCTACTGCGCTTCCGGCATCGTGGCCGGGGCCCGTCTGTTCGAAAGCACCTTCGGCATGTCCTACGAGACGGCGCTGTGGGCCGGTGCTGCGGCGACGATTGCCTACACCTTTATCGGTGGTTTCCTGGCGGTGAGCTGGACCGATACCGTACAAGCCACCCTGATGATCTTCGCGCTGATCCTGACGCCGGTCATCGTGCTGCTGGCCACCGGTGGCGTCGACACCACCTTCCTGGCCATCGAAGCGCAAGATCCAAGCAACTTCGACATGCTCAAGGGCACCACTTTCATCGGCATCATCTCGCTGATGGGCTGGGGTCTGGGCTACTTCGGCCAGCCGCATATCCTGGCGCGTTTCATGGCTGCCGATTCGGTTAAATCGATCGCCAAGGCCCGTCGCATCTCCATGACCTGGATGATCCTGTGCCTGGGCGGCACCGTGGCCGTCGGCTTCTTCGGTATCGCCTACTTCTCGGCGCACCCGGACGTGGCTGGCGCGGTCTCCGAGAACCACGAGCGCGTGTTCATCGAACTGGCCAAGATCCTCTTCAACCCATGGATCGCGGGTATCCTGCTGTCGGCCATCCTGGCTGCGGTGATGAGCACCCTGAGCTGCCAGTTGCTGGTGTGCTCGAGCGCCCTGACCGAAGACTTCTACAAGACCTTCCTGCGTAAATCCGCTTCCCAGGTTGAACTGGTCTGGGTCGGTCGTGCCATGGTGCTGTTGGTTGCCCTGATTGCTATCGCACTGGCGGCCAACCCGGAAAACCGTGTACTGGGTCTGGTGAGCTACGCCTGGGCCGGTTTCGGTGCTGCATTCGGTCCGGTCGTGCTGATCTCCGTGATCTGGAAAGATATGACCCGCAACGGCGCACTGGCCGGCATCCTGGTCGGCGCGATCACAGTGATCGTCTGGAAACACTTCGAATTGCTGGGCCTGTACGAAATCATCCCTGGTTTCATCTTCGCCAGCCTGGCGATCTACTTCGTCAGCAAAATGGGTACGCCGACTGCTGGCATGTTCCAGCGTTTTGCTGCTGCAGAGAATGATTACCGCCTGAACAAGTGATGAGTGATGAGTGATGGGTTGAACTCTTCCCATCCCTGATAAAAGAACGGCTCGCAGCTCTATGCTGCGGGCCGTTTTTTTTTGAGGTCAATCTAGAGCGCGCTTTGGTTCCTGCCTCCGTTTGCGTCACCCTTTTCTTTGGAGCTTGTAGGAAATTTCCTGTTTTGCCCGGCTGCCTTGAATTACCTCTCTGGTCACGTACTTTGCGTTAGCCCACTCATTCCGAGTCGGTGTTACCCATCGTTATCAAGGGCGCGCTTCCCATGACTGGGGCGCCAGTAGAAAGGGAGATCAGCAATGGCAGAGGGATTTTTCATTCGCAAGGATGACAAGACGACCTGCGGTGGCAAGGTTCTGGAGGCTGATACAAACATCATGATGTTTGGTATCGCTCATGCTCGTGCGGGGGATCGGGTTTCCTGTGGCAAGGACGACAAAACCTATGTCATCGAGGGCGGTGTTTCATACATCGTGAGTCACGGAAAGCTGGTGGCGGGCTCGCTGGACAGCTACAGCAGCTGCCCCTGCAAAGCCGGGCTGATCCCATCGTTTTTCACAAATAGCTACATGTCCAGCCGCAATGCTGCGCCGCATGCCACCCGTGCAGCGACTCAACAGACGACCCCCACCGCCTCCAGCAACCCGGTAGCCTCACGACCTTCCAGCTTTGCGCCGGCGCCAAGCGTTCCCAATCCAGTGCGATCAAGCAGTACAGCGGCCGAGGAACCGGGCTTCTACATCGTGCCCAAAAGCACCACCCGCGAACAACTCGAGGCCTCGCTGTTCACCCTGCGCGACCCGGCGGTGATGGGCAAATTCAAGTTGCTCAATCCCAACCTGCGGGACGTCAAAGCTGGCTCGATGATCGTGCTGAGCGATCCCAATAACTACCAGTGCACCCGTGAAGAAGCGCTGCTTATGGATGTGGCAGCCAGGACCAATCAGGTGCTTGAAACGCTTACTCCGGAGGAGGCGGATTTTATGGTGGAACACCGGGATGCCCTTCAGACGATCTTGGGCTTCGGTTCGGGCGCCATAGGTGTCGGCGCGAGCATTTTCAAGAATAATCTGGATAACGTTGGCGATACCTTGCGTGAAATGGAAACGCTGCATCAGCGTTCATTCCTGCGCGATGGACATCTGAACTCACCGACATTTCTGGCCGAGCGCCAAAAGCTGCTGGCACAACTCGATAGTCACCTGACAAGCCTGACGCGCAAAGGCATCGGTTTCCCACACCACCCCAATTTGAACCGTGCAATGTTCCTCTCTCCTCCCAGTCTGGTTCACCGCTGGACGGAAGCCGGCGGCGTGGGGCAGATGCCGGGGTATGCGACTCATCTTGAAGGTGTGGCTAGGGCTTCAAAGTACCTCAAGTTCGGCGGCTGGGTCGGCACTGCGGTCGGTGGCGGGGCTTCGGCTATTAAGGTTCAGGATGTGTGTACGGCGGGCAGTACTGAAGTTTGCGAGCGAATCAGATTTACTGAGGCGGGTGCCTTTGCCGGGGGAATAGGAGGTGGTGTAGCTACTGGCACGATTTTATCGGCCCCCGTTGTCGGTGCAATATGTGCTGGTTTGAGCATACCTACAGCCGGTATAGGGACATTGGCATGCGGTATCGTAGTGGTTGGTGCTGGTTCTTTTGTCGGCGGCCTATATGGCGGAAAGGGTGGGGAGATAATCGGAGAACTTATATATGAGAATGTGAGATGACAACATCAGAATTAATTGTAGGTGGTTTGTGTGGGGGAGTGTTACTTGGGATCTATATTTGGATCGGGTTTGCGCTATACCTTGGCTATACAAGGGGTGAAGAATTGTCGAAATATTTCAAGAATAGCTCGTCACTGATTACTGCAAAGACGCACAAGCATACAGGCCCTTTTGGGAAGCTTCAGTTAGTGGGCGGCATAGCCAGTGTAGTTACGTTTCCTCGATTTTTTGTGAGATGTGGGTTGGCCAGCGCTGAGGATATAGAAAAATTTCCACTTATATTTAGGCGAAAACTAATTTTTTTGCAATGGAGTGTAATAGGCTTGCTCGCCAGTTTGGTGTTTCTAGTTACATTGTGGGAGTCAGGAGTTCTTAAGTAATATAAGCGTGGGTCAGTAGCTGGCTCGCGTAAGGCAAGACAGAATGCCAACTGCAGCCATTATTTTTGGCGAGTAAATTTGTTGTGGCAGGGCACTTCTTTGGCTGCTGGGGTTGCCTCGGTGAGGCGGGTTAAAAAACTGGCAAATTAAACTACGAGACGCTGACATGAGCGTGAGTGTCGCGCAAAAATTATTTTTGTGTATCAGCCTTACTGGTTTCGGCGGGCTTCTAATTTTCCTTTGCGTATCGTTGCATTTGGCTTACGCCAAAATGGATGTAATGCTGGATCATTTGAAAAACTGCCCGGCTATTATGGTCCGGGCTCCTTTCAAGAACGGCGGAGCTTGGGGAAGGCTATTCGTACTTGGTGCAGTAATGGGCGTGATGACTATGCCAAATTTTTATCTCCGTGATGGCGGGGCCGATGCGAAAGATCTGGAAGCTTTTCCTGGAGGACTTAGGAAAAAACTAATAGTTTTGCATTGGGGCGGGGTTGCTTGTATTGCTCTATTGCTAGCGCTTTTTGCAGTTAACGCGCTTGGCTACATCCAGTAATGCCCGGGTTAAGTTGCAAGAAGCTCTATGGTGGATTGAAATCGCTGCGAATTTTCTGGGCAAGGTCCTAGGACGTTTCCTTCAAAACGTAGCGGCTTTCATGAACTGGTGCCACGAGGGGTCTACCGATAGTCTTTGCCAGCCACTGACAACTCTGTGGCGGGGTGTAGGAACCTCTCAAGACCGTTAGAGCTACATTGGCGTCACTGCCTGGTTTGCGGCCGTTTTCATGCGGCCGTAAGATCAGTTGCGGCGGCTATGCGCGGGCACGCTTCGGCGTGGTCGAGTTTTGCTCTAAGGGTCTCGATATTCCTACCCCGTGCATAGCTGCCACCCTAGCCCGTAGGAAGGCTAATGGCAGGTCCATTTCTTCCTTAGAGCGTTAAAAATGAAATCAATACATCCCGATCCACCCTACGAAAAACCAATCCCCCATCCCGACAACCGCTTCATGGCATTGACCAGCAACTGCACCGATATGCCCACCCTGTTCGTCGATACCCATGCGCCACTCGACATCCTCACCGACGCCGCCAACTACCGAATTCGCGCAGTTACCCAAGTGCTTGAGAACCTGTCCATGCGCGGTTCGATTGAGTGCGAGTCCTTCATCCTCAGCGATTTTGCCTTGCTCTGCGCCATTGCGTTGCGCGATGGCTGTGATGTGCTGGATGTGGTTGGGCGACGGTTGCGGGCGCAGGCTTCGGCGTAGCGCCAGGCGGCTTTTGTGGCGAGGGAGCTTGCTCCCGTTCAACTGCGTAGCAGTTGTAGAACAGGTGGAGTGCGGTGTGTCAGACCAGACCGGGGTTCAGGTTTTGGGGCCGCTTCGCAGCCCAGCGGGAGCAAGCTCCCTCGCCACAGGGGGTGGTTACGGCCGCTCAGCTGCCAACCCCTGACTTGCCGGCCGGTAAAAGGTAAACTTCCCGGCCTTCGCAGGAGCAGCCATGAATTATCGTCACGCCTTCCATGCCGGCAATCACGCCGATGTGTTCAAACACCTGACTTTGACCCGGCTCATCGCCCTGATGTCGCGCAAGGAGCAGCCGTTTGCCTATCTCGACACTCACGCCGGCATCGGTCTGTATGACCTTCAGGGTGATCAGGCCAACCGTACCGGCGAGTACCTGGAAGGCATTGCGCGTTTGTGGGATCAGCCGGATCTGCCGATCCTGACCGCTGATTACATGCAGGTGCTGCACGAGATGAACCCGGATGGCCAGTTGCGCTATTACCCGGGCTCGCCGGAGCTGGCGCGACGCCTGACTCGCCCGCAGGACCGTGTGTTGCTCAACGAGAAACACCCGGAAGACGGCCTGCTGCTCAAGGACAACATGGCCGGTGATCGCCGGGTCAAGGTGCACCTGGGCGAAGGCTGGCATGTGCCGCGAGCCTTGCTGCCGGTGCCGGAGAAGCGTGCGGTGATGTTGATCGATCCGCCGTTCGAGAAGCTCGACGAGATGCAGCGCTGTGCCGCTTCGTTGAAGGAAGCGATCGGCCGCATGCGCCAGACCGTGGCGGCAATCTGGTACCCGGTGAAGGATCAGCGCGCGCTTCGCCGCTTCTATCAGGACCTGGCGGGTACCGGTGCGCCGAAGTTGTTGCGGGTGGAGTTGTTGGTGCATCCGCTGGATACGCCGAACAGCCTGAACGGTTCCGGGCTGGCGATTGCCAATCCGCCGTGGGGGCTGGAGGAAGAGTTGCGTGAGCTGCTGCCATGGTTGTCTGAGAAGCTGGGGCAGACACAGGGTGGGTGGCGGATGGATTGGTTGATTGCTGAGAGTTGATCAGCAATCAACAATCTGTGGCGAGGGAGCTTGCTCCCGCTGGGGTGCGAAGCACCCCTAAAAACCGGTAACTGCGTTCTTTCAGTAAGAACCGGTTCTCCGGTTTTGCGATTGCTGCGCAACCGAGCGGGAGCAAGCTCCCTCGCCACAGTTCAGGGTTAGTTGCCCGCCAGGCTCGGTGGCATGCACACGCCGGTACCGCCGATGCCGCAATAGCCTTCCGGGTTTTTCGCCAGGTACTGCTGGTGATACGTCTCGGCAAAGTAGACGGTCGGGGCCTGGTCGATTTCGGTGCTGATTTCACCGAGACCGGCCTTGGACAGCTCGGCCTGGTAGGTTTCCTTGCTCTTGAGCGCCGCGTCCAGTTGTTCCTGGCTGGTGGCGTAGATCGCCGAACGGTACTGGGTGCCGATGTCATTGCCCTGGCGCATGCCCTGCGTCGGGTTGTGCAGTTCCCAGAACATCGCCAGCAGTGCTTCGTAGCTGACCCTGGCCTTGTCATACACCACCAGCACTACTTCGGTGTGGCCGGTCAGGCCCGAGCAGACTTCTTCGTAGGTCGGGTTCGGGGTGAAACCGCCGGCGTAGCCGACCACGGTGCTGACCACGCCTTCGCGCTGCCAGAAGCGGCGTTCCGCACCCCAGAAGCAGCCGAGGCCGAAGATCGCGAAGTCGACGTCTTCGAAGAACGGGCCGAGCAACGGGGTGTCTTTAAACACAAAGTGCTTTTCAGGCAGGGTCATCGCGGTTTCGCGGCCGGGCAGAGCTTGTTCTTTAGTCGGGAGCACGTTTTTGTTCACCAGAATTTCCGAGCGCAGAACCATGATCAGTCCTCTCAGTCAGGATAATTAGACAGACAAGCAGTTTGCCCGAGAGTTGGATCGCTGTCAGGCGATTGGGCCACGGGGGTAGCGTTTGAGCTTGTCGATCAGCTCGTTGCCCGGGATCGGACGGTCGAACAGGTAGCCCTGGCCGACGTCGCAGCGGTGACGGCGCAGGAACGACAACTGCTCGGCGGTTTCGATGCCTTCGGCCACGACCTTGAGTTTCAGGTTGTGGGCCATGGCGATCACCGCGGAGGTGATTTCCATGTCGTCCTGGTTGTCCGGGATTTCGTGGATGAAGCTTCGGTCGATCTTGATGATGTCGATGGGGAATTTTTTCAAGTAGCTGAGCGACGAGTAACCGGTGCCGAAGTCGTCCATGGCCAGGGTCAGGCCCAGACGCTTGAGCTGGTCGAGCTGCAAGTGGGTGTCTTCGGTGGCTTCCAGCAGCAGGCCTTCGGTCAGCTCCAGCTCCAGCAAATGAGCCGGCAGGGCTTCCTCCTTGAGGATGTTGGCAATGGAGGCCACCAGGTCAGGGTCGGAAAACTGCTTGGGTGACAGGTTGATCGCTACTTGCAGGTTGCCCAGGCCGGCGGCGGTCAGCGCTTTGCTCATGCGGCAGGCCTGGCGGGCGATCCATTTGCCGATCGGAATGATCAGCCCGGTTTCTTCGGCGACGCTGATGAACTGATCCGGGCGGATCATGCCCTTTTCCGGATGGTCCCAACGCAGCAGTGCTTCCATGCCCAGCAGGCGACCGCTACGCAGGCACAGCTTGGGCTGGTAGAACACGTCGAGTTCGTTCTGGGTCAGGGCGCGGCGCAGGTTGTTTTCGACGAACAGCTTGTAGCTGGCCTCGGCGTTCAGCGCTTCGGTGAACACTTGCACCTGGTGCTTGCCGTTGGCCTTGGCCTTGTGCAGCGCCAACCCGGCGTTGCGCATCAGGGTTTGCGGGTCGCGCCCGTGCAGCGGCGCGCAGGCCAGGCCAACGGAGCCGGTGACACTGATCAACTGGTTGTCGACGAACATCGGTTTGTCGAGGGTCGCCAGCAACTGGTTGGCCACTTGCTGGCCGACGGTGAGGTCGCTGTTGTCCAGCAACACGGCGAATTCGTTGCTGGCGAATCGCGCCAGGCTGCCGCTCGGGATCAGGCTGTTGCGCAGGCGTCGGGCCAGGCTGATCAGCAGTTTGTCGCCGGTCTGGTGGCCAAGGCTGTCGTTGATCCGCTTGAAGTTGTCGATGTCCACCAGCAGCAGGCTGATCGGCGCGTCGCTGTCCCGGGCGAAGCGTTCATCGAGGTTGCGGATGAACGCCGGGCGGTTGCCGAGGTTGGTCAGGTTGTCGGTGTAGGCCAGGCGCTCGATTCGCTGCTGAGCGAGCTTGGTCTGGGTGATGTCTTCGTAGATGCCGATGTAGTGGGTCAGCTCGCGGTTGTCGCCGTAAACCTTGGAGATCGACAACTGGCCCCAATAGGGTTCGAGGTTTTTCCGGCGGCTCTTGAACTCGCCCTGCCAACTGTTGCTCTTGGCCAGCGCCGAAGGCGCGTCGAACAGCAGTTCGCTGAGGTTCTCCAGGGCCGGTAGTTCTGACAGGCGCTGACCGTGCACTTCTTCGGTGGAATATTGGGTGATCGCGGTGAAGCTCGGGTTGACGTATTCCACCACGCCGTCGCAGTTGACCAGCAAAAACGCGTTGGCACTCTGTTCGACCGCCCGCTGGAACAGGTGCAGGGCGCTGGTGGCGGTTCGCCGGTTGTGGTTGCTGATGACCTGGGCAAACTGGTCCGCCAGTTCTCCGGCGAAGGCGATTTCATCCGACTGCCAGGCGCGGGTCGCCCCGGTCTGCTCCAGGCACAAAACGCCGACCACCTGGCCGTCGACGCGAATACTGGCGTCGAGCATTGCGTTGACGTCGCGCGGGCGCAGGCTTTCGGCCATCTCCCGGGTACGCGGGTCGCGCATAGCGTTATGGGCGTCGATGGCGCGGCCGGTGTGCAAGGCGTCGAGGTAATCGGGGAAAACACTGACATCGATCGGCTGCGGCAGCAGGTATTCCTGCTTCGTGCGGTGATAGGCCGAGATCGGCACCAGCATCGAGCCTTCGAGGTGCCACAGGCTGGCACTGTCGATTTCGTAGATGTCGCAGGCGCTGCGGGTGATCAGCTCGGCGGCTTCGCGCAAGGAGTTGTTGCTGCTGTAGCGTTGACGGGTGAGCAGCAGGATCAGGTCCTGCTGGGCACGCACCCGCTCCAGGTGCAGCAGTTGCTCCTGCTGGGCCCGCTGATTGAGTTCCAGGGCGATTTGCAGGCGCGAATTCTGGGTTTCCAGATCCAGGGCCGGTTGCAGCGGGTCATCCTCGAACAGGCCGTCGATGACCAGCAGGTAGCCGCGCAACAGGTGTCGATTGTGTTGTTTGTAGGCTTCGCCCAGTTCAAGCAGAGTCAGGGAGCCAGCGGCGGTGTGCAGGGTGTAGCGGATCAGGTAGTGCGTGCTTTCAGTCAGTTGCTGCTGGATCGCGTCGTGCAGTTGATAGCGCGCTTGCGGCTCCATCAGGCTGGCGTAGGGCGAGCCCACCAGCGCGCACAGCTCAACGGCGGGCAGGCCGAACTGGCGTTCGCAATTGGGATCGAGAAACAGCAGTGCCCAGCTGGGTTCATTAAGCCGTTCGAAACGCAGCATGCCGAGCCGCGAGGGCACAGGCAACTGCGTCACTACCTCGGCCACCATACGGCTGGCGGCATCGGGTTGGCTTTTCATGGAGAGAACTCGCTTCGAATATGCTGAACGCGCTGGGCTCTCGCCCTCTTTACTGTTGCCTGCGGCAAGGTTGCATCATTGCGACACCGACTGACAAGAGAGATGAAGGCCAAGTGCTATAAGAATATGTCGGCAGACGACGGGATTTCTTCAGTCGGTGGCAGAAAGTATTGCTATTCGCCGAAAAATCGCAGTTTTGCAAGTATTGCCAATGACTGCGATCTGTTTCCGGGTCAGCGAATCTGGATGCCAACGGACTGCAAAGGCTTGCCCTCCCGGTCGTGGAAATTCACCTGAAGCTGCCCGGCATCGACGACCAGGTGGGCAAAGTTATCTTGGCTGATCACGTTGCTGGTCAGCTCATGTCGATAGTCGCCGGAGGCGGTGCGGACCAAGGGTTGATCGAGGACGAACGTGGAGGCTGTGGCATAGGGCAACATTCTGCTGTTGCACAGCGGTGACGAGACGATGGTGTGGACTTCGAAGTCCGCATCCTCGCTGTGGGTCAGGCGACTGGTCAGCGAGCCGTGGACATCGCCGGAAATGAACACGACGTTTTTGATGCTGTGTGTGCGAATGGTCTCCAGCAACCGTAGCCGTTGTTCGGGGAAGGCCTGCCAGGCGTCATCATCCGAGCGTTTTTGGTCAGGGTAGAACATGACACTGGTGACCACGAATTTGATCCGCGCCGGGCTGTGGATCAGCCAGTCGCACAAGGCCTGTTCCTGGGCTGCGTCGAGAATGCGTCGGTCAGTGGTCGACAGATTACGTCGGGTTCGACTGTCGGTAACAAACCATTCGATATCACCTTCAGTAAATTGATACCAATATTTGTCCAGTCGTTTATTTATCAGTCCATCACTGGTTAGTGCATGGGCTGGGCTATGGCTGGCCTGATACAACTCATAGGCCCTGATTGCGTTTGCATATAAGTAGTCATCGGACTTGCTCTTGTTGGCGGGCCAGTTGTCTTCTATTTCATGGTCGTCAAGGATCATGTAAGTGGGCAAACTGGACATTAACCTGGTGATATTTATCTGCGAAAACGCCACGCGATATTTATGCAGGATTTCCTTGAGCTCCCGATCCGGGGCAATGATGTTCAAATCATCGACATAGATTTGGTCACCCGTCATCACCATCGCACTGACGGGAGGACTGGCTTGCTCCACCAGGCGTGAAATTGAAGCGAAGATTCTGTCGCCCAAGTGAGGGGCGAATGCGATGCCTGCGGTCATGCGCAGGTATCGGCAAGAGCCGATAATGTAGGCCCTTGAAAGGCCGGCCTGGCTGGAGCGGGTATGCAGGTGATAAATCTGTCGTGGCCATCGCAGCGGCAGTTCTTTCACCGTGTCGACGGTGTGCGCCGGGCTCATCGGGCTGAACCACCCGGCCTGATATTCATAGTCGGAGTCGGCGGACAGGTTGTTTAGTGCAAAGACTTCGCACATGTCGTGCTCGGGTTCGAGTTTCGCAAAGTTGCCTTTTGACCAGTGATCTTCGCCTTGTCGTCTATAGCGAATGCCGGCAAATACCAAGGTGTTTTTATTGTGTTCGCCGCGCAAAAAAATACGTGCGTGATTAGTGGTGGTGTGACCAATAATCGGGCCGACAGTTGGTTTGAGCATGTTTGAGTCCATTCGGCTGCTAACGAATTAGGTAGATGATTGTTTCGGGTGTAATAAGTAGTCTTTCGGCCAAGGCTAGTTATTTGGCCCGAAAAAATATCTGGCAGAAATGGATTCGAGTTGTGGGCGATATCAGCCACAAATGTAGGAAGACGTTTTAAGTAAAAAATTCAGGCAAAAAAAAGCCCCGCCAAATTGGCGGGGTTGAGGTACGAGCGTGGCGCTCGGAAACGTGGAACGCAACAGGCCCTCCGGTGAAGGAGGGCCGGTCGGTGTTACAGGAGCATGGTGCGGATGTCGCCCAGCAGATCGCTCAGACGCTTGGTGAAGCGTGCAGCAGCGGCGCCGTTGATCACACGGTGATCGTAGGACAGCGACAGCGGCAGCATCAGTTTCGGCTGGAAGGCTTTGCCGTCCCAGACTGGCTGGATGGTTGCCTTGGAAACACCGAGGATCGCCACTTCCGGCGCGTTGACGATCGGCGTGAAGCCGGTGCCGCCAATGTGGCCGAGGCTGGAAATGGTGAAGCAGGCGCCTTGCATCTCGTCCGACGAGAGCTTCTTGGTCCGGGCTTTTTCAGCCAGGGAAGCAGCCTCGGCGGCCAGTTGCAGCAGGCTCTTCTGGTCGACGTTCTTGATGACCGGCACCAGCAGGCCATCCGGGGTGTCGACGGCGAAGCCGATGTTCACGTATTTCTTGCGGATGATCGCTTTGCCGCTTGGTGCCAGCGAACTGTTGAAGTCCGGCAGTTCCTTGAGCAGGTGTGCGCAGGTCTTGAGCAGCAACGGCAGGATGGTCAGCTTGACGCCGGCCTTCTCTGCAACGGCTTTCTGGGCAACACGGAACGCTTCGAGCTCGGTGATATCCGCCGAGTCGAATTGCGTCACGTGCGGCACGTTCAGCCAGCTGCGATGCAGGTTGGCAGCGCCGACCTGCATCAGGCGGGTCATCGGCACTTCTTCGATTTCACCGAAGCGGCTGAAGTCCACGACCGGAATCGGCGGGATGCCCGCGCCACCGGTTGCGCCAGCAGCAGCGGCCGGTGCTTCCTTGGCCTTCTGCATCATGGCCTTGACGTAAACCTGCACGTCTTCCTTCAGGATGCGCCCGTGCGGGCCGCTGGCGCCAACGGCGCTCAGCTCGACGCCGAATTCGCGGGCCAGTTGACGCACGGCTGGGCCGGCGTGAACTTTTGCACCAGGCTTGGCTGGAGCGGCAGCCGGGGCAGCAACAGGTGCGGCGGCGGCAGGTGCTGCAGCGGCTGGAGCAGGTGCGCTCGGTGCGGCAGCGGCAGGCGCTGTAGCAGCGGCCGGAGCGGCGCCTTTGACTTTCAGTTTCAGGATCAGGTCGCCGGTACCGACTTCGTCATCGAGCTTGATGGAAACGCTTTCCACCACGCCAGCGGCTGGCGATGGGATTTCCATGCTCGCCTTGTCGGATTCCAGGGTGATCAGAGACTGGTCGGCTGCAACGGTGTCGCCGGCCTTGACCAGGACTTCGATGATCTTGGCCTTGCCCGACGAACCGATGTCCGGAACGTGGATGTCCTGAACGCTGTCGGCCACTGGAGCAGCCGGTGCGGCAGCGGCAGGCGCTGGAGCAGCGGCGGCAGGTGCGGCCGCCTGAGCTGGAGCGGCAGCAGCCGGTGCAGCAGCACCTGCCACTTCCAGATCCAGGATCAGGTCGCCGGTGCCGACTTCGTCGTTGAGCTTCACGCTGATGGCCTTGACCACGCCAGCGGCAGGCGACGGGATTTCCATGCTCGCCTTGTCGGATTCCAGGGTGATCAGCGACTGATCAGCTGCGACGGTGTCGCCGACCTTGACCTGGATCTCGATGATCTGGGCCTTGCCCGACGAGCCGATGTCCGGCACGTGCACTTGCTGAACGCTGGCAGCAGCCGGCGCAGCAGGAGCAGGGGCGGCGGCAGGTGCTGCAGCCGGCTTGGCTTCAGCCTTGGCGGCTGGCGCAGCGGCAGCCGCAGGGGCCGCTTGCGCGGCACCTTCGACTTCCAGCTCCAGCAGTTCGTCGCCTTCTTTCAGACGATCGCCCAGCTTCACTTTCAGGCTCTTGATGATACCGGCCTTCGGCGCAGGCACTTCCATGCTCGCCTTGTCCGACTCAAGTGTCAGGATGCTCTGGTCGGCTTCGATACGGTCGCCGACCTTCACAAACAGTTCAATTACTTCACCTTCACCGCTGCCGATGTCAGGTACGCGAATGAGTTCGCTCACAGAATCTCTCCTCAGCAGTCCAGTGGGTTGCGTTTTTCCGGGTTGATACCGAACTTGGCGATGGCTTCAGCCACAACCTTAGGTTCGATGTCACCACGGTCAGCCAGTGCTTCCAGGGCTGCCAACACCACGAAATGACGGTCGACTTCGAAGAAATGACGCAGTTTCTTGCGGCTGTCGCTGCGGCCGAAACCGTCGGTGCCCAGGACTTTGAATTCCTTGGACGGTACCCACTGACGGATCTGCTCGGCGAACAGTTTCATGTAGTCGGTAGAGGCGATGACCGGACCTTTACGGCCGTTCAGGCACTCTTCGACGTAGCTCAGCTTAGGCTTCTGGCCAGGGTGCAGACGGTTGGTGCGCTCAACGGCCAGGCCGTCGCGACGCAGTTCGTTGAAGCTGGTAACGCTCCATACGTCGGCGCCGACGTTGAACTCTTCACGCAGGATCTTCGCTGCTTCACGGACTTCACGCAGGATGGTGCCGGAGCCCATCAGCTGAACGTGGTGCGCCGCTTCGCGGTTGTCTTCTTCGAGCAGGTACATGCCTTTCTTGATGCCTTCTTCGGCACCGGCCGGCATGGCTGGCTGCTGGTACGACTCGTTCATCACGGTGATGTAGTAGAAGACGTCCTGTTGCTCTTCGGTCATCTTCTTCATGCCGTCCTGAATGATCACCGCCAGCTCGTAGCCGTAGGTTGGATCGTAGGTGCGGCAGTTCGGGATGGTCGCGGCCAGCAGGTGGCTGTGACCGTCTTCGTGTTGCAGGCCTTCACCGTTCAGGGTGGTACGGCCGGCGGTGCCGCCGATCAGGAAGCCACGGGTGCGGCTGTCGCCAGCGGCCCATGCCAGGTCGCCGATACGCTGGAAGCCGAACATCGAGTAGAAGATGTAGAACGGCAGCATCGGCTGGTTGTGACTGGAGTACGAAGTACCGGCAGCGATGAAGGAGCTCATGGCGCCCGCTTCGTTGATGCCTTCTTCGAGGATCTGGCCCTTCTGGTCTTCCTTGTAGAACATCACCTGGTCTTTATCGACTGGCTCGTAGAGCTGGCCGACGGAGGAGTAGATGCCCAGCTGACGGAACATGCCTTCCATACCGAAGGTACGGGCTTCGTCCGGGATGATCGGCACGATGCGCGGGCCGATTTCCTTGTCCTTGACCAGTTGCGCGAGGATCCGCACGAAGGCCATGGTGGTGGAGATTTCGCGGTCGCCCGAGCCGTCCAGGATCGCCTTGAGGGTGTCCAGTGGCGGAGTCGGGATGTTGAAGCTCTTGGCGCGACGCTGAGGTACGAAGCCGCCCAGTGCGGTACGGCGCTCGCTCAGGTAACGGGCTTCGGCGCTGCCTTCTTCGGGTTTGAAGAATGGCAGGTTTTCCAGCTCGTCGTCCTGGACTGGGATGTCGAAACGATCGCGGAACAACTTCAGGCTGTCGACGTCGACTTTCTTGGTGTTGTGCGCAGTGTTCTTCGCTTCGCCGGCACCGGTGCCATAACCCTTGATGGTCTTGGCCAGGATGACGGTTGGTTGTTCTTTGTGGTTGACCGCTTCGTGGTACGCCGCGTAGACCTTGTACGGGTCGTGGCCGCCACGGTTGAGCTTCCAGATCTCGTCGTCGGACAGGTCTTCGACCATCGCCTTGAGTTCAGGCGTGTTGAAGAAGTGCTCACGGACGAACGCGCCGTCTTTGGCTTTGTAGTTCTGGTACTCGCCGTCGATGACTTCGTCCATGCGACGTTGCAGGATACCGTGGGTGTCCTTGGCAAGCAGCGGGTCCCAGAAACGGCCCCAGATGACTTTGGTCACGTTCCACTGAGCACCGCGGAACACGCCTTCGAGTTCCTGGATGATCTTGCCGTTGCCGCGAACCGGGCCGTCGAGGCGCTGCAGGTTGCAGTTGATGACGAAGATCAGGTTGTCCAGCTTCTCGCGGCCGGCCAGGGAGATCGCGCCCAGGGATTCCGGCTCGTCGCACTCGCCATCGCCCAGGAAACACCAGACTTTCTGCTTGCCGGCAGGAATGAAACCACGGTGTTCCAGGTACTTCATGAAACGTGCCTGGTAGATCGCCTGGATCGGGCCCAGACCCATGGATACGGTCGGGAACTGCCAGAAGTCAGGCATCAGCCAAGGGTGCGGGTAGGACGACAGGCCCTGGCCGTCGACTTCCTGGCGGAAGTTGTTCATCTGGTCTTCGGTGATGCGGCCTTCCATGAATGCGCGGGCGTAAACGCCTGGCGAGGTGTGGCCCTGGAAGTAGATCAGGTCGCCGCCGTGTTCTTCGGTCGGGGCCTGGAAGAAGTAGTTGAAGCCGATGTCATACAGGGTCGCACTGGAGGCGAAGCTGGAGATGTGACCGCCGAGGTCAGAATCCTTCAGGTTCGTACGCATTACCATGGCCATCGCGTTCCAGCGTACCAGCGAGCGAATGCGGCGTTCCATGAACAGGTCGCCAGGCATGCGTGCTTCGTGGGTTACCGGGATGGTGTTGCGGTAAGGCGTGGTGATGGCGTAAGGCAACTGCGAACCGCTGCGGGTCGCCAGTTCACCCATACGGGTCATCAGATAGTGAGCACGGTCTTCGCCTTCTTTGTCGAGAACCGATTCCAGGGCGTCCAGCCATTCCTGGGTTTCGACGGGATCGAGGTCTTGCATGGCTTGCTCCAGGGCGGAAAGGCTTCCAGAATCGGTTGCCTGAGTTTGCGACTGGCCTTGTGGGCAGACGATATAAATTCTTGGATTGCCGATAGGTTGTTCCGGCGGCGTGTAGTTTTACTACAAATCTTCCGGCATTTCAGCCCGGCTAATGTATATACGAGTAGTAAAACTACAGAAGAGCGGCTTGTGGCCCCCGGCTGCGTTGTGAGAATAATCGTTAAGGTTGGTCTTTTTCCAACTACAAAAGGTAAAAGCTTGATGCTGTCTGCCAAAATTGAAGAAATTTCAGCTATTTCTAACTTTTGTTCGACACTCCCTCAGGTAGTGGGTTTTCGAAAACCACTACATGCAGTCCGTTGTACGCCGATCAAGGATAGACCATGAGCCTCCCTTCGCTTGCCGAACTGCCCGCCATTCTCCTGCCGCTTGTCACCCGCGCCGAGCAGTCGTTCCGGGCTGCCGTCGCCGCCCTGGACGATGACCATTGGCTGTCTGCCTGGACGCCGGAACGCTGGGCGCAATTTGCCCGCGTCACCGCCGCCAGCGATTTCGTGATTGAACAGTGTGTTCGTGACCCTTTGATGTTGCTGGAGCTGGTGCAGTCCGGCGAACTGGACCGTAGCTTCGCTCCCGGCGAGTTGTGCGGGCAGATCGCGGCCGCCGTGAGCGTGGCCGAGACCGAGGATCTGCTTGGCCGCGCCTTGCGCCGCCAGCGTGCACGCCATCAAGTGCGGATCATCTGGCGCGACCTGACCCGCCAGGCCGATTTGATCCAGACCTGCCGCGACCTTTCGGACATGGCCGATGCCAGCATCGATCAGGCCTATCAATGGTTGTACGTGCGCCATTGTCAGCAGTTCGGCGTGCCGACCGGGCGGCGCAGCGGCGAACCGCAGCAGATGGTCGTTCTCGGCATGGGCAAGCTCGGTGCCGTGGAGTTGAACCTGTCGTCGGACATCGACCTGATTTTTGCCTACCCCGAGGGCGGCGAAACCGTCGGCGTCAAACGCCCGCTGGATAACCAGGAGTTCTTCATTCGTCTGGGTCAGCGGCTGATCAAGGCCCTGGACCCGATGACCGTCGACGGCTTTGTATTCCGCGTCGACATGCGCTTGCGTCCTTACGGTTCGGCGGGCGCGCTGGTGCTGAGCTTCAACGCGCTGGAGCAGTATTACCAGGATCAGGGTCGCGACTGGGAACGCTACGCGATGATCAAGTCGCGGGTGGTGGCCGGCGATCAGGTGGCCGGCGCGCAACTGCAAGAGATGCTGCGACCTTTCGTTTACCGACGTTACCTGGATTTTTCCGCCATTGAAGCGCTGCGCACCATGAAGCAGCTGATCCAGCAGGAAGTGCGGCGCAAGGGCATGGCCGACAACATCAAGCTCGGTTCCGGCGGTATTCGCGAAGTCGAGTTCATTGCCCAGGCGTTCCAGCTGATCCACGGCGGCCGCGATCTGAGCTTGCAGCAGCGCCCACTATTAAAGGTGCTGAGCACGCTGGAAGGTCAGGGTTACCTGCCGCCGGCCGTGATCAGCGAGCTGCGTGAAGGTTACGAATTCCTGCGTTACACCGAGCACGCGATTCAGGCGATTGCCGATCGCCAGACGCAAATGTTGCCCAATGGCGAGCAGGATCAGGCGCGTATTGCCTTTATGCTGGGTTTCGCCAACTGGACGGCGTTCCACGAGCAACTGATGTACTGGCGCGGCCGTATTGCCTGGCACTTCGGGCAGGTGATCGCCGATCCCGATGAAGAGCAGGGCGCCGAAAGCGAAGTGGTGGTCGGTGGTGAGTGGTTGCCGCTGTGGGAAGAGGCCCAGGACGATGAGGCCGCCTGCCGCCAACTGGAGGAAGGTGGTTTCAAGGATGCCCCAAAAGCCTTGAGGGCCCTGGCCGGCTTGCGCAGCAGCCCGCAGTTGAGGGCGATGCAGCGTCTGGGTCGCGAACGTCTCGATGCTTTTATTCCGCGTTTGCTGGCGCAGGCCGTGGAACATGACAATCCGGACCTGGTACTGGAACGGGTGCTGCCGCTGGTTGAAGCCGTGGCCCGTCGTTCCGCTTATCTGGTGCTGTTGACCGAGAACCCCAGTGCGTTGCGGCGGTTACTGACGCTGTGCGCGGCGAGCCCGTGGATCGCCGAGCAAATCACCCGCTTCCCGCTGCTGCTCGACGAATTGCTCAACGAAGGCCGGCTGTTCAAGCCGCCACTGGCGCCAGAACTGGCGGCAGAGTTGCGCGAGCGTCTGACACGAATTCCCGAAGACGACCTCGAACAGCAAATGGAAGCCCTGCGTCACTTCAAGCTGGCGCACCGCCTGCGGGTGGCTGCCTCGGAAATCGCCGGCAGCCTGCCGCTGATGAAGGTCAGCGATTACCTGACCTGGCTCGCCGAAGCGATCCTGGAGCAAGTGCTGGCACTGGCCTGGCGCCAGACCGTGGCCAAGTACGGCACGCCGCTGCGCACCGATGGCACTTTGTGCGATCCCGGGTTCATCATTGTCGGTTATGGGAAAGTCGGCGGCCTGGAACTCGGGCATGGTTCGGACCTGGACCTGGTGTTCATCCACGACGGCGATCCGCAGGCTGAAACCGATGGCGTCAAACCCATCGATGGTGCGCAATTTTTCACCCGGCTGGGGCAGCGGATCATTCACTTGCTGACGGCGCAGACCAACTCCGGGCAGCTGTATGAAGTGGACATGCGTCTGCGGCCGTCCGGGGCGTCGGGGTTGCTGGTGAGTTCCCTGGGGGCGTTTGCCCGTTATCAGGAGAACGAAGCCTGGACCTGGGAACACCAGGCGCTGGTGCGGGCGCGGGTGTTGGTGGGCAGTCAGGATGTCGGCCAGGCCTTCGAGAAAGTCCGCGCTGCGATATTGGGCAAGACCCGTGATCTGCCGACCCTGCGCCAAGAGGTCAGTGAGATGCGCGCCAAGATGCGCGATAACCTTGGCAGCAAGAGCACGGCGGCCGGCACCGGGGCAAATGCCTTCGAAGCCACGGTGCCATTCGATATCAAGCAGGACGCCGGAGGTATCGTCGATATTGAATTTATGGTGCAATACGCGGCCCTGGCGTGGTCCGAAACACACCCGCCATTGCTGCGCTGGACGGACAACATCCGCATTCTGGAAGGGCTGGAGCATGAAGGGCTGATGCCCGTCGAAGATGCCAGCCTGTTGCGTGAAGCGTATAAAGCTTACCGCTCCGCCGCCCACCGGCAGGCCTTGCAGAAGGACCCCGGGGTGATACCGGGCGACCAGTTCGCAGACGAACGGCAGCAGGTCATGCGGATCTGGCGTGAGCTGGGGCTGAGCTGAAACGCTCCGGTTGGAACGAAGAGATTCAAATGTGGGAGCGAGCCTGCTCGCGATGAAGTCGTCACAACCAGCATCTATGCTGACGGTCAGGCCGCTTTCGCGAGCAGGCTAGCTCCCACGGTAGATCTGCGGTGTTTTGTAGAATTCTCGAGGCGGGGAGGCATAGGCCTCCCCGGTTCGTTTATGGAAACCACATGAAAATTCTGATCGTTGGGCCCAGTTGGGTCGGTGACATGGTGATGGCGCAGACACTTTTCCAGTGTCTGAAACAACGCCACCCGCAATGCGAAATCGACGTGCTGGCCCCCGAGTGGAGCCGGCCGATTCTTGAGCGCATGCCCGAAGTTCGCCAGGCCTTGAGCTTTCCGCTCGGTCACGGTGTCCTGGAGCTGGCAACGCGTCGGCGCATCGGCAAATCCCTGGCTGGCCAGTACGACCAGGCGATCCTGTTGCCCAACTCCCTGAAGTCGGCGCTGGTGCCGTTCTTTGCCGGCATCCCGAAGCGCACCGGCTGGCGTGGCGAATTCCGCTATGGCCTGCTCAACGACGTGCGCACGCTGGACAAGGATCGTTACCCGTTGATGATCGAGCGCTTCATGGCCTTGGCGTTTGAGCCGGGCGTTGAGCTGCCAAAGCCGTATCCGCGTCCGAGCCTGCAGATCGACCCGGTTACCCGCGAAGCTGCACTGGCCAAATTCGGCCTGGCCCTCGACCGTCCGGTGTTGGCCCTGTGCCCCGGCGCCGAGTTTGGTGAGTCCAAGCGCTGGCCGTCCGAGCATTACGCCAAGGTTGCCGAAGCGAAGATCCGCGAAGGCTGGCAAGTCTGGCTGTTCGGTTCGAAAAACGATCACGCCGTGGGCGAAGACATCCGCGCGCGGCTGATTCCCGGCCTGCGTGAAGAGTCAGTGAACCTCAGTGGCGGCACCTCGCTGGCCGAAGCCATCGACCTGATGTCCTGTGCCGATGCGGTGGTGTCCAACGACTCCGGATTGATGCACGTTGCCGCCGCCCTGAATCGCCCGCTGGTCGCGGTCTACGGCTCGACGTCACCAGGTTTCACACCACCATTGGCCGAGCACGTTGAAGTCGTTCGCCTGGGTATCGAATGCAGTCCATGCTTCGACCGCACCTGCCGTTTCGGCCATTACAACTGCCTGCGCCAACTCATGCCGCAAGCGGTGAACGAAGCCCTGCAGCGGTTGCAAGGCACTCCGGTCGAGGTCAAATAGCTTGCGGGTTCTGTTGATCAAGACTTCTTCGCTGGGCGACGTCATTCATGCGTTGCCGGCGTTGACCGACGCGGCGCGGGCGATTCCCGGCATCAAATTCGACTGGGTGGTGGAAGAAGGCTTTGCCGAAATCCCGACCTGGCATCCGGCGGTGGGCAAGGTGATTCCGGTGGCGATCCGTCGCTGGCGCAAAAACATCTGGCAGACCATCAAGAGCGGTGAGTGGAAACGCTTCAAGCAAAGCGTTCGCGCCACCAAATATGACTTGGTGATCGACGCCCAGGGCTTGCTGAAAAGCGCCTGGCTGACCCGTTACGTCAAGGCCCCGGTGGCCGGTCTCGATAAAAACTCGGCGCGCGAGCCCATCGCTGCGCGCTTTTACGATCGACGCCTGGCCGTTGCCCGTGGGCAGCACGCGGTGGAGCGAGTGCGTCAGTTGTTCGCCATCGCGCTGGGCTATGACTTGCCCAAAGGCCTGGGCGACTACGGCCTGAATATCGAGCGCCTGGTGGAATTGCCGCGCAAGAACCCGTACGTGGTGTTTCTGCATGGCACCACCTGGGACACCAAGCACTGGCCCGAAGCCTATTGGCGCGAGCTGACCGAACGGGTCGGCTACCTGGGCGTAGGGGTGAAGCTGCCCTGGGGCAATGCCCTGGAGAAAGCCCGGGCCGAGCGCATCGCTGCTGGGTTCAAACACGCCGAAGTGTTGCCCAAATTGAATCTGGCCGGTGTCGGCAAGGTGCTGGCGGGCGCACAGGCCTGCGTGGCGGTGGACACCGGTCTGGGCCATCTGGCCGCCGCGCTGGATGTGCCCACGCTGTCGCTGTTCGGCCCGACGAATCCGGGCCTGACCGGCGCCTATGGCAAGGTGCAGATTCACCTGGCCAGCGACTTCCCTTGTGCGCCGTGCCTGCAAAAGAAATGCACTTATCAACCGACGGCTGAAGATGCCCGTCAATTTGACCTGAAACGCGAGTGGCCCCTGTGCTTCACGCGTCTGAATCCCGAGCGTGTCGCCAGCCGACTGAGCACGTTGTTAATGGCTGAGGAGCTGCGCTGATGCAATTGGCATTTGTCTTGTACAAGTATTTTCCGTTTGGCGGCTTGCAGCGCGATTTCATGCGTATCGCCCTGGAGTGCCAGAAGCGCGGTCATCAGATTCGCGTCTACACGCTGATCTGGGAGGGCGACGTACCGCCGGGTTTCGAAGTGTTGGTGGCGCCGGTCAAGGCGTTCTTCAACCATCGGCGCAACGAGAAGCTCAGCGAATGGATGGAAGCTGACCTGGCCAAGCGCCCGGTGGACCGCCTGATCGGCTTCAACAAGATGCCGGGCCTGGACGTCTACTACGCCGCCGACGGCTGCTTCGAAGACAAGGCGCAGAACCTGCGTAACTCGCTGTATCGCCGTTGGGGCCGCTATCGCCACTTCGCCGAATACGAGCGAGCGGTGTTCGCCAAAGAGGCGAAGACCGAAGTGCTAATGATTTCCGAAGTCCAGCAGCCGCTGTTCATCAAGCATTACGACACGCCGCTGGAGCGCTTTCACCTGCTGCCGCCGGGCATCGCCCAGGACCGTCGCCGACCGGCCGATGCCGATGAAATTCGCGCCGGGTTCCGCGCGGAATTCAACCTCAAGGACGACGAACTGCTGCTGGTGCAGATCGGCTCCGGGTTCAAGACCAAGGGTGTGGACCGCAGCCTCAAGGCGCTGGCGGCATTGCCCGCTGATCTTAAGAAACGCACCCGGCTGTTTGTAATTGGCCAGGATGACCCCAAATTATTCCAGATGCAGAGTGCGACATTGGGGCTCGGCGACAACGTCACGTTCCTCAAGGGGCGCAGCGATATCCCGCGTTTCCTGTTGGGCGCTGACCTGTTGATCCACCCGGCGTACAACGAAAACACCGGAACGGTTTTGCTCGAAGCCCTGGTGGCCGGCCTGCCGGTGCTGGTGAGTGCGGTGTGCGGTTACGCCCATTACATCGCCGAGGCCGATGCGGGCCTGGTGCTGGACGAGCCGTTCGATCAGGCACAACTGACGCAGTACCTGACCGGCATGTTGAACGACGCTCAAGCAAGGGCGGCCTGGAGCCGCAATGGTCTGGCCTTCGCCGAAACGGCCGACCTCTATAGCATGCCGCAGCACGCGGCCGATGTGATTCTGGCGGAGCACGCTTAAATGAAGTTGATGCTGGCTGAACCGTTCAAGAGCCTCTGGGCTGGACGCGACCCGTTCGCCGAAGTCGAGGGGCTCAAGGGCGAGGTGTACCGCGAGCTGGAAGCACGCCGGACATTACGCACGGAAGTCGACGGCAGCGGGTTTTTCGTGAAAATCCACCGTGGCATCGGCTGGGGCGAAATCTTCAAGAACCTGCTCACTGCCAAGCTTCCTGTACTGGGTGCCGGTCAGGAGTGGAAGGCGATTCAGCGCCTGCAGGAAGTCGGCGTGCCGACCATGACCGCCGTCGCGTATGGCGAAAAGGGCAGCAACCCGGCCGACCAGCACTCGTTCATCGTCACCGAAGAGCTGGCGCCGACAGTCAGCCTCGAAGATTTCAGCATCAACTGGACCCGGCAGCCGCCCGAGCCAAAACTCAAGCGCGCGCTGATCGCCGAAGTCGCCCGCATGACCGGCATGATGCACCGCGCCGGGGTCAACCACCGCGACTGCTACATCTGCCATTTCCTGCTGCACACCGACAAGCCGGTGACCTTTGATGACTTCAAGCTCTCGGTGATCGACCTGCATCGTGCCCAGACCCGCCCGGCGATCACCTCGCGCTGGCGCAACAAGGACCTGGCCGCGCTGTACTTTTCCGCGCTGGACATCGGCCTGACCCGCCGCGACAAGCTGCGTTTCCTCAAAGGCTATTTCCAGCAGCCGCTGCGTCAGGTCCTGATTGAAGAGGCGTCTTTGCTGGCATGGCTCGACGGCAAGGCCAACAAGCTCTACGAGCGTAAACAGCGATACGGGGATGCGCTCTGATGTCGGGTTGGAAACTGGATCCGGCCTACAGCGAGCTGGCCGATGACTTTGGCAGCCTCGAGGCTGTGTTTGCGCTGCAAGGCGAGCGTTTGACCAGTGACGTGCTCTCGGAGGTCATCCGTGTCGAGCGCAATGGCGTCAACTATTACGTCAAGCGGTATGTGGGCGCTGGCAAAGGCTTGCGGCGTTACCTGGGCAAGCCTCGGGTGAAGATGGAGTGGCAGAACCTCAAGCGCTTTGCCAAGTGGGGGATCCCCACTGCCGAAGTGGTGGCCTGGGGGCTGGAGCGGCGCGGTGCGGCCTACGCTCGCGGCGCGATGATTACCCGGGAGCTGCCGCGCACCGAGGACTTGTCGGCACTGGCCGAGCGCCGCGACCCGAAACTGTCGGATCGCGCCTGGGTCGATACCGTCAGTCGTCAGCTGGCCCAATACACCCGGACCATGCACGACCACCGCTTCACCCATAATGATTTGAAGTGGCGCAACCTGCTGATCGACGATGAGGCTCGAGTGTTTTTGATCGATTGCCCCAACGGCGATTTCTGGCGCGGTTTCTGGCTCAAGTACCGTATTACCAAGGATCTGGCGTGCCTGGACAAGGTCGCCAAATATCAATTGTCGGCTACCCAGCGCCTGCGCTTTTACCTGCAATACCGCAACCGGACCCGGCTCAACGCTGCGGACAAAAAACGTATCCGGCATGTGGTGAGATTTTTCGAGGGACGCGAATGACTGATTTTCTGGCCGCTGAGGACCGAGCGCTGCTTGAGCGCCATGGCCTCGGCACGTTCGAGGCACTCTGGGCCAAACAGCTCGATGCGGTGGACGAGCCCAACACCGGTCGCGGCGGCTGGAGCAGCGTGTTTCGGCTGGATCTGGAAGGTCATGGTTTCTACCTCAAGCGCCAAAGCAACTACCTGACCCGCACCCTGCGCGCACCATTCGGTGAGCCGAGTTTCGCTCGCGAGTTTCGCAACATCTCCCGTTACCGAAAGATGGGCATTCCGGCGCTGGAAGCGGTGTTCTACGGGGAGCGCAAGGTCAATGGCGAAGTCCGCGCGATCCTGATGACCCGTGCCCTGGACGGTTGGGACGACCTCGACTCGCTGTTGCAGCGCTGGGCTGACTTGAGCCCTGAGCAGCACTTGGAAATCCTCAAGGCCAGTGGCGAACTGGCCCGGCAGCTGCACGCTGCGCGCCAGGTGCACGGGTGCTTCTATCCCAAGCACATTTTCATGCGCGCCACCGGCAATGGCTATCAGGCTCAATTGATCGACTTGGAAAAGACCCGGCCGCTGCTGTACGGGCGGCGTGACCGAATCAAGGATCTGGAACCGCTGGCACGCCGCGCGCCCGAGTGGGGCGAGTCGCAACTGCGGCAATTACTGGCCGCTTATTTGGACCAACCGCAGGACAGCTTGTTGATCGACAGCTGGCTGCGGCGTTTGACGACGCGGCGCAGCCAAAAGGGACCACGCTGATGCGTTTATCCGAGTTGAAGTCCGCCGGCCGCAATCCGGCGTTGCCGCTGAGCGTTTCGCTGGCTGATGCCGCCGGCCCCGCCGAACTGCAACTGCTGAGCCTGTTGCGGGTGTTGCCGGGGCAGCGTTATGTCGGTGCCGGCGTCTGGCGTGGCCGGCCGGTGTTGGCCAAATTGCTGGTTGGCAGCAAGGCCGCACGGCATTTTCAGCGTGAACTGGACGGCGTGCGCCTGCTCTCTGCACAAGGGCTGACCACGCCGCAGCTGTTGGCCGATGGCCTGAAAGAAGGCGAGGGTGGCTGGCTGCTGTTTGATTTCCTTGAGCATGCCGAGAGCCTTGGTGACACCTGGAAGCAGGTTGAGCAGCAGCCCGTGCTGTCCGATGGACAAGGGGCGGTGCTGGCCGAGGCGTTGGGTGCAATCGGTCAGATGCATCGCAAGGGCCTGTGGCAGGAAGACCTGCACCTGGACAACTTGCTGCGCCAGGGCGGTCGCCTGTACCTGATCGATGGCGCGGGCATCTGCTGCGAGACGCCTGGCCAGCCGCTGTCCCGGCAGAAGGTCCTGGAAAACCTCGGGGTGTTCTTCGCCCAGTTGCCGAAGTCGATCGAACCCTTCATTGAAGAGTTGCTGGTGTATTACCTGCTCAGCAACGGCGAACACGCCTTGCCTATGGAAGCGTTGCAAAAGCAGATCGACAAGGTCCGCAGCTGGCGCCTCAAGGACTTCCTGATCAAGGTCGGCCGCGAGTGCACGCTGTTCAGCGTCCAGCGCGGGGCGTTCGGCTTGCGGGCGATTCGCCGCGAGGAAGAAGCGGCCATGCTGCCGGTGCTGGAGCAGGCTGATGCCTTGCTCGATCAGGGGCATCTGTACAAGACCGGCGGTGCGGCGAGCGTCGGCAAGGTCGAGGTGGATGGCCGCACGCTGGTGATAAAGCGCTACAACATCAAGGGTTTTGCCCACTGGCTCAAGCGTTTCTGGCGCCCGAGCCGGGCCTGGCATTCCTGGCGCGAAGGCAATCGCCTGGCGTTCCTCGGGATTGCCACGCCCAAGCCGCTGGCGTTGCTGGAAAAGCGTTTCCTGTGGCTGCGCAGCCGGGCTTACCTGATCACCGAGTACCTGCCGGGGCCGGACATCATCGAGCGTTTTGCGCCGTATGTGGAGCGTGGCGATGCACCGGAAGCCGAACTGGTGGCACTGGATCATCTGTTCGCCGAGTTGATTCGCGAACGCATCAGCCATGGCGACTTCAAGGGGCATAACCTGTTCTGGCAGCAGGATCGCTGGGCGTTGATCGACCTCGATTCGATGTGCCAGCACGGCTCCCTCGGCAGCTTCGCCCCGGCGTATGCCAGGGATCGCGCGCGGTTCATGCGCAATTGGCCTGAAGGCAGTGCCCTTTATCAGGTCATCGATCAGCGGTTGCCCAAGGACATCTCCAGCGCGGCCTGAATCGGACCTTCGGTCCTTTCGCGAACAAGCCCGCTCCCACATTAGCTCTCCAGCGAACACAAAATTTGTGCGCGACATGGATCAAGTGTGGGAGCGGGCTTGCTCGTGAAGGGGCCGGAACTGCCAACCGAGAAGGGCGACAGGTTCTTGTGAACCGTCCTACGCGATCTTGGGAAGTCATGAACTGTGGCTGAAACCGCCCCGATGCTAGTTTGCCTGACGTTCTCGGAGGGCAGGCTGTGACGATCAAAATGGCAGTTTCAGCGGGTGTTTTATCAGTGTCGCTAACGGGCTGCGGGACCGCTGCCACCGTCCTGCAGGATGAGGCCGACGCAGCGCGGGGGTTACGCAGGCAAAAGACCTATTGCCAGTCCATTCCCCGGGTCTACAGCGGCCTCGCTTACGACTTCTGTGTGTTAAATGCTCCGCCAGACCCTACGGGTATCCTTGTGCCGCTGGTTTTGGTGGACCTGGTCGTGTCTGGCGCGCTGGATACCGTTGTCTTGCCGTACACGATTTACCGGCAAAGCGTGGACGGTAGTATCTCCATCTATTGGCGACCTGTGCGCGGATAAAAAATGCCGCGAGGCCCCGGCCGTAGTTGCATGCCGCTTGCAGCTAGAGGTTTGCCGCCGCTTTTACGCTATAATCCCGCCCTTTAGCTGTCTCTCGCCCCTTGCGAGGGCACATTAATTTTTGAGGCGCTTGCGCCTGTATGCAGACTAAAGAGGCTAGACCCCTGTGGCATTGACGATTCTTGGCCTGTCCGGCGCCCTTAGCCATGATCCTTCCGCAGCCCTGTACATCGACGGCAAGCTGGTCGCGGCGGCTGAAGAGGAGCGCTTCGTACGCGATAAACATGCAAAGAACCGCATGCCCTACGAATCGGCGAAATTCTGCCTGGAACAGGCCGGTATCAAGCCGTCCGACGTTGACGTGGTCGCGATTCCGTTCGCACCGATCAGCCTGTTCGGCAAGGCCCGCTGGCAGTACGCCAAGCGTTACTGGTACGCCCCGGACCGCGCACTCGACGCAATCCTGATGGGTAACCGTCGCTACAAGCGCTATCGCAACAAGATCGTCTGGTGCCTGGAGCAACTGGGTTTTGATCCGAAGAAGATCAAGATCGAGCCGGTCGAACACCACCTGGCCCACGCCTCCAGCGCTTATCACTGCTCCGGTTTCAAAGAGAAAACCGCGATCCTGGGCATCGACGGCAAGGGCGAGTACGCCACGACCTTCTTCGGTTACGGCGAAAACGGCAAGATCCACAAGATCAAGGAATTCTTCGATCCGGACTCCCTCGGCGGCCTGTACGGCGCGATCACCGAGTTCCTCGGTTTCGATATGCTCGACGGTGAGTTCAAGGTCATGGGCATGGCGCCGTACGGCGACGCCAGCAAATACGATTTCTCGCGCCTGGCTTCGTTCGAAAACGGCGAGCTGGTGATCAACACCGACTACGCCAACGTCATCGGCCTGCGTCGCTACAAAGA
This sequence comes from Pseudomonas sp. GL-R-26, assembly GCF_019947365.1. NCBI lineage: Bacteria > Pseudomonadati > Pseudomonadota > Gammaproteobacteria > Pseudomonadales > Pseudomonadaceae > Pseudomonas > Pseudomonas sp. GL-R-26. Next base: position 47,271 of record NZ_JAGYGI010000002.1, on the reverse strand, counting down.
GAAGGGCAAGGGTTACTACTTCTCGCCGAAGCTGATCGAGTGGCTGGGTCCAAAGCGCGAAGGCGACATCGCCGACGAGCCTTACATCCACTACGCCGCCAGCATTCAAGCGCTGTTCGAAAAAATTGCGCTGCAGATGATCGACTACTACCTGGGCAACGTGCTCAAGGAAACCGGCAAACTGGCCTACGCCGGTGGCTGTGCGTTGAACGTCAAGCTCAACCAGAAAATCATCGCCCGTGACGACGTCAAAGAGCTGTTCGTACAGCCGGCATCCGGCGACGCCGGTACCGCAGTGGGCGCGGCAGCCTATGTGTCCCACGCCCGTGGCGTACCGGTCGAGAAGATGGAACACGTCTACCTCGGCCCGTCGTACAGCAACGAAGACGTGATTGCCGCATGCGCCCGTCACGAGAACAAGCCGACGTGGCGCAAGCTCGACAACATGCCGGAGCAGATCGCCAAAATCATGGTCGATGGCAACCCGGTGGCCTGGTTCCAGGGCCGCATGGAGTTTGGTCCGCGTGCGCTGGGCGGTCGTTCGATCATTGGTTGCCCGAGCATTCCCGGCGTGGCTGACCGCATCAACCACCAGATCAAGTTCCGCGAGCGCTGGAGGCCTTTCTGCCCGTCGATGCTCGATACCGTCGCTCCGCAGATGATCAAGATCGATCACCCGGCTCCGTTCATGACCTTCACCTTCGAAGTGGCGGAAGAGTGGAAGACCCGCGTGCCGGAAGTCGTCCACGAAGACGGCACCTCCCGCGCCCAGGTGCTCAAGCGCGAATACAACCCGCGTTACTACGACATGATGAAAGCGTTGGAAGTGCTCACCGGCAACGGTGTGTCGCTGAACACCTCGCTCAACCGTCGTGGCGAGCCGATGATCTGCTCGCCGACCGACGCCCTGAACATGTTCTTCGGCTCGGATCTACAGTATCTGATCATGGAAGATATCCTGGTGGTCAAAGAGGGCGCGAACGCCTATGACACGTTCGGCTGAACGCCATGTGCTGCAGTTCTGCCACGGCTATGACGGGCCGTTCCTCGACTGCGCACGGCAGTACGCCAGCCTGTTCGCGGGGACCGGTTATCGCGTGACCACGGTGTTTCTCACCGGGGTTGCCGACACCGAAGTCGCTGCGGGCTGTGCTTGCGATGAAGTGCTGTTCATGGAGTACAGCTCCAAGGCCATTCGTGGCCTGAAGCTGGGCGCCATCGGCGATCTGCGCAAGATCGCCGCTTCGCGCAACTTCAGTTTCTGCATCGCCCACCGCTTCAAGCCGATCTATATCGCCTTGCTCGGCACGTCGTTGCCGGTCATTGGCGTGCATCACGCTTTTGACGATTACAAGCGTGGCAGCCGCAAACTGTTCGCGCATATTTTCCGCAAGCGTTTGAGTCTGCTCGGTGTGTCCGACGCTGTGCGCGACGACATGCGCCAATGCCTGCCGAAGTGGCCGGCTTCGCGGATCCAGACCTTGTATAACCGTATCGATGTGGACGCCTTGCAGGCGACCCAGGTGTCGGCTCGCGAGGCCCGGGAAACCCTCGGTTTGTCGGCGGATGCCTGGATCGTCGGCAACGTCGGACGGCTGCATCCGGACAAGGACCAGGCCACGCTGCTGCAGGGTTTCGCCGAGGCGCTGCCGGGTTTGCCCGCCAACAGCCAGTTGGTGATTCTCGGCAAGGGGCGCCTGGAGGAGAACCTCAAGGCCCAAGCCCGGGAGCTAGGTATCGGTGACCGGGTTCTGTTCCTCGGTCAGGTGCCGGATGCGCGTAACTACTTCCGGGCCTTCGATGTGTTCGCCCTGAGTTCCGATCATGAACCGTTCGGCATGGTGCTGCTGGAGGCCATGGCCGCTGGCGTTCCATTGCTCGCCACGGCGTGCGGCGGAGCGAAAGAGGTGGTCGAAGGCGTGGGCATCCTGTTCCCGTTGGGCGATGCCGAGCGTCTGGCCCAAGGGCTGCAACATCTGGCCGGCATGGATGATCAGCAACGCCGGCAGTGTGCCGAGTTGATGCTCGAGCGCTTGCGCGAACGCTTTTCCGACCGCGCAGTACGCGATGCTTTCTGGCACTTGCCGCACGTTACCGAACTGGCACAGAGGGGCTGATGCTCAACCGATTTCAAGGCTGGCGCGAGCGTGGCTGGGCGGTAGTCGACGCCTCGACTTACACCGAATCCTGGCAGCGTTATGGCGGCAGCGTCGCGACGCATCCCATGGTGGTCGAGCGGCTGGCGCAACTGGCTGACATTCCGGTGCGTTACCTTGCCTGGGTGCAGGGCGATGAGGTCAAGGCGGCGATCCCGACCTGGGGTCGCGACCTGGCCTTGTCCAAGGACGTACTCAAGCGTCGCGGCAAAAAAGGTCTGTTCGACCTGGGCAACGCCGAAATCATCCTGCCGGCCGCTGCCGATACCCAGGCGCCTTTGCGCCATCGCGCGCGGTATCTGTCGGCGCTGAACGAAGGTCGTTTCACTGGCATCAGGTTGCAGACCGAACAACTGGCCATGGCCCGCACGCCCGAAGAACTGTCGAAAAAATTTCGCTATAACCAGCGCCGCGAATTGCGCTTGCTGGAGGAGGCCGGCGGTGTGGTGCGGCCGGTGTCCGAATTTTCCAGCGCTGAGCTGGCGGCGATTTATTGCGACCTGTTCCAGCGCCGCTGGGGTTTCCCGGCGACGGGTGCCGAACGCATGGCCGAGGTCATCGAGTTACTGCGCGAGTTGCTGATCGGTTCGGTGATTTTCCTCAATGATGCTCCGATTGCGATTCAACTGGTGTACCGAGTCGAAACCCCGCAGTGGATCAGCGTCGAGTACATCAACGGCGGGGTCGATCCCGAGACTCGCGATTTCAGCCCTGGCAGTGTGTTGAGTTTCCTCAATACGCAAAGTGCCTGGGAGCATGCCCGGGCGCAGGACAAACCGTTGCGCTTTTCCTTCGGTCGCGCCGACCGTGAATACAAGGATCGCTGGTGCAACCCCGTGCCGGTCTTCACCGTATGAGCCAAGCCATGAGCCGCAAACAGCAACTGCTCAAGCGCCATCGGCGCAATAAACGTATCGGCCTGCTGATTGCGCTGGTGCTGTTGATTGTCATGGGTGTGCTGGTGGCTTGGTGGTTGCCGCTGGTGCTGGCGGTACTGGGCTGGATTGCCCACGAAGCCTGGTTTGCCGACCATCTGTTCTACTCACCGAAAGACGATTACCAGTACAGCTTTCCCCCCTACACGCCCCAGCCCAAGGTGCACCTGAACGGTGAACATTTGCGGCTGGACGAGGGCGTGATGCTGGTCGACGACGCGACGCTGGTGCTGGCTCTGCGGGTGAAAAGCACCTGGCTGGGTCGTTTTTTCGATCCGGTGGTCGAGTTGGCGGGGGGCGAAAACCCTGACCGACAAACCTTCGAACGGGGCGTGAACGGCCTGCGTTATCTCAATCTCAGTGGTCAGGCTCAGGCGCTGTCCCGTGGTGACCTGCGCTTGCGCGGGCGTTTCTGTCGCGTGTTCGGTGAGCCTGTGCTGTGGGCACTGGAACATCCGGATTACCGGCGTCAGCGGGTAATGGTCATCGCGCCCCACGCCGATGACGCCGAGCTGGCGGCCTACGGTTTGTACAGTCAGGCCGACGAAACCTGGATCGTCACGCTGACAGCGGGCGAAATCGAAGCCGAACACTACCAGCAGATGGGCCTGAGCAAGGTCGATGCGGCCCGTTTGAAAGGCCGCCTGCGTGCCTGGGACAGCATCGCCGTGCCACGTTGGGCCGGTGTAGCCGAGGCCCGCTGCGTACAACTGGGTTACTTCTGTCTGCAGCTGGCGAGCATGCAGGCTGCGCCTGCGGTGGCGGCGGGATCGCGGGAAGCAGACCTGAGCGACACCCGGCTGTTCCGTCAGTTGAATCCTTTCGCGCTGCCCGGCGATGCCGATGGTGCGCCGACCTGGAACAATCTGCTGGCGGATCTGCGAGAGTTGCTGCTGCGGGCCCGGCCCGAGGTCATCGTCCTGCCGCATCCGACCCTGGATCCGCATCCCGATCATATCTGCGCCCAGGCGGCAGTCCTCGAAGCCTTGCAAGGCCTGGACTGGCAACCGACCACGCTATTGGGCTATGCCAACCATCTGCACGACAACGACCGCTGGCCGATGGGCGATACCGGTGATGGCATCGCCTTACCACCTGCCTTCGATCCGGCCCAGGCGATGCAGCCTTATTGCCTGCCCTTGCCGCTGGAGCAGCAGCGAGACAAGGCCATGGCGATGGGAATGATGCACGACCTGCAGCCGGCGATGCCGTTCAAGCGTCGCTTGCGTCGGTTGATACAGCGCTTGTTGGCCGGCCGGTTGCCGCCCACCTATGGCCAGAACGAATTCTTTCGCAAGGCAGTCCGGCGCCACGAGCTTTTGTGGTCCATCAAGCACACACCAGGCAATGTTTCTCAGCGGGGAGAGTTATGAGTCAGCGGTCAAAGGTCCTGCAACTGCAGCCTGACTACAACGTCAAAGCCCATGATTTCGCCGACCTCGCGGAGCAAATCGTCAAGGCCCTGCCCAGTGATCGCTATGAAGTGACCGCTGCGTTTCTGCGCGGTAAGCCCGGGTCGGGCGAAGCGGTGAGCCGAGCCGACCGTTCGGTGTACTTCGAATTTTCAGACAAATCCCTCAAGGGCATGCGCCTGCGGGCCATGTGGCAGCTGTACAAGTTCTGCCGTCGGGAAAAATTCGATGTGGTGATCTGCAACCGCTTCAAGCCGGTGAACATGATGCTGGCGCTCAACCGCTGGTTGAAAGTGCCGTTATGCATCGGCATTTCCCACGGCTTTGGCGAGTACGACCGTTTTTACCGGCGCCGCCAGACCCAGCGCCTGATCGATCGTCACTGGCGCTTCGTCGGTGTGTCGCCTGCGGTGAAACATTATCTGCTGGACTGTGACTGTGGCTTCACCGACCAGAATACCTACGCCATCACCAATGCCATCGACATCGAGCAGGCCGAAGGTCTGCAACACAGTCGTGAAAAGGCCCGTGAACTGTTGGGCATCGATCCGTCAGTGCGGCTGATCGGTGCGTTGGGGCGACTGGTGCCGGTCAAGGGCCATATCTATTTGCTGCAGGCCTTTGCCGCACTCAAGGACAAATACCCCAATACCCAGCTGGCGATCATTGGTGCCGGCCGTGAAGAGTCGCGCCTGGCGGCGGAAATCGACCGCCTCGGCCTCAGTGGTCGCGCCCATTTGCTGGGGTTCAAGGAAATTGCCCTGCAGTACATTCGCGCTTTCGATATCTGGACCATGCCCTCCCTGGCCGAAGGCCTCGGGCTGGCGCTGCTTGAAGGCATGAGCGGGCATTTGCCGGTGATTGCCTCGAACGTGCCGGCCATGTTGCCGCTCATCGAGGGCGCCGGTGGCCTGGCGATTACGCCGAAGGATGTGCCGACGTTGCAGGCGGCGCTGGACACTTACCTTGGCCTTTCGGATGACGAACTCAAGGCCAAGGGCGAGCAAGCTTTCCGTTATCTGCAGCAACACCATGACATCGAGGAGTTCCGTCGCGAATACCTCAATCTGATCGAATCCGGCCTGGAACAGGCCCGCAAGGAACAGCCATGAGCGACGCGCAACCCATCGTCACTGTCATTATCGCGTCGTACAACCACGCCCCTTACATCGAGGAAAGCATTCTCAGCGTCCTCAACCAGACCTATCGGAACATCGAGTTGCTGGTGGTCGACGATGGCTCGAAAGATGACAGCGTCGAGCGGATCAAGGCGTTGCAGGCCATCCATGGTTTCGACTTTCGGGTTCAGGAAAACCAGGGGCTGACCAATACCCTCAATGGTGCGATTGCCCGGGCCAAGGGCAGCCTGATCGTGCCGTTCGGTTCGGATGACATCATGTTGCCGGAGCGAATCGCCACCCAGGTCGCGCATATGGACGGCAAGCCCGAGGTCGGCATTTGCGCCGGTAACATCGAATTGATCGATGCCGACGGCAATCTCTATCCCGAGAAGCGCCAGCGCCGGGATGTGCCGTTCCGTCGCCTGGACTTCGATGACATGTTTCTGGAGCGCAAGCCCTATCCTCCGGCACCCACCCTGATGATCCGCCGCGAAGCGCTGGACAAGGTGGGCGGGTTCGACCCGACCATTCGCCTGGAAGACTTGCTGATCGAGTTGAAGGTGACCCATGCCGGTTACTTCATCGATGGTCTGAATGTATTGATGGCACGCTATCGCAAGCATGCCACCAACTCCTACAAGAACCACCGCTTCATGATCGACAGCATCCTGCGCACCTACGCGCTCTTCAGCGATCACCCGCTGTATGACGAGGTGCGCTACAAGTTTCTCAATTCCATGTTCCTCAAGACCGCCAACCGTGATCGCAAGCTGGCGCGCGAGTTGCTGGCGCAGATTCCGTTCAAGGCCTGGAACAAGAAAACCTGGCGTGGGCTGGGCCGGATGTATTTCTCACGGCTGGAGAAAGACTGAGCCAAAGACTGGATTCAAGGGGGGGAAGGCGGGGCATTGTCCTTGGTGACATGCCCCGGCAATGGCTCACCGTTATTGAGCCGTCTCCTCTGGAAGTTCTTTCCTCGGCTTCCTGGTCTGGCGCAACCAGTGCAGGGTTTTCTTGCCTGCATTGATACCGGGCTTTTCAATGTACAGGTAAGTCAGGCTGCTGATGATGATCAGCAGGCAACTGCACACGGCCAGCAACGGCAGGAAGACCCAGGCTTGCCGGGCGTCCAGGTGCAATATCGGCGGCAGTCGCTGCACCAGTACCCAGAGCACGAATCCGTGCAGCAAATACGTGCTGTAGCTGATTTCCCCCAGCCAGCGAATGCTGCGTGGTCTCAGGGCGCCGAACAAGGTATTGCCGGACGCCACGATCACAAAGAACAGTGAAAGCAGCAGCAGCGCTACCAGGTTGAATGCCCGGTTGAACGCCGTAAAGGCGATCGTCAATGCGAGCAGGGCGATGATGCCCGCCAGCGGAGACAGGCTCCAGGCGACCCATTGTGGACGGCGAATCCAGTACGCCGCAGCGATGCCGCCGAGGAAGCTGGCCAGGTAGTGCTTCTTCAGCGAGTGTTCCCAGCCGACCACCTGGTACAGGGTGTAGATGCCGATCAGGCACAGCACCGTCTGCATCCAGCCGCCGCGGTATATGAACACCAAGGCGGCCAGTGGCAGGGCCAGGTAGAAAAACACCTCGTACCCCAGCGTCCAGGTGACGTTGGAGATCATCATGCCGGTCTGGTGGTATTGGTTGACGTCTGGCCGGTCGAAGGTCAGCCAGGCCAGGGCTTGGCCGATGACCTGGGCGCCGGAGTCCTTGAGTTCCCAGTCCTGCAAATAGAACACACAGACAAATACGGTCAACATCAGCGGCAGGTAGAGCGGATAGAGGCGAAACACCCGCGATACCGCAAATGCCAGCCAGTCGTGTTGCCGCCCGTGGGTGAGCAAGCGGTCCCAGAACAGAAAGCCGGTGATCATGAAAAAGAGGGCGACGCTGCCCTGGCCGAGCTGCGAGTAGAAGTTGCTCGGCGGAAAATCGATCACGCCGGTTTGCAGAAAGATCCACGTAATGATCGAGTGGTGAACGAACACGCCGAAGGCCAGATACCCGCGTAAGCCGTCGATGCCGGCAAAGCGGCTTTCGCCGGAATGTTCCAGCTGTCGGGTGATTCTCGGCACGTTGCGCAACAGTAGCGCAGCAGTCGCGATGGCGAGCAGGTAGGCCGTCATCGCGATAAGCGGGTTGGTTTCTATCATCCGTGAGCCCGGGCCGGAGGAATCCCGGCCAGCACGTGCCTGTTCAAATTATCCACGTCGGCTTTCGAAGCCGTCGCGGCGTATCCCTGCAGCAGCGCTTCGAAGTGATCCTCGAACAGCCAGTGCCGATCTGACGCATAGCGCTGCATGTGGCGCAGATTACGCCGACGCAGGGAAGGGCTCAATGATGATGGGTAAATTCGCAGGTCGGCCAGGTCGATCAGGCCGAACTCGCCGTCCTCCAGCACCAGTACATTGCCCAGGTGCAGGGAACGGAAGTAGACCCCTTGCTGGTGCAGTTGAGCCATGAATTTGCCGAAACGCTCCACCAGTGCCTGGCGTACCGCTGGCGCGGTGATACCTTGCAGGATCTGGCGCAGCGTGTTGCCCGGCAACGGGGAGTAATGCACAGCGCTGCTGCCGTCTTCGAACCGGTAAAGGTCGAGGATGTGCGGTGTCGGGATGCCCATGCTGCGCAGTTGCATGCTATTGACGGCAAAGCGATCGGAGTAGGGCGTGAAACTGCCCGAGGTATACCAGCGGCGGCGGCGGAACAGCTTGAGAAAACTGCCATCTGTCAGGCGCAGGACCTTGGGGCCCAGACCATCCTCTTCGATGATCCGGGCATCGGCAGTCAGCTGTTGCAGGGCGCTTGGTGTCGCGGTTTTGATCGGCATGTCCAGCAGGCGCCGGGCCCGTTGATTGATGCTCAATGCGGCAATCAGCGCCAAGGGGATCCACAGCAGGAACCAGTGCTCCTTGGGGCGAGAGATGATCCCGCCACCTTCAGTCAGGCCTGCACCGATACCGAAGGCCAGCCAGGCTGAGGCAATGATAAACAGCGGTTGCACGCGATGGCGCCGGCTGCTGATGAAGCCCCATGCGAGAAAGAACAGCCATGGCAGCAGGCCGATAAAACCGACGTAGTAGAGCACGCCCAGGGCAAAGCTATGGGGTTCCTGAAGGCTGTAGCCGACGCCGGGGTCCAGGGTCAGTTTGGCGTTGTAGCCGTGCCCGATCCATGGGTGTTCAGCGATCCTGCCCAGGGTCAATTGCCAGAGCTCGATGCGGAAGGAACTGCCTCTTTCGATGATCTTGTTCGAAAACAACGCGAACGTCGCCGTACCGGCGAAGAACATGGCGCCAAGCATGAAGGCCGAGCGTCGGCTCCAACAGATGAAGCACAGCCACAGCGTAGCCAGCGTCAGTGCAACCAGTGGCGTCCTGGAGCCGGTGGCCACTACTGTGGCGAACATGATCGCCATCGCCGGTACGCTCAGCCAAAGTACCTGGCGTCGCCTGCAGGTCATGCTCAGGCTCAGCCAGTAGGTACAAAAAAAGCCGAAAACGTGGGAGCTGAGCAGTGGGTTGTCGAAAGCGCCTAGACCGATCAGGCGCATTTCCGGTTGATAGATCTGGTCGAACCAGTACAGGTTGTAGACAGACATGACCAGCGCCACAGTCGCGGCGCAGAACAGCAGGGGCTGGATGATTTCGCTGCGATAGCGCACCAGCAGGTAGCAGCCAACGAACAGCAACAGGGTATGCAGTGGCGGTTTGAACTGACCAAAGTCGATTTCATCGCCTGGCCCCCAGGACAGGCTGAGCAATGCCCACGCCACAAACAGCAGGGCTGCAATGACGATCGGTTCGTGCAGCAGCTCTTTGCCGATCCGCGGACGCAAGCACAGTGCAATCAGTGCGGGAATGCTGAACAGGCCATAGTAAAGCTTGTGATGCACACTGCGCCCCGGCAGGAAAAACAGCGCACAAAGCAGTAATAAATAACCGAGCGGAAGGATCCACAAACAAATGAAATCGAAGATTCTGTTGGACGTGCTGTTCAAAGCGTTTAATTGCATGCTGGGTAACTTATTCCTGAATTGAGCGATCATACCAAGGCAGGGACATCTGGTGGCTATTTGACGCGTCACAATACACAGACTGTATGCGATTGCCAGAACCCAGGGGAAGCTGTGGTAAAGTCAGCGTCCTTTTCATCGACATTCGCGTGATATGGCCGACTCCAGTCTCTCCGCAAGCCCATCGAGCTTGAAAATCTACTTCCGCCTGCTCGGCTATGTCCGGCCGTATATCAGCCTGTTTCTGATCAGCATCGTCGGTTTTCTGATTTTCGCTTCGACGCAGCCAATGCTGGGCTACATCCTCAAGTACTTCGTCGACGGTCTATCCAACCCTGAAGCGGTGCTGTTTCCAAGTGTGCCCTACCTGCGGGATCTGCAACTGCTGCAGGCGGTGCCATTGTTGATTATCCTGATCGCCGCGTGGCAGGGGTTGGGGTCGTACCTGGGCAACTACTTCCTGGCCAAGGTTTCCCTCGGCCTGGTCCATGACTTGCGGGTCCAGTTGTTCAACAACCTGCTGGTGTTGCCAAACCGGTATTTCGACAAGCATAACTCGGGGCACCTGATTTCACGTATCACCTTCAACGTGACCATGGTCACGGGGGCGGCAACAGATGCGATCAAGGTCGTAATCCGTGAAGGCATGACGGTGATCTTCCTGTTTGCCTCGCTGTTGTTCATGAACTGGCGCCTGACGCTGGTCATGGTCGCCATCCTGCCGCTGATCGCCCTCATGGTGCGCACGGCCAGCAAGAAATTCCGCAAGCAGAGCAAGAAAATCCAGCTGGCCATGGGGGACGTGACGCATGTGGCGTCCGAAACGATCCAGGGCTATCGCGTGGTGCGCAGCTTCGGCGGTGAAAAGTACGAAGAGAAACGCTTCTTCGACGCCAGCCAGGGCAACACCGACAAGCAGTTGCGCATGACTCGCACCGGCGCCATCTACACGCCGCTGCTGCAATTGGTGATCTACACCGCCATGGCTGTGCTGATGTTCCTGGTGTTGTTCCTGCGTGGCGATGCGTCTGCCGGCGACATGGTGGCCTACATCACTCTGGCCGGCCTGCTGCCCAAGCCGATTCGCCAACTGTCCGAAGTCAGCTCGACCATCCAGAAGGGTGTGGCCGGTGCTGAAAGTATCTTCGAGCAACTGGATGTCGAGCCCGAAATCGATACCGGCACCATCGAGCGCGATGTCGTCAGCGGTCGCCTGGATGTGCGCAACCTCAGCTTCACCTACCCGGACACCGAGCGTCAGGTACTCAATGACATCAGTTTCTCGGTCGAGCCCGGGCAAATGGTGGCACTGGTGGGACGTTCGGGCAGCGGCAAGTCGACCCTGGCCAACCTGATTCCGCGTTTCTATCACCACGACAAGGGCGAAATCCTCATCGATGGCGTCGAAGTGGAGCAGTACAAGTTGTTGAACCTGCGTCGGCATATCGCCCAGGTGACTCAGCACGTGACCCTGTTCAGCGATACCGTGGCCAACAACATCGCCTATGGCGACCTGGCTGGCGCACCCCGTGAAGACATTGAAAAGGCGGCCAAGGATGCCTACGCGATGGACTTTATTGCTCAATTGCCTGAAGGCCTGGACACCCAGGTCGGGGAAAACGGCGTGCTGCTGTCCGGTGGCCAGCGTCAGCGCCTGGCGATTGCCCGGGCACTGTTGAAGAATGCTCCGCTGCTGATTCTCGATGAGGCGACTTCGGCACTCGATACCGAGTCCGAGCGGCATATTCAGGCAGCCCTGGATCAAGTCATGAAAGGTCGCACTACGCTGGTGATCGCTCACCGTCTGTCGACCATCGAGAAGGCCGACCTGATCCTGGTCATGGATCAAGGGAAAATCGTCGAGCGCGGCACCCATGAACAACTGCTGGCGCAAAACGGCTACTACTCGCGCCTCAATGCGATGGGCCTCGACGCCCCGGCCGAAGACATCGCCTGACCCCGAAAGGGCGAGCCAGGCTCGCCCTTTCGCACACCTGGCGTGCAACGCGTCAGGTGATTTGTATCCAGACCTTTACGCTTCTTGACCAAACCGGAATAAATCTCGGCAACGTGCTTGTTAAGGTTCCTGAACGAACTTTGACTTGAATCGAGAGGGCCCTCCCTTTCGTGCGGGTATCTGCATGTTGCAACGTTATCTCTGGAAGCTGTTGCCAAAATCGCAACGGGCTTTTTTGCTGGGGCGCCTGTCGGTCGTGGACCGTCAAGTGGTGAACAAGTCGATGTCGGCCAACGTCAGTTTCCCTGAGCCCTTCGAGCAGCGTTCCTGCCTGTTCATCCACGTCCCCAAATGTGCCGGCAGCAGCATCTGTGCGGCCATTTTTGACGACTGGAGCCCGGGCCACTTGCCGTTGTACTGGTACGAGCAGCAATTTCCCGAGCAGTTTGCCGCCAGCTTCAAGTTCGCGTTCGTTCGCGATCCCCTGGAAAGGGCCTACTCGGCCTACGCATTCCTGCGGGGCAACGCCTTGGGGAAGCGGGATCACGCGGCGCAGAAACTGGTCAGCCACTACCGTGACTTTGATGACTTCGTCGGCCGCTGGCTGCACTCCGAAACGATCCAGCGACAGTTGCACTTCGCCGCGCAAACGGATTTCCTGACGGATTCCATGGGGCATCTGGCGCTGGACTTCGTCGGCTACCAGGAGCACCTGGAGCGGGATTTCAGGCTGGTTTGCGAGCAATTGGGCTATCCGGTGGAGCTGCCCCACGTGAACAGGTCGCAGCAGCGGCGCCCGATGCTGGCGCGCGAGTTCTGCACGGTACGCACCCGCAGGCTGGTTCGGCGGGTCTATCAGCGTGATTACGAGGTGCTTGGATATGAATGAAGCCGTTTCGTTGTCCCGCCACTCGATCATGCCCTACCCGTTATTGCTGTCGAGCGAGGACCGTGCGGCCCTCAAGTCGCAGGCACCACGCTGTCTCTGGCTGACGGGGTTGTCAGGGGCCGGCAAGTCGACCCTGGCCAATGCCCTGGAGTTGCAACTCAATCTACAAGGGCTGCACACGTTCGTGCTCGATGGCGACAACCTGCGCGCCGGTCTGTGCCGTGACTTGGGGATGGGGGTTGAATGCCGTCGGGAAAATATCCGGCGCACCGCCGAGGTGGCACGCCTGATGGTCGACGCGGGGCTGATTGTGATCGTCGCGGCGATCTCGCCGTTCCGGGCCGAACGCGAGGCGGCGCGTCGATTGTTTGCCGACGGAGACTTCATCGAGGTGTTTGTGAGCACGCCGTTTGCGGTTTGTGCGCAACGAGATCCCAAGGGATTGTACCGGGCTGCCCGGGAAGGCCGGATCAAGGATTTCACCGGCATCGACAGTCCCTATGAGGCGCCGCTACACGCGGAGTGCGAAATCGATACACAGGCGATGGATATGAGCGAGGCGTGCTGTCGTCTCGCGGGTTTTCTGCTCAAAAAATGAGCAATAAAACCCGGCGAATCATCCGGTTGCAGCCACCGCACAAGCCGACACCAACCCTGTGTTAATATCGCGCCCCTGTTCATTCTGTATGTGGGTTGCACCATGAAGTTGTCCATGCCGCGATTCGATCAAGCCCCTGTCTTGGTAGTCGGCGATGTCATGCTCGACCGTTACTGGCATGGTGGTACCTCACGGATTTCTCCTGAGGCACCGGTGCCGGTGGTCAAGGTCGATCACATCGAAGACCGCCCGGGCGGTGCTGCCAACGTTGCCTTGAACATTGCCGCCCTGGGGGCTCCGGCCTCGCTGGTCGGTGTCACCGGCGACGATGAAGCCGCCAACAGCCTGGTCAACAGCCTCAAGGGCGCAGGCGTGCGGGCCATCTTCCAGCGCATTGCGCACCAGCCGACCATCGTCAAGCTGCGGGTCATGAGCCGTCACCAGCAATTGCTGCGCATCGACTTCGAAGAACCCTTCGCCACCGACGCGCTGGCGCTGGCCGCGCAGGTCGATGAGTTGCTCGAAGGCATCAAGGTGCTGGTGCTGTCCGACTACGGCAAAGGCGCGCTGAAAAACCATCAGGCACTGATCCAGGCCGCCCGTGCCCGTGGCATTCCGGTGCTGGCCGATCCCAAGGGCAAGGACTTCTCGATCTACCGCGGTGCGAGCCTGATCACGCCAAACCTCAACGAATTCGAAACCATCGTCGGTGGTTGCGCCGATGAGCACGAATTGGTGAGCAAGGGCGCGCAGCTGATGCACGACCTGGACCTCGGTGCCTTGCTGGTGACCCGTGGCGAGCACGGCATGACCTTGCTGCGTCCGGATCATCCGGCGCTGCACTTGCCGGCCCGTGCCCGTGAAGTGTTCGACGTGACCGGTGCCGGCGACACAGTAATTTCCACCCTGGCGGCCGCGATTGCCGCTGGCGAAGAACTGCCACACGCGGTGGCCCTGGCCAACCTGGCGGCGGGTATCGTGGTTGGCAAGCTCGGTACGGCGGCCATCAGTGCGCCGGAATTGCGCCGTGCGATTCAGCGTGAGGAAGGTTCCGAGCGTGGAGTGCTGGGCCTTGAGCAGCTGTTGCTGGCGGTCGATGATGCCCGCGCGCACAACGAACGGATCGTGTTCACCAACGGGTGCTTCGACATCCTGCACGCCGGTCACGTGACCTATCTGGAACAGGCGCGAGCTCAAGGCGATCGCCTGATCGTGGCGATCAACGACGATGCATCGGTCAGCCGCCTGAAAGGGCCGGGTCGTCCGATCAACAGTGTCGACCGACGCATGGCCGTACTGGCCGGTCTGGGTGCGGTGGACTGGGTCATCAGCTTCTCGGAAGGCACTCCGGAAAACCTGCTGAGCGCGGTCAAGCCGGACGTGCTGGTCAAGGGTGGTGACTACGGGATCGATCAGGTGGTCGGCGCGGACATCGTGACGGCCTACGGCGGTACCGTGAAAGTGCTGGGGCTGGTGGAAAACAGCTCCACTACTGCGATTGTCGAGAAGATCCGCAAGTCCTGATTGTGACGCGGGTTTGTTGTGGTGAGAGGGTTTGTTGTGGTGAGAGGGCTTGCTGTGGCGAGGGGGGCTTTGTGGCGAGGGGGCTTGCCCCCGTTCGGCTGCGAAGCAGTCGTAGAACCATGCTCTGTGGTGTATCAGGTAGAACACGGTTGCAGGTTTTAGGGCCGCTTCGCGACCCAACGGGGGCAAGCCCCCTCGCCACAAAAGCCTCTTTGTCCCTCTTATCGTGCCGCCTTGCGCGGCACGATTTTCTTCAGCAGCAATTTTGCCTTGCCGCGCAACCGCGCCAGACCCGAATCCTTCCCCGGCGGGGTCAGACCCTGCTGCCTCACCCAGTCCTTCCAGCGAATTCGTTCATCGCGAACCAGCCAGCCTTCCTGTCGGGCAAAACTCTCGGCCAGGTACAGTCCGCGCGTGCTGGCCGGGTACAGCTGATCCTTTTTCAAGGTGTACAGCTCGGCCATGGGGTGGCCGTCCTGCAAGGGCATCAAGTACAGATCGGGGCGCTTGCGGTCGAGACGGGCGACGAGTTGATCGCCTTCCAGTCGTTCATCGACATGGAACAGGCTCAGGGATTTGGCTTCCTTGGGTACGTCCAGGCGCAAGTCGTAGATCAGTTGCAGCGAGGCCGTTGGCAAATGCACGTAAGCCCGCGGGCGCTCCATCAGCATCAGGTTGGCGCAACGTACCGGCCGCGCCGAGCCGGACAGTGGTGACAAGCGAAACGGCAGGGCTTCACGGTAATGCAGGGCGGCCGAGTAGGGCGCCGGCAACCAGGTGTCGTTGAACCGCCCGCCGAGCCAACCTTCCGGGGTTTCCAGCAGGCATTCTTCGGCTATCTCCTGGATCGCCGTGTGCAAGGGCAGGTTCAGTTCATGGGCGGGCACGTACCCGGAGATCAGCTTGAGCACCACATCGCCACGGTCCTGCCGGCGTTGGCGCACCAGCACCCAATAGTCGCGATTCTGCCAATGCAGGGTCAGGCGCACCGAAACCCCAAGGTTGGCCAGTTCCAGGGCAAACCGTTCGCTGTCGCCGACCGTCACCGGGCGACGACGTTGCAGGGTCTGGGAGAAATTCAGCGGCCTGCCGACGCTCTGGTAAGCCAGGCCTTCGGGGGTCGCTTCGACAAATAACGGTAGGGTCTTGAAGTTGCTCGGGTTCTTTCTGATGAGCGTACGCGACATGTCGGCTCCTGCTTAAGGCCGCGTGGGCGGCGTCAGTGGCTACGTAGGACCTGGGCAACGGTCGCGACATTGTGGGCGAGGTGCAGCGGATTGATGGTCCCGACAATAGCACTGGCAACACCCGGATGTTCAAACAACAACTCGAAACTGGCGCGCACCGGATCCACTCCCGGACTCAGGCAGACATGACCGCTGGCGAGGGCTTTCTTGACCAGAATGGCTTTGCCGTGTGCAGCAGCATAGTCAATGACGGCCTTTTCGTTTTGTTCGTTCAGATTGTAGGTGACCATCGCGCAGTCGCCTTGCTCCAGTGCCTTCAGGCCACCGTCGACGGTTTTGCCGGAAAAGCCGAAACCGCGAATCTTGCCTTCGGCCTTGAGCGTGGCGAGGGTCTCGTAGACTTCGCAGTCATTGAGGATCGCCAGGTCGTTACCATCGGAGTGCACCAGCACCAGGTCGATGAAGTCTGTTTCCAGGCGTTGCAGGCTGCGTTCCACCGACATACGTGTGTGTGCGGCGCTGAAATCGTGACGGGACTGACCGTCGGCAAACTCTTCGCCGACCTTGCTGACAATCACCCAATCCTGACGTTGACCGCGCAGCAACGGGCCCAGGCGTTCTTCGCTGCGACCATAGGCCGGGGCGGTGTCGATCAGGTTGATGCCCAGGTCGCGGGCGAGTTTGAGCAGCATGCGTGCTTCATCGTCATCGGGAATCTGGAAGCCGTTGGGGTACTTCACCCCTTGGTCGCGGCCCAGTTTCACCGTGCCCAGGCCCAGGGGGGAAACCAGCAGGCCGGTGCTGCCCAGCGGGCGATGCAAGTCGTGCAGGGTCGGTTGGCTCATGGCAGCAGTTGCTCCCAGGCCGGTACGCCCATCGGCGGCTTCGGCAGTTCAGGCAGTGCTGCCGGGTGGCTTGGCTGGATACCGTCGCGGGTCAGGCTGGCGATCACGCGGTCGGCGAAGTCCGGAGCCAGGGCGAGTTTGGTCGGCCAGCCCACCAGCAGTCGGCCTTCCTCGGCCACAAAGGCGTTGTCGGGACGGGTCAAACCTGATTGCAGCGGTTCGGCGCGATCCACGCGCAAGGTGGCCCATTGCACCGTGCTCAGGTCGATCCATGGCAGCAATTGGCCGAGTTCTTTCTGTGCGGTGGCGATCTGCTCGGCGGGCTCACGGGTCACGCCTTCGGATTCTGCGATATCGCCGCCCAGGTACCAGACCCATTGGCCATCCGCCGCCGGGTGCGTGGTCACAGTGATGCGCGGTTTGGTGCCACCGCCCAGGCAGTGGGCGTACAGCGGTTTGAGGCTTGGCCCCTTGGCGATGATCATGTGCAACGGGCGGCGCTGCATGGCGGGCTGGCTCAGGCCCAGCGTTTCAAGCAATGCCGCGGTTCCGGCACCGGCGCTCAGGACGATGCGCTGGGCACGGATCTCGCGCCCGTCCACCTTCAGGCCGACCAGCACGCCGCCTTCCAGCAACGGCTCGATCTTCTGCCCGGCGAGCAAGCCATCTCCGGCCAGGTCGGCCAGGCGCTGGATCAGGCTCGGCACGTCGACCACCAGTTCCGCCAAGCGATAGACCTTGCCCTTGAAGCGCTTGTCTTGCAGGGCCGGCGGCAATTGCTCGCCCTTGACCTGATCGACGCGACCGCGCACGGCTTTGCTGGCAAAGAAACTGGTGAGGTTGCCGGCGAGGGTGCCGGGGGACCAAAGGTAATGGGCTTCGGACAGCAGGCGTACGCCGGACAGGTCCAACTCGCCGTCACCGGCCAGGGCTTCACGCCAGCGGCGCGGCATGTCGGCGATGGCTTCCGAGGCGCCGGTCAGGGCGCCGTGCAGCGCGTATTTGGCGCCGCCGTGGATGATGCCCTGGGACTTCACACTCTGCCCGCCGCCGAGGCTGGCGCTTTCCACCAGCACGGTCGAAAAACCCTGGCGACGCAGTCGCGCATTCAGCCAGAGGCCGGCGACACCAGCGCCGACAATCAGCACGTCGGTGGAAATAACGGATGGCATGCAGCGACCTCTGTGTTCAAGACGAGGGCGCAGTATACAGACTCAAAGTGGAGGGGATTTACTGGATCTAGAGGTGAACACAAAACCTGTGGGAGCGAGCCTGCTCGCGATGAGGGTGTATCAGTCGATATCAATGTCGACTGATACACCGCTTTCGCGAGCAGGCTCGCTCCTACAGTGAAATGTGCTTCGTCCTTAGTGGCCGGCCGTCTTGGAGAAGAGCTGGATGACCACGACGCCCAGCACAATCAACGCCATCCCCAGCATCGCCGGCACGTCCAGCTTCTGCCCATAAATAAACAGCGCCGCGACGCTGACCATCACGATCCCCATACCGGCCCACACGGCGTACGCTACGCCCACGGGAACGCTGCGCACCACCAGGGTCAGCATCCAGAAGGCGATGCCGTAACCGACGATGACCAACACCAGTGGCAGCGGGGTGCTGATGCCTTTGACCGCTTTCATCGAAACAGTGGCAATCACTTCGGCGCAGATGGCAATGGCCAGGTAGTAGTAAGCGGTCATGGGTCAATCCTCGTGTGAAGTGTTGCTCTCTGAGGTCGGCATTCTAGAGATTCGCCAGATGCGGTAAAGTCATTACCTATCTGTTTTGAAGATGGGTTGAGCCATGAGTATGCAATGGAATCTGGAGCAGCTACGGTTGTTTGTCAGCGTAGCGGAGCAGCGGTCGTTTTCTGCCGTGGCGCGGGATCAGCGCAAGGCGCAGTCGGCGGTCAGCAGTTCGATAGCGTTACTGGAGGAAGACCTGGGCGTCAGCCTGTTCGACCGCAGCAGTGGCCGTCAGCCGAAACTCACTGAAGCCGGCACGGCTTTGCTGGACGAAGCACGGGAGGTGTTGCGCCAGTGCGAACGACTCAACGGCCGGGCGCTGGCGATGATGCGCGGGCAGGAGGCGCGACTGCGTGTGGCGCAGGATGAAGCGATGCCTTATCAGCCGATCATCGAGAGCTTCGAGGCCCTGGCGGAAAAATTCCCCAGCCTTGAAGTGCAACTGACCAGCGCCGCCCAAGGCGATGTTGCGCGCAAGCTGGTGGAGCGGCGCGCCGATCTGGGGCTGCTGTTCTTTCACGATCAGATTCCCGAGGCACTTGAGCGACGGGTGCTGGGCAGTGTGGAAATGGTGACGGTGTGCGGCAAGGATCATCCGTTGGCGCTCAAAGGCGCAGTGGACGGCCAACAACTGGCGCAACATCGGCAGTTGCTGATGTCCACGGAGTCGAGCATTTATCCCGGCAGTGATCCTGCCAGCCCGCAAGTCTGGCGCGCCGACAGTTTCTATGTGATGGCCGAATGGCTGGTGCGCGGCCTCGGCTGGGCCTGGTTGCCACGCCACGTGGTGCAGTACCCGACCTATCAGAACCAGATGGTCGAACTGGTCAGCGAGTGGACCCCGCCGGCCCTGGTGGTGGAGCTGGTATGGCGCCGGGATGAACCGCTCGGCCCGGCCGCGCGCTGGCTCGCCGAACGTTTTGCCGTGCACTTGCAGGCGATTGGCGAAAAAAGCCGATAAACTCCGCCGCCATGAATAGAACTCTCTACACCGCGCTGTTTTATCTGGGGCTGCCATTGGTAGCGATTCGGCTTTGGCTGCGCGCGCGCAAGGCGCCGGCGTACGCCAGGCGCATCGGCGAGCGCTTTTCCTGCGGGATGCCGGCGATGAAACCGGGCGGTATCTGGGTGCACGCCGTGTCGGTGGGCGAAAGCATTGCGGCCGCACCGATGATTCGCGCCTTGCTGGCGCGTTATCCGGATCTGCCGATCACCGTGACCTGCATGACCCCGACCGGTTCGGAACGCATCCACGCACTGTTCGCCAATGAGCCGCGCATCCAGCACTGTTATCTGCCCTATGACTTGCCTTGCGCTGCCCGGCGCTTCCTCGATCGGGTCCAGCCGAAACTGGCGGTGATCATGGAAACCGAATTGTGGCCCAACCATATCCATCAATGTGCCAAACGCGGGATCCCCGTGGCGCTGGCCAATGCGCGGCTGTCCGAGCGTTCGGCCAAGGGTTACGGTCGGTTCCCCAAGCTGACCCAGCCAATGCTGGCCGAGATGAGTCTGTTCGCGGTGCAGACCGAGGCCGAGGCGCAACGCTTGCGCAACCTGGGCGCGCGGACCGAAACCGTCGAAGTGACCGGTTCGATCAAGTTCGACCTGACCATTGACCCGCAACTGCTGGAGCGCGCCGTTGAATTGCGCGGGCAATGGCAGGCGCTGGAGCGACCGGTGTGGATCGCGGCCAGTACCCATGACGGCGAAGACGAGGTGGTGCTGGCGGCCCACCGTCAGTTGTTGGCCAGTCACCCCGATGCCCTGCTGATTCTGGTGCCGCGTCATCCGGAACGCTTCAATTCGGTGTTCGGGTTGTGCCAGCAACAAGGGTTTGCCACGGTCCGGCGTTCCAGAGGCGATGCGGTCAGCGCGAATACTTCAGTGCTGCTTGGCGACACCATGGGCGAGTTGCTGTTTCTCTACGCCCTGGCTGACAGCGCATTCGTCGGTGGCAGCCTGGTGCCGAATGGCGGGCATAACCTGCTGGAACCGGCGGCCCTGGCTAAACCTGTGTTGAGCGGTCCGCATCTTTTCAACTTCCTCGAAATCGCCGCGCAGTTGCGCAGTGCCGGGGCGTTGCAGGAAGTGGAGGATGCCGAAGGGCTGGCGGTGGCGGTGCAGCGGCTGTTCGAACTGCCGCGAGATGCGCAGCGCATGGCAGAGGCCGGGTTGAAAGTGATGCGCGCCAATCAGGGGGCATTGCAGCGGTTGCTGGATGGGTTGGGGCGGTTGATCAAGCGGTAGACCGAGTCGTATTCATTCGCGAGCAGGCTCGCTCCCACACTCGAAACACTGTGGGAGCGAGCCTGCTCGCGAAGCTTTTGCTTTTACTGATCAGGCCGCGCTTTCAACTGCTCCTCTGCCGCCTTGGCCAGATCCGGTGGCAGGAAGTCCTTGTCCGGGTTGTAGTTCGGATTGAGCCAGCGTGCCAGGACTTGCAGATCCCCCGGATTCAATGTGCCGGCCTGTTGCTTCAAGCGCAGGTTGTCGAGGATGTAGTCGTAGCGGGTGTTGTTGTAGTCGCGCACCGAAGTGTAGAGCTGACGCTGCGCATCCAGCACGTCGACGATGTTTCGCGTACCCACCTGATAGCCGATTTCAGTCGCTTCCACCGCGCTCTGGTTGGAGATGATCGATTGCTTGCGCGCCTGTACCTGCTCGACATCGGTGTTCACCGCGCGGTGCAGGTCGCGGGTGTTTTCCACGATCTGTCGGCGCAGGGATTCGCGTTGCTGCTCGGTCTGGTCCAGTTGTGCATAGGACTGACGCACCTGGGAGTTGATCAGGCCGCCGCTGTAGATCGGGATGTTCAGTTGCAGGCCCAAGGTCGTTTGCTCGACGTTGCCGCCGTATGCCTGGGGCAGGTTGTTCGGGTTGCTGAAGCCCAGTGCATCGTTGTCACCTTTCTCGTACTTGGCGACCGCATCAACCGTTGGCAAGTGCCCGGACCTGCGCTGCTTGAGGGTCTGCTCGGCGGCGCTGACGGCATAGTTGCTGGCCAACAGATTGAGGTTCTGCCTGCCCGCCGTTTCGACCCAGGCCTTGGCGTCGTTCGGTACTGGCGGCAGGATCGGCAGGTTATGGCTGATGCCCCAGATTGAGTTGTACTGACGGTTGGTCAGGGTGATCAATGCTTCAAAGGCGTCGTCCACCTGGCGCTGAGCAACGATGCGGTTGGCGCGCGCGGTGTCGTAGCTGGCCTGTGAGTTCAAGACGTCGGTCTTGTCCGAGAGGCCGACATCGAAACGTTCGTTGGATTGGTCGAGCTGGCGTTTGAACGCCGCTTCTTCGGCCTTGGTCGAGGCCAGGTTGTCCTGGCTGCGCAGCACGTTGAAATAGCTGTCAGCGGTTTGCAGGATCAGGTTTTGCTCGGTCGCCGAGAGCTGCAGGGCAGCCTGTTCGTTGACTTCCTTGGCGGCCTGGAACTGGAACCAGCGATCGGCGCGGAACAGCGGCTGCGCCAAAGTGGCCTGGTAGGAATGAGCATCGCGGTTGGTCGTGCCCGAAGGTTGATCGAGCGAGGTGCGCACCTCGGCAACATTGGCGCCGCCCGAGAGGTTCGGCAGCAGCCCGGCGCGGGCCTGGGGTACGACTTCTTTCTGCGCGCCGTATTGGGCGATGGCAGCCGCCAGGTCGGCGTTGTTGTTGACGGCTTCCTGATACACGCTGACCAGGTCCGTCTTGGCCGATAAGGGCACATCTGCTGCCCAGGCCATTCCGTTGGACGCACAAGACACGGCGAGGGCCAGTGAGAGTTTGCGCAGCATAGACGATCCCTAGAATTGATATTACAGAGGTAATTTGAGCGCCAAGGCTAAGGCCCCGCTTTGACAGCGTCAATGCCGGCTCAGCGTAGCGAGTGTAGTTGTGCATTGGGGCGGCAACAATCCTGATACTGCGTGTAATTACGCCATTCATCACGGTATTTGCAGTGGGGTTGGCGTTCTTTGCCAGTTGTGTCTAGACTGGCCGGGTTCTTGTCGGGGTGCCTTGCTATGAGGCTGAGATCGAATAATTTCGGATCCCGTTGAACCTGATCAGGTTAGCGCCTGCGTAGGGAACAAGATTTCTCGTCACCCGGCGAGTCCTCTTGTGCTTCGTCCGGGATGTTGTTCGACAATCGAACACCCCTCGAGCACTGAGCACAGCACAGCTGGTCTTCCCAGCGCCCGTGCGTCCATTCGTTTACAGGTTCGCTCCGACAAAAATCCACTGCCTGGATGTGTGTCTGGAGAGCCCGTGATGACTACAAAAGCAAAAATCGCCACTAACCTGAGTGACTCGGCCAAGGTCGATCAGCAATCGGTTCAGCCGTTTACCCGCTCGCAAAAAATCTATGTTCAGGGCACACGCCCGGACATCCTCGTGCCGATGCGCGAAATCAGCCTGGACGTGACGCCGACCGACTTCGGTGGCGAGGTCAACGCACCGGTAGTGGTGTACGACACTTCGGGCCCGTACACCGACCCCAATGTCATCATCGATGTGCGTAAAGGCCTGGCCGACGTGCGTTCGCCGTGGATCGAATCCCGTGGCGACACCGAGCGCCTGAGCGGCCTGAGCTCGAATTTCGGCCAGGAGCGCCTTGCCGATCCGGAGCTGACCAAGCTGCGCTTCGCCCACGTCAACAACCCGCGCCGCGCCAAGCCGGGTGCCAACGTCAGCCAGATGCACTACGCGCGCCAAGGCATCATCACCGCCGAGATGGAATACGTTGCCATCCGCGAAAACATGAAGCTGGAAGTGGCCCGCGCCGCCGGCCTGCTGGACCAGCAACACGCCGGCCACAGCTTCGGCGCCAGTGTGCCGAAAATCATCACCCCCGAATTCGTCCGTGACGAAATCGCCCGTGGCCGCGCGATCATTCCGGCCAACATCAACCACACCGAACTGGAACCGATGATCATCGGCCGTAACTTCCTGGTGAAGATCAACGGCAACATCGGCAACAGCGCACTGGGTTCGTCGATCGAAGAGGAAGTGGCGAAACTGACCTGGGGTATTCGCTGGGGTTCGGACACGGTCATGGACCTGTCCACCGGCAAGCACATCCACGAAACCCGCGAGTGGATCATCCGCAACTCGCCGGTGCCGATCGGTACGGTTCCGATCTACCAGGCCCTGGAAAAAGTCGGCGGCGCGGCCGAAGACCTGACCTGGGAGCTGTTCCGCGACACGCTGATCGAGCAGGCCGAGCAGGGCGTCGACTACTTCACCATCCACGCCGGCGTGCTGCTGCGCTACGTGCCGATGACCGCCAAGCGCGTGACCGGCATCGTCTCCCGTGGCGGTTCGATCATGGCCAAGTGGTGCCTGGCGCACCACAAAGAGAACTTCCTCTACACCCATTTCGAAGACATCTGCGAAATCATGAAGGCCTACGACGTCAGCTTCTCGCTGGGCGATGGCCTGCGTCCGGGCTCGATTGCCGACGCCAACGACGAAGCGCAGTTCGGCGAACTGGAGACCCTCGGCGAGCTGACCAAGATTGCCTGGAAGCACGACGTGCAGTGCATGATCGAAGGCCCGGGCCACGTGCCGATGCAGCTGATCAAAGAGAACATGGACAAGCAGCTGGAGTGCTGCGACGAGGCGCCGTTCTACACCCTCGGCCCGCTGACCACCGACATCGCGCCGGGCTACGATCACATCACCTCCGGTATCGGCGCGGCGATGATCGGCTGGTTCGGTTGCGCCATGCTCTGCTACGTGACGCCGAAGGAGCACTTGGGCCTGCCGAACAAGGATGACGTGAAGACCGGGATCATCACCTACAAGATCGCCGCGCATGCCGCCGATCTGGCGAAGGGGCACCCGGGCGCACAGATCCGCGACAATGCCTTGAGCAAGGCGCGTTTCGAGTTCCGTTGGGAAGACCAGTTCAACCTGGGGCTCGATCCGGACACCGCGCGTTCGTATCACGACGAAACCCTGCCGAAGGATTCGGCCAAGGTCGCGCACTTCTGCTCGATGTGCGGGCCGAAATTCTGCTCGATGAAGATCACCCAGGAAGTCCGCGAGTATGCGGCCAACCAACGGATCGAAGCGGTCGACGTGGACGTCGCCCAGGGCATGGCCGAACAGGCCGAGCGCTTCAAGCAGGAAGGCAGTCAGCTGTACCAGAAAGTTTGATTCGGCACTGATAACCCTGTGGCGAGGGGGCTTGTCGGGCCGCCGCACCGCCCCGTTCGGCCGCGAAGCGGTCGTAAATCCGGCGATGAGTTCTCACAGGCAGAATTCAGTTGTCTGTTTTGGGGCTGCTTCGCAGCCCAACGGGGGCAAGCCCCCTCGCCACAAGGGCGTGTGTGAACAACACAACAACAAATGTCCCTCTGAGATAACACCCTTGAGCATTCAACCCAGCACTTATTCTCCCGATATCGCAGTGCCGACCGACAAACGTGTCTTCGGCGGCCGCGACCTGTTTTCCCTGTGGTTCTCCCTCGGCATCGGCCTGATGGTCCTGCAGACCGGTGCATTGCTCGCGCCGGGCCTGGGCCTGTCCGGATCGTTGCTGGCAATTTTTCTCGGCACCCTGGTCGGCGTTCTGCTGCTGGCCGCCGTCGGGGTGATCGGCAGTGACACCGGCCTGTCGTCGATGGCCGCGCTCAAGCTCAGCTTAGGCGCCAAAGGTGCGAGCCTGCCGGCGGTGTTGAACCTGCTGCAACTGATCGGCTGGGGTTCGTTCGAAATCATCGTCATGCGCGATGCCGCCAGCCTGTTGGGCGCGAAGGCTTTCAGCGAAGGCAGCCTGCTGTCCAATCCCGTGCTGTGGACGCTGTTCTTCGGCGCACTGGCGACCTTGCTGGCCGTCAGCGGTCCGCTGACTTTCGTGCGGCAGATCCTGCGCAAATGGGGCATCTGGCTGCTGCTGGCCGCGTGCACCTGGCTGACCTGGAACCTGTTCGCCAAGGCTGACCTGGCCGCGTTGTGGGCCCAGGCCGGTGACGGGTCGATGCCGTTCGCCGTGGGGTTCGACATCGCCATTGCCATGCCGCTCTCGTGGTTGCCGCTGATCGCCGACTACTCGCGCTTCGGCAAACGGGCGAAAAACGTCTTCGGTGGCACCGCCATCGGTTTCTTCATCGGTAATTTCTGGCTGATGAGCCTGGGCGTGGCCTACACCCTGGCGTTCGCGCCGAGCGGTGAAGTCAATGCCTTGCTGCTGGCGCTGGCCGGTGCCGGCCTGGGGATTCCGCTGCTGCTGATTCTTCTGGATGAATCGGAAAACGCCTTTGCCGATATTCACTCGGCGGCGGTGTCCAGCGGGATTCTGCTGCGCGCCAAAGTCGAGCACCTGGCACTGGCCATCGGCGTTATCTGCACGCTGATTGCCCTGCTGGCGCCATTGGCTCAGTACCAGAACTTCCTGTTGCTTATCGGTTCGGTGTTTGCGCCGTTGTTCGGCGTGGTGTTGGTGGATCACTTCATCCTGCGCAAGCGCAGCGCCCAGGTGGCCTCGGCCGCACTGCGCTGGCCGGCGCTGCTCGCCTGGCTGGGCGGGGTCAGCACCTATCACTTGTTGGCCAACCTGTATCCGGACATCGGTGCAACCCTGCCGGCACTGGTAGTGGCAGGGTTGCTCCAGCTCGTGCTGGGCCGGGCCTTCAGTTACGGCCGGGAAACAGCTCGGGCTTGATGATGCCGTTCAGGCGAGGGTAGGGGATCTTCAGTTCGACATGGCCCAGCGCGTAAGGCGCGATGGTGCTGGTTTCGTACTTGAGGATCACCCCTCCGTAGGTCAGCGCCACGTTCTGGGTTTTCTGGAACGGCCAGCTCTTCACGAACTCCGGTTCCTGATCGAGCTTGGTGCTGATCAGCCAGCTGTTGTGTGCCACTTGCGCGGCTTTCCAGAACGCGTCTTCCTGCCCTGGCACCAGCATGTCCGACAGCGTCAACACTTTATGCTGCTGGCGCGAATAGTTGATGAAACCTCGACCTGGGGTGCCATGGGCACCGCCAGTGTCCAGGTAGCTGGACAATTCGACGATCACCAAGCCGTCATGCTGCTCGCGTACCTTTGCCTGCAGATAGCTGCTGTTGCGCGGGCCGGCGGTGCGCAAAAACTCATCGCGATAGGCTGCCAGGGTCGGCGCGACGGGGGCGTCAGGCGAGGTACGGGTCAATTGCAGCAGGCGTTTTTCGATGATGCCGTCCAGTGCAGGCTCGTCCGGGAAGTGCAGGGTGTCGATGTTGACCAGCGGGCAATCCGGGTTGCTGCAACCGGGCTTGAGTTGCTCGGAGGCGTCGCGGGTGGTTTCCAGCGGCGTCCGGTAGTTGGGCTGGAACAGGCTCGCGCAAGCGCCCAGGGTCAGGGCGATAGCGGCCACGGAGGCGATTTTGAAAAGCGACATGAGCGTCCTTTCTGAAACAGGGGAAGGCAAAAAGTTACCGGCTTCGACTCTCAACAAAGCAGTCAGTTCGCCACTAAGCTAATTAGAGTGGGTTTCGCCCTCACCGTCTATCCCGCTGACGGGAAAGGGGCTGCATCAAACGTCACGGGCGCGTTAGGATGGCGCGAAGTCGAGGCCCAGGAAAAAAGCAACCTCGAACAGGATTTGCAGTAAAAGAGGATAGTCATGACGGATTTTGCCAACGCCATTCCGACCGCCGTTGATATCGTGCGGCGCGAAAAGTGCTACGAGGGCTTCTACAAACTCGAACGCGTGCACTTGCGCCACGAATTGTTCGCCGGGGGCATGAGCCGCGAGATCAATCGTGAAGTGTTCGTTCGCCATGACGCGGTCTGCATGCTGCCTTACGACCCGCAGCGCGATGAAGTGGTGCTGATCGAGCAGTTTCGCGTCGGTGCCATGGGCAAGACCGACAACCCGTGGCTGATCGAACTGGTCGCTGGTCTGATCGACAAGGATGAAGTGCCGGAAGCAGTTGCTCACCGCGAGGCGCAGGAGGAAGCTGGGCTGGTAATCGGGGCGCTCTGGCCGATGCTCAAATATTTTCCATCGCCGGGCGGCAGCAACGAGTTCGTGCATTTGTACCTGGGGCGTTGTGACACCACCGGGGTTGGCGGCCTGCATGGGCTGGAGGAAGAGGCAGAAGATATTCGCGTCACGGTCTGGGCTTTCGAAGATGCCCTGCAAGCCGTGCGCGACGGACGTATTGCCAACGCGGCGAGCATCATTGCCTTGCAATGGCTGGCTTTGAACCGTGTTGAAGTGAGGGGGTTATGGTCGTAAACAAGCTGCGCGATCGCTATCGGGTGGACCTGGTGGGGCTGCAAGCGTCCTGCGAGGCGAACTACGCGCGCCTGATGCGACTGCTGCCGGACATGCGCAGCGAGCCTGCCGCGCGGCGCATCGCCGTGACCCATGGCGACCAGATGCTCGGCGTGCTGGCCCTGGAAGTGCTGCTGACCTGTCCTTACACCACGACCCTGCAAGTGCGTCAGGAGCACAGCCTGCCCTGGCTGCCGGTGCCGCAACTGGAAGTGCAGGTCTATCACGACGCGCGCATGGCCGAAGTGGTCAGCGCCGAACATGCACGACGCTTTCGCGGCATCTATCCTTACCCGAATGCCTCGATGCACCAGCCGGACGAAAAGGCCCAGCTGAACATGTTTCTGGGCGAATGGCTGAGCCATTGCCTGGCGCTGGGGCATGAGTACGAAGTAGTACGTTAGTTGTGAAGCGCAGTTGTGAACTGTGTCAGGTTCACAGGTTTCCCCTTTTGATCGTCCCCCAGCATAATTGCGGCACTTATCCATCCCCGTGATCACGCCCTGGGAGAACGCCTTGCCGAGCGTATCCACATTGACCACCGCCGATCCGGCGTTGCTGGTGCAAATCTCCGACAGCCACCTGTTTGCCGAAGCGGACGGCGTGTTGCTGGGCATGAACACCCGCGACAGCCTGCAAAAGGTCATCGAACTGGTGCGCGCGCAACAGCCGCGGATTGACTTGATCCTGGCCACAGGTGACCTGTCCCAGGACGGGACGCTGGAGTCCTACCAGCTGTTTCGCGACATGACGCGCCAGCTCGATGCGCCGGCGCGCTGGATTCCCGGCAATCACGATGAGCCGCAGATCATGGCCGAGGCGGCGGTGCAGAGCGCTTTGCTGGAACCTGTGGTGGATATCGGCAACTGGCGGGTCACCTTGCTCGATTCGGCGGTGCCAGGCTCGGTGCCGGGTTATTTGCAGGATGAACAGCTGCAGTTGCTCGCCCGCTCGTTGAGCGAAGCGCCGGAACGCCATCATCTGGTGTGCTTCCACCATCACCCGGTGTCCATCGGTTGTGCATGGATGGAGCCGATTGGCTTGCGCAATCCCGAGGCGCTGTTCGCCGTGCTGGACCGTTTCGAACAGGTGCGTGCAGTGTTGTGGGGGCATGTGCATCAGGAAGTCGACCAGATGCGCAATGGTGTGCGGTTGATCGCCTCGCCCTCGACCTGCATCCAGTTCGAGCCGGGGAGCGAGGATTTCAAGGTCGGGGAACAGGCGCCGGGCTATCGCTGGTTGCGGTTGCTGCCCGACGGGCGGCTGGAAACCGGGGTGGAGCGGGTCACCGGGTTTGATTTCACCGTGGATTACGGTTCCAACGGCTACTGAAACACCCCCCCTGTAGGAGCAGCCGGTCGACGCTCGATTGCTCGCGATTAGCCTGAGAGCGCCGCAGGGCGCCAGGTTTTCACCGTTATCGTTGACGACCATCGCGAGCAAGCTCGCTCCTACAGTAAACTCCGCCTCTTTAGCCGACGCACAGGGAGCTCAAATGTCCGGTTCGATCCTTTATATCCACGGCTTCAACAGCTCGCCGTTGTCGAAGAAGGCCTGCCAGTTGATCGACGTGATGGAGCGACTGGGCCTGAGCGAACACTTGCGTGTTCCGGCATTGCACCACCACCCGCGCCGCGCTATCGAGCAGCTGGAACAGGCGATCGCCGAGCTGGGGCGACCACTGCTGGTCGGCAGCTCGCTCGGCGGCTACTATGCCACTCACTTGGCTGAGCGCCTTGGCTTGAAAGCCCTGTTGATCAACCCTGCCGTCAGCCCGCACCGGATGTTCGACGGCTTTCTGGGGACGCAGAAAAACCTGTATACCGAAGAGACCTGGGAAATGACCCACGACCACGTGACGGCCCTGGCCGAACTGGAAGTGCCGGCACCCCAGGAACCGCAGCGTTATCAGGTATGGTTGCAGACAGCTGACGAAACGCTGGACTATCGCCTCGCCCAGCAGTATTACCGGGCATGCGCCTTGCGTATCCAGGCCGGCGGCGACCACAGTTTCCAGGGTTTTGCCACGCGACTGCCGGCCATGTTGAGTTTTGCCGGCATTGGCGCCGATTTGTATCAGGCAATCGATTTCACCGCATTGTGAGCGATAGCCCATGAATTCTTTTTTCACCGAACACTGACGACGAGACCCCATGGCCACTCCCAGCGCTAGCTCTTATAACGCAGACGCCATCGAAGTCCTCTCGGGCCTCGACCCGGTGCGCAAACGCCCCGGCATGTACACCGACACCAGTCGGCCGAACCACCTTGCCCAGGAAGTCATCGACAACAGTGTCGACGAAGCCTTGGCCGGGCATGCCACATCGGTACAGGTGATCCTGCATGCCGACCATTCCGTAGAAGTCAGCGACGACGGCCGTGGCATGCCGGTGGACATTCACCCCGAGGAAGGAGTTTCGGGCGTTGAGTTGATCCTCACCAAGCTGCATGCCGGTGGCAAGTTCTCCAACAAGAACTACCAGTTCTCCGGCGGTCTGCACGGGGTGGGTATTTCCGTGGTCAACGCCTTGTCCACCGAAGTGCGGGTGCGGGTAAAGCGTGACGGCAACGAATACCAGATGACCTTCAAGGATGGCTACAAGGCCACCGAGCTGGAGATCATCGGTACGGTCGGCAAGCGCAACACCGGCACCAGCGTGTTCTTTGCGCCGGATCCGAAATACTTCGACTCCCCAAAATTCTCCATCAGCCGCCTCAAGCATGTGCTCAAGGCCAAGGCCGTTCTGTGCCCGGGCTTGCTGGTCAGCTTTGAAGACAAGGCCACCGGCGAGAAAGTCGAATGGCATTACGAAGACGGCTTGCGTTCCTACCTGGTGGATGCGGTCAGCGAATTCGAGCGCCTGCCGAACGAACCGTTCTGCGGCGCTTTTGCCGGTAACAAGGAAGCCGTGGATTGGGCGCTGCTGTGGCTGCCGGAAGGCGGCGATGCGGTGCAGGAAAGTTACGTCAACCTGATCCCGACCGCCCAGGGCGGTACCCACGTCAACGGCTTGCGCCAAGGCCTGCTCGACGCCATGCGCGAGTTCTGCGAGTTCCGCAGCCTGCTGCCACGTGGTGTGAAGCTGGCGCCGGAAGACGTCTGGGAGCGCATCGCCTTCGTGCTGTCGATGAAGATGCAGGAACCGCAATTCTCCGGCCAGACCAAGGAGCGCCTGTCTTCTCGTGAAGCGGCGGCGTTCGTCTCCGGTGTGGTCAAGGATGCGTTCAGCCTGTGGCTCAACGCCAACCCGGAAACCGGCATGCTGCTGGCGGAACTGGCGATCAACAACGCCGGTCGTCGCCTCAAGGCCAGCAAGAAGGTCGAGCGCAAACGCATTACCCAAGGCCCGGCGCTGCCGGGCAAGCTGGCCGATTGTGCCGGGCAAGACCCGATGCGTTCCGAGCTGTTCCTGGTCGAAGGTGATTCCGCTGGCGGCTCGGCCAAACAGGCGCGGGACAAGGAATTCCAGGCGATCCTGCCGTTGCGCGGCAAGATCCTCAACACCTGGGAAGTCGACGGCAGCGAAGTGCTGGCCAGCCAGGAAGTGCACAACATCGCCGTGGCCATCGGTGTCGATCCGGGCGCGGCAGACATGAGCCAGCTGCGCTACGGCAAGATCTGCATCCTCGCCGACGCCGACTCCGACGGTCTGCACATCGCAACTTTGCTGTGCGCCTTGTTCGTCCAGCATTTCCGCCCGTTGGTGGATGCCGGTCACGTCTACGTCGCGATGCCGCCGTTGTACCGCATCGACCTGGGCAAAGAGATCTACTACGCCCTCGATGAAGCCGAGCGCGACGGGATTCTCGATCGCCTGGTGGCCGAGAAGAAGCGCGGCAAGCCGCAAGTCACCCGATTCAAGGGGCTGGGCGAAATGAACCCGCCGCAGTTGCGCGAGACCACCATGGACCCGAACACTCGGCGTCTGGTGCAGTTGACCCTGGAAGATTTCGAGGCTACCTCGGAAATGATGGACATGCTGCTGGCGAAGAAACGCGCCGGTGACCGCAAGACCTGGCTGGAGTCCAAGGGCAACCTGGCCGAGGTGCTGGGCTGATGCGTCTGGGCTTTGCCCTGGCCTGTGGGTTGCTGCTGACGTCGATTACGGTATTTGCCGAGCCGGCGCCACAGCTGCGCCTGTTGTCCGGGCATGCCGTCGAAGGCATGCGCGGCGGCAACCTGTCCGGGCTGGCGCAGTGCGGCAATGACCTGTGGACGGTTTCCGACCGTGATGATGACCAGATCTACCGCCTCGATACCCGCGAATCCGTATGGCAGGCCGAAACGGTGCACATCGACGTACCGACGGTGCCTGACAGCGGTTTGCCTTGGGGGCTGAAGGCTCGCGTCTGGGGGGCTTCGTTTGTGCGTGGCGGTGATCTGGACTTCGAAGGCATCACCTGCGACAGCGCCGGCAATCGCTACATCGTCAGCGAAGGCCATGCCGCTGTCTTGCAAGTGCCGCCAACGGGGCCTGCCACCTGGCTGAAAGTTTCGCCGATGATGGTTCGCGAAGCACGGGCCAGAGGCCTGCTGTTGCAATTCAATGCGCTGTTCGAAGGGCTGGTGATCAATCCGGCGGGGGATCAGATGTGGCTCGCCGCCGAGCGTCAAGGCCGGGGACTGCTGATGATCAAGCGCCAGCAGACGTTGTGGGATTGCGACGGTGGTTGCGTGCTGCTGAGCGAGGCGGGCATGGAAATGCAGCCCGAGCAGTTTCCCCATGCCAAGCCTGTCCCGCGGGATTTTTCTGACCTGTCGCTGTTCAACGGCAAGCTGTTCACCCTTGAACGCAATGCCTTCCAGATCTGCCGCCGTGATGCACAGACGGCCAAGGTCGAGCGCTGCTGGTCGTACGCCGACGAGCTGTTGCAGGAAAACCGTCGTTATTCACAGAATTACGGGTTGGAAGAAGCGTTGATCGTGGATGCCGATGGCGCCTGGATCGGCGTTGACAATAACTTCGGCGCGCGCGCCGATGGCGAAGTCCGCCCGGTGGTCTGGCGCTTCGCTGCACCGGACGGTGGCTGGAGTGCCAATCCATGAGGCAACAAAGCCCGGGGCAGCGAATCGGCCGGGTGTTCATGGTGCTGGCCTGGTGTGCGGCGCTGTTTCTGGCCACGCGTTTTTTCGGCCAGTGGGAAGCGCGTCAGCAAAATCCGAATGTGGTAGTCAGTTCGGAGCAGGGCGAAGGTTTCATCGAGGTGAAACTGGTGAGCAATGTGCAGGGGCATTTCGTCGCCAGCGGCCAGATCAACGGCCAGCCGGTGGACTTCATGCTCGATACCGGGGCGACCGATGTATCGATCCCTCTGGACCTGGCCAAGCGTTTGAAGCTCGAAGAAGGATTCGGCGTGACCCTGAGCACGGCCAATGGCCTGAGCCAGGGCTATCGCACCCGTATCGAGCGCCTGCAACTGGGCGACATCGTGCTGCGGGATGTACGCGCACTGGTGGCCCCGGGGCTGCATGGCGATCAGGTGTTGCTCGGCATGAGCGCACTGAACAAACTTGAATTTACCCAGCGCGGTGGCACCATGCTGCTGCGCCAGACAACGAACCGATGAGGCCCGCATGAGCGACTCCCTTGATCTCAGCCTGGACGGTGTAGAACGCCGGTCACTGGCTGACTTCACCGAAAATGCCTACCTCAACTACTCCATGTACGTGATCATGGACCGTGCCCTGCCGCATATCGGCGACGGCCTGAAACCGGTACAGCGTCGCATCATTTATGCGATGAGCGAGTTGGGGCTGGACGCCGATTCCAAGCACAAGAAATCGGCGCGTACCGTCGGTGACGTGCTCGGTAAGTTCCACCCCCACGGCGACTCGGCCTGCTACGAAGCCATGGTGCTGATGGCCCAGCCGTTCAGCTATCGCTACACGCTGGTCGACGGCCAGGGCAACTGGGGTGCGCCGGACGATCCCAAGTCCTTCGCCGCCATGCGTTATACCGAAGCGCGGCTGTCGCGTTATTCCGAAGTGCTGCTCAGCGAGCTGGGCCAGGGCACGGCGGACTGGGGCCCGAACTTCGACGGCACGCTGGACGAGCCACTGGTGTTGCCGGCCCGTCTGCCGAACATCCTGCTCAACGGCACCACGGGTATCGCCGTGGGCATGGCCACCGACGTTCCGCCGCACAACCTGCGGGAAGTCGCCACGGCGTGCGTGCGTTTGCTCGACGAGCCGAAGGCCACGGTCGAGCAGCTCTGTGAACACATCCAGGGCCCGGACTACCCGACCGAAGCGGAAATCATCACCCCGCGCGCCGACCTGCTGAAAATCTACGAAACCGGTCGTGGTTCGGTGCGCATGCGCGCCGTGTATCACATCGAAGACGGCGACATCATCGTCACCTCGCTGCCGCATCAGGTCTCGGGCGCCAAGGTGCTGGAGCAGATCGCCGCGATGATGCAGGCCAAGCCGTCCAAAGCGCCGCAAATTGCCGACCTGCGTGACGAATCCGACCACGAAAACCCGTGCCGGATCGTGATCATTCCGGGTGCGCGGAAAAACTTCGACCACGATGCGCTGATGCAGCACCTGTTCGCCAGCACCGAGCTGGAGTCGAGCTACCGGGTCAACATCAACATCATCGGCCTGGACGGCAAGCCGCAGCTGAAAAACCTGCGGGCGCTGCTGGTCGAATGGCTGGAGTTCCGGGTGCAGACCGTGCGTCGTCGCCTGCAATTCCGCCTCGACAAGGTCGAGCGTCGCCTGCACCTGTTGGATGGTTTGTTGATTGCCTACCTCAACCTGGATGAAGTGATCCACATCATCCGAACCGAGGAGCATCCGAAAGCTGCGCTGATCGAGCGTTTCGCCCTGAGCGAAATCCAGGCTGACTATATCCTCGACACCCGTCTGCGTCAGTTGGCGCGACTGGAAGAGATGAAGCTGCGTGCCGAGCAGGATGAACTGCTCAAGGAACAAGCCAAGCTGCAGGCCCTGCTGAGCAGCGAAACCAAGTTGAAAAAACTGGTGCGCAGCGAACTGATCAAGGACGCTGAAACCTACGGGGATGACCGTCGGTCGCCTATCGTCGAGCGCGCCGAAGCCAAGGCCCTGACCGAGCACGATCTACTGCCGAACGAGAAAGTGACGGTCGTGCTGTCGGAAAAAGGCTGGATTCGCTCCGCCAAGGGCCACGAGATCGACGCCACCGGGCTTTCCTACAAGGCCGGGGACGGTTTCAGGGCGCTGGCAGCCGGGCGCTCCAACCAGTTTGCCGTGTTTATCGACTCCACCGGCCGCAGTTATTCGGTGGCCGCCCACACCTTACCGTCGGCCCGTGGCCAGGGCGAGCCGCTGACCGGTCGCCTGACGCCGCCGCCAGGGGCGAGTTTCGAATGTGTGCTGATGCCGGAAGACGATGCGCTGTATGTGATTGCCTCCGACGCCGGCTACGGCTTCGTGGTCAAGGGTGAAGACCTGCAGGCCAAGAATAAGGCGGGCAAGGCCCTGCTGAGCCTGCCGAACAACGCCAAGGTCATGCTGCCGCGCCCTGTGGCCGATCGTGAGCAGAACTGGCTGGCGTCGGTGACGACCGAAGGTCGCCTGCTGATCTTCAAGATCAGCGACCTGCCACAATTAGGTAAGGGCAAAGGCAACAAGATCATCGGGATTCCCGGTGAGCGAGTGGCCAGTCGCGAAGAGTATGTGACGGACATCGCCGTATTGCCGGACGGTGCAACATTGGTGTTGCAGGCCGGGAAACGTACCTTGTCACTGAAAGCGGACGACCTCGAACACTACAAGGGTGAACGTGGCCGTCGTGGCAATAAGTTGCCGCGTGGCTTCCAGCGGGTAGATGCGCTGCTCGTCGAAAACCTCAATTAGGCGACCTAGGGGGCGTTCTCGACTGGTTTCACCACCGCGCCGGGTCTGCTGTTGAGCAGGGCAAGGCGCGAGAAGCGAGGTTTGGTCATTCCAAATAAGCTTCGAGCAACACAGCCCTGCACAACAGCAGGTCCGGCCCTTCGGGTTGTGCCTTAAAGCGGGCCAGGCTGCGTTGGAGGCCTTGGAAAGGGAACAACCATTACCAGCGGCCTCCGCCTTGCCTGGCCCGCTTTAAGGCGACAACGCGGTGGTGAAACCAGGCGAGAACACCCCCTGGAAGCGCCGAACTACGAATTAACCCGTAGTTCGGCGCTTTGCGCTGGAGTCGGAACGCATATTCACGGATGATATGGCCTTTCAAACGCCGGCATTGCCGCGCGTTCTTCATATTTGTTGAGTATTTTCACTGTGGTCAGCCTTTTAGCAACCACCTGGATGGGACGATGACTGCTCTGCGCCTTCCTTTTATTCTTTTGCTCGCCGGCGTTCTTGGCCTGGCGGGTTGCAGCGTTCACCAACCGGTGTCGCTGTATCAGCTGGACGCTGGTAGTCCGGTTCAGCCTGCGCAGAACGCGGGCATGGCGGTATTGTTGGGGCCGGTCACGGTGGCCGACTACCTGCAACGCGAAACCCTGTTGCAGCGCCAGCCGGATGGCAGCCTGCAAGCCTCGACCGACGGTCGTTGGGCTGGCAGCCTTTCGTCGGATATCGATCAGCTGCTGCTGCGTCAGGTTGCAGGTCGCCTGGACAGCCAGCGCGTAGTGCTGGCCCCGGCGACAGTAGGCTTCACCCCAGACGTTCAGGTGCTGCTGACCATCACGCGCCTGGATTCGGGTGAAAAACAACCGGCGATTCTCGACGCGCAATGGCGCCTGATCGACCGTCGCGGGCAGGTTCGCGAAAACCGCATCATCCATTTGCAGGAGCAGCATGCCGGCAGTACGGCGGCTCAGGTTCAGGCACAGGGTGTGTTGTTGCAACGCCTGGCCGAACAACTGTCGGTGGCGCTCAAGCCCCTGGCCAATCAGCCACCGATCGCCGAAGTCCCGCGCAAGCCGGCAGCCAAGGCGGCAGCACCTGCGGTAGAACAGGAAAAACAGCCGAAGATTCCGATGGCCGCGCCTATTCGTACGGATATGGAAGTGTTCCGCTTCTAAGCCTGGATGGATTTGAAACAAAGCCCGCATTGATGCGGGCTTTGTTGTTTCTGCAGGTTGGAGATATCTGGTGTCAGTTCCGGCCTCTTCGCGGGCAAGCCCGCTCCCAGAATTATCTCTGTGAACACAGATCTTGTGTACGACCACGTCCCCTGTGGGAGCGGGCTTGCCCGCGAAGGCGTCATGACAGGCAACAAAAAAGCCCGCAGACGATCGCTCATCTGCGGGCGTCTTCACATCGGGGTCAAGGCTTAAGCGCGACGCTCGTGCATCCGCGCCAATTGCCGTTCAAGCATCGATGGATACGGCTCCATCAACCGTTCCACGCAGCACGCACCTTCAGGGCTGGCAATCGGGCGGATCCGTGCGCGTTGGCGGATCAACGCGTCGTCACTGATCTTGCGCTCCACCAGCAGCAGGTTGCGGCTGTGTTGCGACAGGGCCAGTGCGTCCTGGGCGGGATCAGTCAGCAGCAGGTCGATCTGGCTCAGGCCGAACAGTTCCTCACCCAGTGTCAGGCCCAGCTGCAATTGCAGGGTGATGCCGCTGTCCGCGACTTCGATCTGCAACTGGTGGCCCAGGGCCCGCAGCAGCTCGCCACAGCAAATGGCGTTGGTCAGGTAGTCGTCGCCGCTGTCTTCGGTGTGGAACAGCATCAACGTGCTGCCATCGTTCAAGGTTTCCACTTCGCCTTGATACAGCGACGCGGCCTGGTCGAGGCAGTCGCGATAGCGTTCGAGCAGTTCTTCAAGACGCGCCCGCGGCAGGCGTCGCAGTTGCTCCTGGGAGCCCAGTTGCACCGCCAGCACCGCGCTGTGTTGCGGCACGCTCGGTGTGGCCTTGCGAATCACCGGTTGCGGGGTGCTATCCAGCGACTCGTCGCGCAGATCGGCGAACGGGTCTTCATCATCGTCATCTTCGACGGTGCTGACGATCTGCCGTGGGGCTGGCTTGAGCGCCGCTACCGGGCGGCTCTCGTCGAAACTCGGATCGCGCAGGTTACGGACTTCGAAGGCCGGGTCGGCCTCGTCATCCATGTCGTCGAATTCCGGTTCCGGTTCCGGCACAGGGGCGGGCTCCGGGGCGAAGTTGGCGTGCAGCTGACGCGCCAGGTCGCCGATTTCGTCCTGGCGGTCGGTGGCCGGGGTGTATTCATCGATATTGCGCAGCCACACCCGCAATTGCAGCAGCGGCGTGGAGAGATAACGCCCCATGCGCAGGCTCAGTGCCAGGGACAAAGCCAGCAGGATGGCGCTCAGAATGCCCATGCTTTGCAGGCTGATGGTCATCGGTTGCTGGAACTGGTCCATGTCCAGGCTGATGCGCAATTGCCCGGCAGTCACGTCCTGGAAGGTGATCTTGCTCTGGTACATGCCCTCGGCTTCGCCCAGCAGGCCATGCTTGGGACGCTGGCCGGACTCGGCGAGGATGCGGTTGTCCGGGCTGTAGATGGCGGCGTGGGCCACCAGCTTGTTCTTGGTCAGGTTATTGAGCAGCACATTGAGGCTGAGGATGTCGTTGGACACCAGCAGCTCGGTGGCCGAGGTGGCCGTCTGCGTGGTCAGGCTTTCGCCCAGCGCATCCGCCTGCTCGTGCATGGCCTGCTTGAACTGCAGGCCCATCACACCGGCATAGATGACCAGGGCCAGGGCGACCAGGATCACGTTATGGCTGGCGATGCGCAATGCAATCGGTACACGGCGGTGGCGCAGTGCCCGGAAGATCAGCAGGAAGAAGTTGTCGGTTTTTACTGGCGTAGGCCGGTTCACTTGAGCTCGGCTCTTTTGTCCGTGGAGTTGACGCGCAGTATAGCGACAGGCCCTAGGCCGTCAAAGCGCTCACGGTGCCCGATGGTCACTGAAAGTGGGTAGAATGCGGTTTTTTTCCACCTGCGGGGGTGCGCCTTGCGCGAAATCGTCCTGATAAACATCACGGGAGTCGACCGTCCGGGTCTGACTGCGGCCATTACCGGCGTTCTGGCCCAGGGTGGTGTGAATATTCTCGACATCGGTCAGGCGGTGATCCACGACACCTTGTCGTTCGGCATCCTGGTTGAAATTCCCGACACCGAGCAAGGCAAGTCTGTGCTCAAGGACATCCTGTTCAAGGGTTACGAGCTCGATCAACAGGTGCGTTTCACGCCAGTGTCCGAAGTGGATTACCAGCAGTGGGTCGGCAACCAGGGCAAAAAGCGCCACATCGTGACCCTGTTGACCCGCAAGGTGACAGCCGGGCAGTTGCAGGCCGTGAGCTCGATCACCGCCAAATATGGCCTGAACATCGATCACATCGATCGTCTGTCCGGGCGCATGCCGCTGGACACCCCGGCCGACAAGGGCAAGGGCTGCATCGAGTTTTCCGTGCGTGGCGAAGCGGCTGATCCGCAGGCGCTGCGTGCCGAATTCCTCAGCGTCGCCCAGGAACTGAACGTCGACATCGCCTTCCAGGAAGATTCGCTGTTCCGTCGCAACCGTCGCCTGGCAGTGTTCGATATGGACTCAACCCTGATCGAAGCCGAAGTGATCGATGAACTGGCCAAGGCTGCCGGCGTCGGCGACAAAGTGTCGGAAATCACCGAGCGGGCGATGGCAGGTGAACTGGACTTCCGCGCCAGCTTCAAGGAGCGCCTGGCCTTGCTCAAAGGTCTGGACGTCAATGTGCTGGATTCCATCGGCGCCTCGCTGCGCCTGACCGAAGGCGCCGAAACCCTGTTCGCCGAACTCAAGCGCCTGGGCTACAAGACTGCGATTCTGTCGGGCGGCTTCACTTACTTCGCCAAGCAATTGCAGGCCAAGCTGGGTATCGACTACGTGTTCGCCAACGAACTGGAAGTGGTCGACGGCAAAGTCACTGGCGTGGCGGTCGAGCCGATTGTCGATGCGCAGCGCAAGGCGGATTTGCTGAAGGAACTGGCACACAAGGAAGGCTTGCGCCTGGAGCAGACCATTGCGGTCGGCGATGGTGCCAATGACTTGCCGATGCTGGCGATTGCCGGGTTGGGCGTGGCGTTCCGCGCCAAGCCGCTGGTGAAGCAGTCGGCCAAGCAGGCGATTTCCACCTTGGGCCTGGATGGCGTGCTGTACCTGCTGGGCTTCCGCGATCGCGACGGCCAGCTCTAAAGCGAACTGTAGGAGCGAGGCCTGCTCGCGATGGACGTTAACGATGACGCGGGCATTCTGAATGCACGCGTCGCCCTTACACTCATCGCGAGCAGGCTCGCTCCTACAGGTTTGCGAACAGGTCAGGCTTTTGGTGAGCCCATGCCCTGCCCCATCTGCACCGCTGTACCGGCGGTCATTTCTTCAGCCCACTTAACCTGATCCGGCCCGAACAGCACGACGGCGGTCGAACCCAGCTTGAAGCGTCCCAGTTCCGCACCTTTTTCCAGATGGATCGGCGCGCGCGCGGCTTCGTCGTAGCGGAAGGTTTTCAGCTCGCGTTTCGGCGGCGTAACCAGGCCGGCCCAGACGGTTTCAATCGACGCAACGATCATCGCGCCCACCAGCACCACGGCCATCGGCCCGCGCTCGGTGTCGAAAATGCACGCCACGCGCTCGTTGCGGGCGAACAGTTCCGGAACGTTTTCAGCGGTGGTCTGGTTGACCGAGAACAGGCGACCCGGGATGTAGACCATCTCGCGCAGGGTGCCGGCCAGCGGCATGTGCACGCGGTGGTAGTCCTTCGGCGACAGGTAGATGGTCGCGAAGTCGCCACCCATGAACGGCGCAGCGTTTGCCGCGTCGCCACCCAACAATTCCAGCACGCTGAAGCTGTGGCCCTTGGCCTGGAACACGCGGCCGTGCTCGATCGGGCCGAGCTGGCTGATCGCGCCGTCGGCCGGGCTGAGGATCGCGCCCGGGGTTTCGTCCAGCGGACGGGCGCCGTCTTTCAGGGCGCGGGTGAAGAAGGCGTTGAAGTGCTCGTAGGCGGTCAGGTCTTCGACCAGCGCCAGGGACATGTCCACCTGATAACGCTTGGCGAACCAGGCGGTAAAGGCATTCTTGAACCAGCGCACGCGGCATTCGGCGATGCAGCCGGCCAGTCGCGAGAGCAGGTTGTGGGGCAGCAGGTACTGGCCGAGGAGAAACAGACGCTTGTTCATTAACGGTCCTTAAAAATCTTAAATTTCTACCGGGGTATCGGGATGGTTGCCCCATTCGCCCCAGGAGCCGGCGTAGCCCTTGACCCGCGGATAACCGAGAGCCTTGGCCACCAGATAGGTGAAGCCAGAGCGATGGTGTGTCTGGCAGTGGGTAATCACTTCTTTGTCTTTGCTGATCCCGAGTTGTTCGAGAATCTGCGGCATGTCGGTGCGGATGCGCAGCTGGCGCGTCTGATCCATGCCGGCGGTCCATTCGAAATTGACCGCGCCGGGAATGTGCCCGCCCTTGGCTGCCAGGACTTTCTCACCGGAGTACTCCAGCGGCCCGCGTGCATCCCAGATCGCCAGGTCGGCGGCGCCGAGACGGCTTTGCAGGTATTCGCGGGTGGCGGTGGGTTCGTCGTGCAAGGTCAGTGGAACCGGGCCGCCCACGGATGGCGGGATCTGGATCGACATGGGCAAGCCTTCCGCCAGCCAGGCCGGCAGGCCGCCATCTATATAGTGGTACTTGCTGTGGCCGATGACATCCAGCAGCCAGATGAAGCGCCCGGCCCAACCGCCGCCTTCGTCGTCATACACCACGTAGACCGCATCGGGGTTGTGTCCCAGCTCACCAAACAGCGCTTCGAGTGCTGCCTGCGGAGGCATCAGCCCCGGGGCGGGGGCCTGGCCGAGCTGCGTGCGTTTCGGATCGACAAAGCGCGCGCCGGGAATGTGCCCTTCGGCGTAGCGGGCGGGACTGGTCAAGTCCACGAGAATCAGTTCGCGGGCGTCGAGTCGAGGGAGCAAGTCGCTCGGCTCGATCACCAGCGGCAAGCCAGAGAAGTCAGACATGTGAGGTCTCCAGAGCACAAAAGGGAGGATTGTAACGCAGCTTATTGGCCTCGGTGGCTAAAGCTGTGCAGGGCTTTTTCGATGCACTGTGCGGTTTTACCGAAGGCCTGTACGGAAATTTCCGAAAATGGCCCGCCGCCCTGATCCGCCACGACGATCATGATCACCCGGCCATTGTTGACCAGCGAACGCAGCAGCAAGTGTTCGCCGCTGAACTGCGAACGCAGGCTGTTGGGCAACAGGGCCGAGAATTGCGCGTTGTTGGCGGGCGTCAGGCGCACCTGGGCCTGCTGCGCGAGCAGGCGCTGCAACACGTTGCTCTGGCTGACCACGAAATTCAACCCGGCTGCCTCCTTCGGCAGCCCGGCCGTCTGGTGCACGCGCAGGTTGGCGTGGGTGCGGTCGGCCATCAGGATCATCACCCGGCGCATGCCGCAGGCCCCGAGGGCGTCCCGGGCGGCGATGGTCAAGTGCATGGCGTTGGTGAAGCGACTCGGCTCGACCAGTAATTCGGCGCATTGCTTGCGCCACTTCGCCAGGTCTTCGGCGGTGGGTGCCGCCGCCGGCAGCAAGCCTGCGTGGACACGGGTCATGCCCCATGGCCAGATCAGCGACTCGGCGGGGTGCCAGAGGTCGGGCATGGCGTGTTGGCGTGCGCTGTTTGCGGCCTGCTGGTGCAATTGTTGCTGCAGTTCGTCCATCGGCATTTGCAGGTAAAGGCTGGTCAGGTACTGCCAGCGCTCACTGTGGGGGCTGTCCCAGGCGTGTTGCGCCGACAGTGCCAGCCCGTTGGCCAGCAGCACCGTATTGGCTGGTTGATTGAGCCAGCGGCGAAGGGTCGGATCGTCATCGAGGCGGTTCTGCTGGCGCAGTGGATGCCCGCTGTCACGGGCAATGCGCAGCACTTTCACCAATTCCCGCTGCTCGGTGAGCAGCAGTCGATAGCCTTGCTGCACCCAGATCGGCAAGCGCCAGGCCTCCACCAGCGCCTGGCCGATGTCCAGCAGGCGTACGCCAAACAGTTGCTGCTCGACTTTGTGTGCCGACTCGCCTTTATGGATGACCCGCAGCTCCCAGTCTTCGAGCAGTTTTGGATGGGTCAGTGCCAGTGGCCACAGGGGCGAAAGAAACAGCAGGCTGCCCCAGTGGATGTCCTGCCACAGGCGCGCCAGGCGACTGGCAAAAAAACCGTTGGCCTGTTGCGTGGCGTGCTGGCTGATCATCTGCAACTGACGCAGGGCTTTGGGAATCTCGGACTGGGGTTCGGCGGGCAGGCGCGCGAGCAGTTCTTCGGTGCGTTTCAGGCCGAGGCGATTGATCGCGACCTCAAGGTTTTCCGCAGGCTCGGCCATGCCGCCATGGGGGTGCCGGTTGGCTTCGCGAATCACGCTCAAGGCCAGGGCCGGGCTGCTTTGCATGAGGTCGGCGATATCGCGCAG
This sequence comes from Pseudomonas sp. GL-R-26, assembly GCF_019947365.1. Taxonomy (NCBI): domain Bacteria; kingdom Pseudomonadati; phylum Pseudomonadota; class Gammaproteobacteria; order Pseudomonadales; family Pseudomonadaceae; genus Pseudomonas; species Pseudomonas sp. GL-R-26. The sequence continues at coordinate 4,261 of NZ_JAGYGI010000002.1, read as the reverse complement.
CGAGCTGCGATTGTCGCGGATGGCCCTGCAAACCAGGTCGTGGCTGGCTTGCGGAACCGGCAGGCGCACGCCATCGAGAAGCTTGACCCAGCCTTCGAGAGTGGTCGGTTTCGGGGTTGGGACGTTCGTTTCGTTAACCATGGTGGGAGGCGATCATCGTCAACATTACCTATGCCCGCAAGGGGTCAAATTAGCTTTTCGCCTGAACTGGCTATAGTCTGGCGCAGTTTTGCCGATAAGTAGAAGAAGAGATTTTTTAACTTCCGAATATGACCTTGAACCCGACTCAGTAAGTGCTCTCCTAACCTATGGCTAAAATTATCGGCATCATCGTCGTATTCGCGAGCGTGCTCGGCGGATACGTGCTTTCCCACGGCAAGATTGCCGCCCTGATCCAGCCTTTCGAGGTCATGATCATCGGCGGTGCGGCCCTCGGCGCCTTCTTGCAGGCCAACCCCGGCTACATGACGATGCACGTGCTCAAGAAGTCCCTGGGCATGTTCAGTTCGCGTTTCAACCACGCCTTCTACCTTGAAGTGCTGGGCCTGATCTACGAGATCCTCAACAAGAGCCGCCGCGAAGGCATGATGGCCATCGAAGGTGACATCGAAGATGCCGCCGCGAGCCCGATCTTCGCCAAGTACCCGACGGTGCTAAAGGACGAGCGCATGACTGCGTTCATCTGCGATTACCTGCGCATCATGTCCTCCGGCAATATGGCTCCCCACGAGCTGGAAGGCCTGTTCGACATGGAACTGTTCAGCCTCAAGGAAGACCTCGAACACCCATCCCACGCGGTCAACGGCATCGCCGACGCCATGCCTGGTTTCGGTATCGTCGCGGCGGTACTGGGGATCGTGGTGACCATGGCCTCGCTGGGTGAAGGCGACCAGAAGTCCATCGGCCTGCACGTGGGTGCGGCACTGGTGGGTACCTTCTTCGGTATTCTCGCCGCCTACGGCTTCTTCGGCCCGCTGGCCCATTCCCTGGCCCACGATGCCAAGGAAGAGCTGAACGTCTACGAAGCCATCAAGGCCTCGCTGGTGGCTTCGGCTTCCGGCATGCCGCCATCGCTGGCCGTGGAGTTCGGGCGCAAGGTCCTGTACCCGGCGCACCGTCCAAGCTTCGCCGAGCTGGAACAAGCGGTTCGCGGTCGTTAAGCCATGGAAAATAACCAGCCGATAATCATCAAGCGCGTCAAGCGCATCGCCGGCGGGCACCACGGGGGCGCCTGGAAAATCGCCTTCGCCGACTTCGCCACGGCGATGATGGCGTTCTTCCTGGTGTTGTGGCTGCTGTCCACCGCCACGCCGGAACAGAAGATTGCCATCGCCGGTTACTTCAAGGACCCGATCGGCTTTTCCGAAAGCGGCACGCCCTACATCATCGATCTGGGCGGCACGCCGACCCTGGCGCCGGAAAACACCCTCAACCCCGAGGTGAAGTCCCAGCCGCAGCCGGACAAGGTCACCGTCGATACCGATCAGGTCGAAGGCATGGCCGAGCAGGTCGAAAAAGAGCGCCTCGAACTGTTGCTGCAAGAACTGCAGAACAAGGTCGAAGAAAACCCGCAGATGCAGAAGTTCAAGGATCAGATCCTGTTCGAAATCACGCCGGACGGCCTGCGAATCCAGATCATGGATGCGGAAAACCGCCCGATGTTCGACTCTGGCTCAGCTCGCTTGAAGCCGTATTTCGAAGACATCCTGCTGGCTATGGCAGACACCATCAAGGCGGTGCCGAACAAGATCAGCATCAGCGGCCACACCGATGCCAAGCCATACACCGGCACCGGTGACTTCGGTAACTGGGAGCTTTCGGCCAACCGTGCCAACGCCGCACGGCGTGCGCTGGTGGCGGGCAGTTATCCGGATGCTCAGGTGGCGCGTGTGGTCGGCTATGCCTCGTCGGCGCTGTTCGATCGCGAGCATCCGTTCAACCCGGTGAACCGCCGTATTGACATCGTGGTGCTGACCAAGAAAGCCCAGCGTGCGATCGAAGGTTCGCAAGGGGCGGAGCCTGCTCCTGATGCGCCGCAAGGTTCGGCTGTTCCGGGGGCCGCACCGGCTGCACCGGCCGACCCGAACGCGTTGCCGGCGGACAAGGAACCGCTGCCGGCCCACGAACTGCGCGAGCGTCTAAACCTGTTCGACGACCCGGCACCGAAACCGGGCGAGCCAGCCAAACCGGCTGAACCGCCCAAGCAGTGACCCACAAAAAAGCCGACAGCGATGTCGGCTTTTTTGTCGGCGTTCTCTCCGTTAAAAGCCGCGGATGACTCGGGACTTGAGATCGGCGTGAAAACGATCCGCATTGGATTTGTTGACGCTGCGCGCCGACTCGCTGCCGGTCACTGATTCCAGTGACATCGAGCGCTTGAGTGTCGCTTCGTTGCGATAAGCATCGATAAAGAACTCGATGTCCCGGTCGCTGGTCAGCTTCGGCCATTTATCGAGGTACAGCGGCAGCTCTGTCGGGCCGGTCTTGAACGAGCATATGCGTCGGTTGGTAATGGTCGCCTCGCCGATTTCGAACGGCACCCACCAGGACAGCGCGGTTTTCTCCGACACCACTGCCAGCAGGTGCGTGCATTCGCTGATGTTGCGGGTGATCACCCCGGTGATGTCGTCGGTGGTCTGGGATTCGGCATCCAGTACGTCGAGGTAGGTCTTGATGTTGGCCTGGATCAGGCGCGCGTTGATCTTGACCGCGTGGGCGCGGTCCATGTGGCGGTAGCTGATAAACACTGGCATCAGAAATGTCCCTTGATCGCGAGTTCGCGGTAATAGGCACCGAGGGCGGTGAGGCGGCAACCGGTGGAGTGGATGGCGGCGTAGTACATGTGTTCGGCGTCCACCGGTTCGACCAGGCTGTGGCGGTTGCACTTTTGCAGCTGCGCGAAGACCTCGCCCTGTTCCGGGTTGAACTCGGGTTCGGTGGGCTCAAAGCTGGGGGCGAGGGGGTACACCGACTCCGCTTCGGCAAACCATTCGGGGAGTTTGCGCAGGATTTCCTTGGGGATCAGCGGCGATACTTCGCGCAGGGAAATGAACTGCGAGACGTTGGTCTTGAACACCGGACGCTGTTCCCAGGCATCAAGGGCGTTGTCGACGAAGGAATAGAGGCTGCCGGGGGTGATCTTGCCCAGGATGTTCGCTGCTCCACCGTGCAGGGCCTGGAGCAGCAATCCGGTGAACACGCCGTGCTGCACGCCCTCCATTGCCGGCTCTTCCTTTTTGCAGGCGGTCAGAATCGTCATGCCTTCTCCGACCACGCTGCCCTCACTGCGCAAGGCGCGCAGTTCGCCGGCCGAGCCGCTCTGGCAGCAGTCGAGAATGATCACTTTGTTTTTGATCTTCGTGGCCTTGCTCGCCCAGTTGAGAATGTCGCTGAGGCGTATCCCGTCCTTGGCGCTCTTGTAATCCTGCGGGATCAACATGCCTTCGTCGGTGTCGGTATCGAAGCTGCCGTGGCCGGCGAAATACAGCAGCGCGACATTGCAGTCCCCGGAAAACAGCTCGACGATCTGGTCTTCGAGTTTTTCCCGGCTCAGGTAGTCCTCGGCGGAGGTCAGTACGATGTTCTTGAAGTTCGGATCGCCATTGGCGTCGGTCCTCAACACCGAGGCCATGGCCATGGCGTCATTGCTGCAACCGCTCAGGCGCGACACATGGGTGTAGTCGTTGATGCCGATAAACAGTCCCTTGCGCATGGTTACACCGCCGTATGCTTGCGAATCGCATCGATGATGCTGTTGGTGTTCCACGCACATTCGGCATGTGCCGCGTCACGCACCACCGTGGAAATGCGCTCGGCACCGAACGGCTTGATCGCAATGATCACCTTGCCCATGCGCTTGGCGATCTCGATTTCCTTGTTGATCCACTTGCTGTACGTGGAATACATCCCGGCCATGATCAATACCGCCGAACACGGGCGGATCTTGTTTTCGATGGCCTCCTCGAGTTGTTTGTCGGTTTTTGCGCCGACAATCGGGTTGTCCGGTGGCACCGAAAAATTCTTGTAGGTGAAACCGGGCTTGGCGTTGAGCAGGCGCACGAGATTGTCGTGGGCGTCGGAGTAGTTCCACGAATGGCTGATGAACAGGTGGTAGGTTTGCATGGGTGTCCCTCGGAGTCGCTGGAGTGCGAAGAGGGTCTGAAACTAGGCTATTGGCTGGCGGCTACAAGGGGATGTGATTTAAAGAGAAATGCCCTACAAGCGTCGGTGCGGGTGTCTTACAGATGTCTCTTATACACAT